>JAZOWM010000090.1:0-22441 GCA_045659225.1 Alistipes sp.
GTCTACCTCATCGTTCGTAAGCCATTCCTTCGTGCATCGAAGGCTATGCAGGAGCGTGTTTTCAACACTCCAAACATCAAGGTTTTGTTCGAGCACAACACCGTTGAGGTCTTGGGCGATATGGACGGAGTTACTGGCGCACGCCTTCGCAAGGGCGATGGCGAGGAGTACGACATTGAGATTTCGGGCTTCTTCCTCGCTATTGGTCATCACCCTAACACCGAGTTGGTTAAGGGTAAGGTTGAGTTGGATGAGCAGGGTTATATCGTAGTTGAGCCAGGCACCTCGAAGACCTCTGTTCCAGGTATCTTCGCAGCAGGTGATGTTCGCGATCCACACTACCGCCAGGCTATCGTAGCGGCTGGTTCGGGTTGTATTGCAGCACTCGATGCAGAGCGTTGGCTTGCTTCGCAGAAATAGGATATTGACAGATGAACTTCACAGGAATAATAGTTGGTCTTGCGACCTTCCTGGTGATAGGACTCTTTCATCCTATTGTAATCAAGGCGGAGTACTATCTCGGTACAAAGTGCTGGTGGGCTTTCCTTGTTGCTGGCATAATATTCTGTGCTTTGTCTATTTGGGTTGAGAATTTAATTGCCTCGACCATACTTGGCGTCACCGCATTTTCGTCGTTTTGGAGCATCTTGGAGTTGAAAGAGCAACGAGAGCGTGTAAGGAAAGGGTGGTTTCCAAAAGGTCCAGGACACAAAGAGTAGTTGAGCCGTGATTAGCGTAACCATTTTAGGAGCATCGTCTGCCAAGCCTACCGTAAACGGTCACCCGTCGGCACAGGTGGTAAACTGCAATGAGCAGTACTATTTGGTCGATGCAGGTGAGGGTGTGCAGCAGCAGATGTTCCGCTGCGGCATCAACCCGTTGAAGTTGCGAGGTGTCTTTATCTCGCACCTGCACGGCGACCACTGCTTTGGCATATTTCCGCTAATCTCGACGCTCGGTCTTTACGGCAAGAAAACTCCGCTAACCATCTATGCACCAAAGCCTTTTGGCGAGATTTTGGAGTGCCATCTCCGCTACTTCGACAAGGAGTTGCCCTACGAGGTGGAGTGGGTGGAGGTCGATACCACGAAGCACCAGATAATATTTGAAAACCGCACCGTAGAGGTGTGGAGCATTCCACTTCGCCACCGAGTGCCGTCCTCGGGATATCTCTTCCGTGAGAAGCCGTTGGCTCGCAATGTCGATAAGTTCGCAATTGAGCGTTGGGGCTTGTCCGTCAAGCAGATAGTCGCAGCCAAAGAGGGCAACGACATAGAGTTGGAAGATGGAACAATTTTGCCGAACGAGAAGATAACCTTCGTGGCACATCCACCGCAGTCGTATGCCTACTGCTCCGACACCAATCGCTCGGGCGCAGTGGCAAAATATGTGGCAGGAGTAGATATGCTCTACCACGAAGCAACCTATGGTGCAGCGCACAAGAAAGAGGCAAAGGATAGAGGTCATTCCACCTCGGAAGATGCCGCAAAGACGGCTTTGGCGGCAGGCGCTAAACGTCTTTTGATAGGACACTTCTCGTCTCGCTACAAGGATCCAACACCTTTGTTGGAGGAGGCGCGAGCCATATTCCCCGAAACCGAAATCGCTCGTGAAGGCGAAACATATAAAATATAAAAAAGCTAATGGCTAACGGCTAAAAGCTAATAGCTCAAAAGAATATGATTACCAGGGCAGAAATACTTGATATTAAATCGCTTACGACCAAGCAAGGTCGCGAGGAGTTGGGTGCATTTATTGCTGAGGGCGAGAAATTGGTGGGCGAAATCCGCAACTCCAACCTCCGCATTCGCAAGATATACCAGACTAAGCCAATTTTCGCCGAAGGTGAGATGGTTAGCGAGAAGGAGATGGAGCGCATCTCGCAACTCAAAACCGCAAATTCGGTCTTGGCGGTCGTGGAGTTGCCAAAGAGCAAACTCGCATCGGTCAAGCCCGACAAAAATCTCGTTTTGGCTCTCGACCGCGTGCAAAATCCTGGCAACCTTGGCACCATTATCCGCCTTGCCGATTGGTTTGGCATCTCGGATGTCGTCTGCTCGGAAGATACCGCCGACTGCTTCAACCCGAAGGTTGTGCAGGCGACTATGGGGGCAATTTTGCGCGTCCGTGTACATTATACAAACCTTGCCAAGTGGCTTGGTAATCAAAGCAATACAAAAATATACGGTACCTTTCTCGAAGGCGAAAATATCTACTCGGCCGAGCTCGACAAAGCGGGTGTAATCGTTATGGGCAACGAGGGCCAGGGCATCTCCGCAGAGGTTGCTGCAACCGTTTCGCACAAGTTGCTTATTCCGCCATATCCGGCTGACCGCTGTGGCTCGGAGTCGCTGAATGTAGCGGTTGCAACAGCCGTAATTTGTTCCGAATTTAGAAGACGATAAATCACTATGTTACTGCAAGATAGACTCAAAAATCACCGTCTTATTCTCGCCTCGGCATCTCCACGCCGAAGGGAGTTGTTGGCTGCGTGCGATATCGACTTTACGCTTGCCGAGAAGTTCGAGTGCGAGGAGTGCTATCCAGCAGATCTCTCGGCAGATAAGGTTGCCGAGTATCTTTCGCAACCCAAAAGCAACGCCTATCCCCACGCATTGGGCGAAAAGGATATACTTCTCACCGCCGACACCGTTGTGATTTTAGGCGACAAAATTCTCGGTAAGCCCCACTCCGAGGAGGAGGCTTTCGAGATTATTTCGTCACTTTCGGGTGCAACTCATAAGGTGGTTACGGGCGTTACACTCCGCACCGCTACGCAGACTATTTCATTCTCGGCAGAGAGCTCGGTATCGTTCCGCGCACTTGATACTGAGGAGGTGCGCTACTACGTAGAGAAATATCGTCCACTCGACAAAGCGGGCGCATACGGTATCCAGGAGTGGATTGGCTACATCGGTATCGAGGGTATCGAGGGCTCATTCTACAACGTTATGGGGCTTCCGGTTCAAAAGCTCTACACAATCTTGAAAAATATCATCTAATCGACATCTGTTTTTTGAGGTTTTAGTTGAAAAGTTTCCTACTTTTTACTACCTTTGTAGTAATTGGAACAACTAAAACTTCATAAACTATGTTTGACCGTTTTGTAAATAGGCATATTGGAACTTCCAATGCCGATACTCTCAAAGCTATGCTCGACACTATTGGTGTTGGCTCGGTAGACGAACTTATCTCTCAGGTTATCCCTTCGGACATTCGTCTAAACGCTCCGCTCGAGCTATCCGAGGCTATGAGCGAGTACGAATTTGCCACCCACATCCAGGAGTTGGCGGCACGCAATCAGCAATTCCGCTCCTTCATTGGTTTGGGCTACTATCCTAATGCCTGCTCGGCAGCCATTATGCGTAATGTCTTCGAGAACCCTGCATGGTACACATCCTACACCCCATATCAGGCGGAGATTTCGCAAGGTCGCTTGGAGGCTTTGCTCAACTACCAGACAGCGATAATCTCGCTTACTGGAATGGAGATTGCCAACTGCTCGTTGCTCGATGAGGGCACAGCCACAGCCGAAGCTATGGCTATGATGTTCGCACTTCGTTCGCGCGAGGCGGTAAAGGAGGGCAGAAATCTCCTCTTCGTAGATGAAAATATCTTCCCACAGACACTCGATGTATTGCTCACACGCAGCGAGCCATTCGGCATCGAGCTTATCGTGGATAGCTATGCCGACTACACCTTCACAGGCAAGGAGTTCGGAGCTATCGTGCAGTACCCTGCCGCAAATGGCGAGGTGCGCGACTACTCCGATTTTGTCGCTTCGGCGCACGCAGTAGGCGCATTGGTGACTGCAAATGCCGACCTTCTCTCGTTAGCACTCCTCGCCTCACCAGGCGAATGGGGCGCAGATATTGCAGTCGGCTCAACCCAACGTCTGGGTTGTCCGATGGGCTTTGGAGGTCCTTCGGCAGGCTATATGGCTACCAAAGAGGCTTTCAAGCGCAATATGCCAGGTCGTATTATCGGTGTTTCGGTTGATAGACTTGGCCGCCGTGCTTTGCGTATGTCGTTGCAGATGCGTGAGCAACACATCAAGCGCGAGCGTGCAACATCGAACATCTGCACCGCATCGGCTTTGATGGCTTCGATTGTGGGTTTCCACTGCGTTTATAATGGCGCCGAGGGCTTGCATCGCGCCGCTTTGACCGCCCACCTCGCGGCTTTGACCGCAGCAAAGGGCATCGAGGCTTTGGGTTATAAATTGACCAATACAAACTTCTTCGACACACTCGATGTAGAGGCGGAGGCTTCGGTCGTAGAGTCGGTAGCCGAGGAGCATCGCATCAACTTCTACTACCCTTCGGAGTTCAAGGTTCGACTCTCGTTTGATGAGGTTACCACACCTGCCGAGGTTGAGGAGGTTATCGCAATCTTTGCCGAGGCAAAGGGACGCAAAACAAAGAAGGTCGCTTTCGCAACCGAGCCACAGCACTTTATGGCTCGTAAAACGCCTTACCTCACCGAGCCAGTATTCAATCGCTATCGCTCGGAGAGCGAGCTGATGCGCTACATCAAACAGCTCGAATTGCGCGATATCTCGTTGGCAAACTCTATGATTTCGCTCGGTTCTTGCACTATGAAGCTCAACGCAGCCGCCCTGATGCAGCCACTCTCGTTGTCGGGCTTCCAGAATATCCACCCATTTGCTCCTGCTTCCCAGCGCGAGGGCTACTCCGCATTGATTGAGGAGTTGGAGAACGATTTGGCTACAATCACTGGCTTTGCAGCTTGCTCCGTACAGCCTAACTCGGGTGCAGCGGGCGAGTACGCAGGTTTGATGGTTATTCGCGCCTACCACCAAAGCCGCAACCAGGGTTATCGTAATATCGTCTTGATTCCTGCATCGGCTCACGGAACAAACCCAGCATCGGCAGCAATGGCGGGTATGAAAATTGTAACCGTTGCGTGCGATGAGCACGGCAACATAGATGTCGAGGATTTGAAGGCTAAGGCGGAGCAGTACTCATCGGAGTTGTGCGCCTTGATGGTAACATACCCTTCGACACACGGAGTCTTCGAGTGCCGTATTCGTGAGATTGTCGACACAATTCACGACGCTGGTGGCGAGGTATATATGGACGGAGCAAATATGAATGCACAGGTTGGTTTGACAAACCCCGGCTTTATCGGAGCCGATGTCTGTCACCTCAACCTTCACAAGACCTTTGCAATGCCTCACGGAGGTGGTGGTCCGGGTGTAGGTCCTATCTGCGTGGCTTCGCACCTCGCACCATACCTCCCTTCACACTCCGTAGCTGCAACAGGTGGCGAGGAGGGCATCACTGCCGTATCGTCGGCACCTTGGGGCTCGGCACTCCTATTGCCAATCACCTATGGCTATATCAAGATGCTCGGCGAGGAGGGTTTACGCAAAGCTACCGAGATGGCTATTGTAAATGCCAACTATATGGCATCGGCCATCAAGGATGAGTTCCGCACCTACTACTCGGGCGAAACGGGCCGTGTAGGTCACGAGATGATTCTCGATTTGACCAACTTCAAGCGTGATTATGGCGTAGATTGTGGCGATGTTGCTCACCGTCTTATGGACTACGGCTTCCACGCCCCTACCCTCTCGTTCCCTGTTCACGAAACGCTGATGGTGGAGCCTACCGAGTCGGAGCCAAAGGAGGAGATGGACCGCTTTATCGAGGCTTTGGTGCAGATTAAGCGTGAGGCCGAGAAGATAAATGGCGAGGCGGACAATGTGGTGGCAAATGCACCGCACATTGCCGAGGGGTTGGCGGGCGAGTGGTCACACCCATACTCTCGTTACGAGGCAGCCTTCCCGTTGGAGTGGGTTGCACGCTCGAAGTTCTTCCCGTATGTCACCAAGATCGACAATGGCTATGGCGACCGCAACCTTGTCTGCAAGAATGAGATATAAACCTCAAGCAACTTAAAAACAATGAAAACCATACTTATAATACTGATAACCTCGCTCTTTTGGGCTATGGGTATCTACATCGACCGCAACTACTCGGATGTGATTAAAGCCGAGATTAGGGAGTGGGTAAATGAAGAGATTGTAGAGGAGGTAAAAGAGGAAGTGGCAGATGTAAAAGAGGATATTGCCGAAGCAAAGGCTGTGGTGACTCCTCGCAAGGTTACTACTGCGCCAAAACCACAACCAAAAACTCAACCAAAGGCAACACAACCAAAAACTCTCGAAAAGAACTATGCGGAGTTGATTTGTGGTTATTGGGAGCCGGTGGAGGGGAATACACTTCAACTTGAAATAACTAAATATGGAACTGCTATTCAGTGGGATTTCCATTATGATGGATCGAAATACGAAAGAAGGCGAGAGCAATACAATATAAGTGGCAATAAACTTTCTATCGGCTCTTACTACAAGTGCACCGTAAATGTCTTTGTGGAGAATGGTGTAACCTACCTCGAAGTTTTCGGCAACGAAAAGTATGCCGGCAAGTACCGCAAAAGAGAGTAACGGACGGCAACCAAACCAATAGGTAAAAATACCGATTTTATGGGTAGTTATTCGCAATTATGCGACAACTACCCATATTTTTTATATATTTGCCCTGCAAACAAAACTATTTTCAAGGTATGAAAAATCTTTTTAAGTTGGGCGTTTGTACGCTTGCAATGCTCTTTTCGGTGAGCGCATTTGCCCAGACAGCGGCCGACAAAATCGTTGGCGTTTACAAAGTTGAGGAGGAGGGAAACCAGTCGAAGGTACGCTTCACAAAGTGCGAGGATGGCACCTACCAGGGACAGATTATCTGGCTCTCGCAGCCTAACCACCCCGACGGAACTCGCAAGATGGATGTCAAGAACCCTAACCCCGAGTTGCGCAACACACCATCGGACCAGATTGTAGTTGTCAAGGGTATTCGCTACAATGCCGAGAAGAATGTTTGGGGCGGAGGAACTGTCTATAAGCCAATCAACGGTAAGACCTACAAGGTGGAGTGTTCGTTTGACGATGAGCAGACCTTGCGCGTAAAGGGTTCGTTGGGCCCAATCTCGCTCTCTCGCTACTGGAAGAAGGTGGAGTAAACGGAAAGGTTAAAACGAAAAACAAAGGTCGAGAATTCTCGACCTTTTTGCTTTTTAATTTTTAATTCTTAATTTTGCATTTGATTTAGAAAAAGGAATAAGTTAAGAATTAGCAATAACTTAAAGATTATAAAATTATGAAGGTAGAAAACACAAAATTTGTAGCGGTAAACTATACTCTTACCGTTGATGGTCAGGTGGCAGATAAGAATCCAGAGGGACAGCCACTCGAGTTCGTATGTGGTGCTGGTATGTTGCTCCCTAAGTTCGAGGGCGCACTCATCGGCAAGGAGCCAGGTGATAAGGTATCGTTCACCTTGGAGCCAAAGGATGGCTATGGCGAGTTAATCGCTGAGGCTATCGTTGAGTTGCCAAAGACAATCTTTATGATTGATGGCAAGGTTGTCGAGGAGATGCTCTTCGTGGGTAACGTAGTACCTATGAGCGATGCAGAGGGCCACCGTATGAACGGTATCATCAAGGAGGTGAAGGAGGAGACCATTATGATGGACTTCAACCACCCAATGGCAGGTAAGACCTTGAACTTCGATGTTGAGATTGTTGAGGTACGTGATGTAACTCCTGAGGATTTGGCTCCAAAGGGCGGTTGCTCTTGCGGTTGTGACCACGACCACTGCGGCGATGGCTGCGAGGGTTGCGGTGACCACAACCACGAGTGTGGCGAGGGCGAGTGCCACTGCCACTAATAGTTCTCAAGAGAGCAAAAGAAGTGTGGGTGTTCGAAAACACACCCACACTTCTTTTGTCATAAACCCTATCCTATCGCTCTAGGTGAACCAAGAAGAGTGTAGTCATCGCACGATACTTTGCATTCTGGAAAGTACGGCGTGCCTGACGGACAATCTCACCCTTGACAGTACCCACAATATTCATCTGCCAATATGGTTTAGCCTTTCGACTCTTCATCTTCTCCAACGCTGTAGGATTCAACTTTATATATATTGTCTTTTCGGTCTCCTCCGGAAGGATAGATATTGGCTCGAGCGAGAACAATCCCGACTTCTTGCCCAACAACAACTCGATAGGATCGTTGAAACCAGGGTCCTTATCCACCAAAATCTTCACAGGTATAACCTCATCGGTCAGTTTGAAGGTCAATGGCTCCTCGAGATTGAAGTCAACCGACATTCTGTAAGGCGATGGCTCAATCACATCGAGAGCCAACTCCGCAGCTGGAATATGGTGCTCGTAGTAGAAGGCTTGTAACATCTTATCTACAGGCAAAACAACTGCTCGCTCACGACCATCAGGACCAGGATACTCCATCTGCACCTCGATAGGGAAGCGTTTAACTTCTGAGCCCTTTGGCGAGGTGATTGACACCTCCCATCTTCTACCCGCACGCAAACGTAAGCTACTTGTAGTATAACCCTTTGGAAGTCCCGTAACCACCAACTTCGCAGGACGCTTCAGCTTTCCTTTCACATCCACACGGAATGTAGATGTTCCACCCGAAGGTATGGTTATATTGGCAGGAGAGACAAACGCGTTAAACGATGGCATCTGACGATGACGACACAAGAGATAGTGGTAGTCCTCTCCATAGCCTCGGTGCAAATCCTCAACTTCGAGAATAAACTCCTCGCTATCGGTTGCAGTGTACTTGAGTACCGGATCGGCGTGGAAGGTCATAAGTCCCTGAATAGGATCCTCGGTATCATCCACCTCGGCAACAACATTTCCACCCTGGTCGCGCAAACGCATCACTGCATCTATACGTGAACCATTTCTTCGACCTATCAACTCCACAATTATCTGCTCGCGCTCCTCGGCATAGACCTTATACCTCTTAATCTTAGTTGTAGAGGTCAACGAATCAGCAATAGCACAGCCCATAGTGAGAGGTGACATATCATTAGGAGAGTAGAGCAACTTCTTACCCTTTGGCAGTGCATAGAACTGAACTGTATTCGAGGTTCCTATTTTATTAGTAAATGAGAGGTGGTGATAGCCCTCTTTCTTCACCTTTACAGTAGCCTTTGTAGTACCGAGATTAACACCTTCGATATGTTGCTTGACCTTCTTGCCCACAACTCCGTATGCAGGATAGCGACCCGTAACAAATGGTATCTTGCCCAGCTGAATGCGGTAGTTGAAATCCTGACGACCACGGTAAATAGCGTCGTGAATCATCAAAGTATATTTACCATCCTTTGGCAATGTGGTAATAATCACAGGATCGACATTATGGTAGTAGTCATCCGAGTAGGCAATCTCCTTACCGCGCGAATCCACAATTTTAATCACCGGCTGAAACCACCCCGGCACAGCATCAGCAATATAAGGAACAAACTGTCGCGCCTTCACCGAAGCTACGATTGTATCGCCCTTAATTCCTGAGAATTGGAAATAATCTATGCCGCCCGGAGTAACATAGCCGCACAAAACCGAAGGTAATTCCTCCACTTTATTTGGTTTTTGCCTACTCGATTTCTTATTCTCGAGGAAGTTAGGATATGATGCCACCTCGAATGGGAGCTGATTCGAAACACCCTTTGGTCCCTGCAAACGCAAATCGTACATACCACACGGCACATCTGGCGCGATAGTGATGATAAGCTTAATTCGATCGGCAAGCTGTGGGCTACTCTGATCGTTCAATCTACGACGCTTTCTTCTCTCGTTCTTACTCTCCTCGATAGGCTCCAATTTAGCCTTGATACCTGGGTGCGAGAACAACACCTTGGTTGCGCGGTTGATATTAAGGCCTCCAGCCTCAATCTCAACAGTAGTACCTACCTGACCGCCCGCAGGGAAGAGATAACCCATCGTGAGCTTCTGCGCATAGAGCGATGTGGTCAGAAGAGTACAGAGAATTGCCAATATAATCTTTCTACTTTTCATAGGACTACTTTTTTATATCCATAATTTCGTACAACAATCCGTGGCTGCGTTTCTTGTCTAACAGCGAAGGGAGAATCGGCAAATCACCCTCCGAAACGTGAGGTAGTGTGCCATAAGGATCGATTCCCATAAGGAGGTATATTGAGCCAATCAAGTCGCACGGAGCCACTGGGCGCTCTGCCACCTGCTCACCAGTCTTGTTGGTTTTACCTACAACCTTTCCGCCCTGGAAACCTCCACCAGCCACCAAGTAGCTGAATGTTCTACCAAAGTGTGCTCGTCCACCATTCCAAGGAGCCTCCCACTCAACCTTCGGAGTACGACCAAACTCGCCACCGCAAAGGACAATGGTGCTATCGAGCAAACCTCGCTGATCCAAATCTGCAATAAGAGCCGACAACGCCTTATCCAAGGTTGTAAGCATCGAACCCATCTTCTGGAAGTGCTTCTTATGGGTATCCCAACCAGTCATACGAACATTTACGAATGGAACACCAGCCTCAACGAGCTTGCGTGCTACGAGGCACGACTGACCAAGACGAGTATTGCCATATCGCATCTTCACCGAGTCGGACTCATTTGCCAAGTTGAAGAGCTCACGGCTCTCGCCCCAAATAAACTGCATATTCACATCTCGCAACGAATCGATAAGTTGCTTATCCATATCACCCTTCTCGAACTCGCCGAGCAGAGCCATTCTCTTATCCATTCTCTCGCGATTGACATACTTGTTTACTACGCCCTCAACCTCGTACTCCTTACCTTCGGGTCTTCCGCCAGTATCGAACGACTTGTACTCATTGCCCAAGAAACCTCCCTCGTTGAAGCGGCTATTCGCACTTGTCACCGAGATATAGCAAGGCAAGATACCCTTGTAGGTATCCTTCAACTTGTAGGATATCACCGCACCAAACGATGGGTAGACAACCGCGCCACCCGAGGTGTCGCCCGTAATCATTGCGTAGTGACCTGTCTCGTGGGCATTACTACCGTGTGTCATACTTCGTATCAACGAGTATTTATCGGCCATAGTGGCAAGCAAAGGCAACTTCTCACCGATCTCGATACCCTCGACATTGGTCTTTGCAGTTCCTTTGTAACTTCCAGTGTAGTTTCGTCCCGCCTCTGGCTTTGGGTCGAATGTATCGGTCTGCGAAGGTCCTCCATCCAAATATACCAAAATCACAGACTTTGCCCGTTGCGCATAAGCACTAAATCCAACAGCGAGCAACAATATTAAGGTCAGATATATCTTTTTCATAGTGTAGATGATTAGTGGTTATAGAGGAACTCGTTACTATTTATCTGCATCCACATAAGGTCGTAGGCAAACTCCTGCAATGTCAGTTTGTTGTTTGTCATATACTCCTTATACATAGCCTGCTCCTGCGGAGTTGCTCTTCTCGAAAGCACTTTTAGCGTAATATCATTGGCAAGAGGTACCAATTCGGTATGCTTCTCGCACAAGCGTTTCAATACAGGACTTCTTCGGATACGGCGCTCCAATACCGATGAGTTCATCAAATAGAGCAACTGTCGCGAAGTTATAGAGTTGTTTCGCTGACTCTCCAACGACACATCGCGCGACACCTTACCAAAGAGCTCCAACTCCGAAGAGGAGACTGTAGCATCGCCCAAGTGGGTAGCTCGAGTTTGAGGAGGATAGAAGGTAAACGGTTCTGGCACACGGCTGCTATATGTGCTCCAAATGCCCGTAGCAGTCGAAATAGCATCGATAATAACCTCGGCAGGGAGTCGCTGTGGCACATACGAACCCTCTGGAGCCATCTTCGCATTAAACTCCTTCGAGAGAAGAATCTTCTTCAACAATGACCTAACATTATAGTTTTTCTCTATAAAGTAGTCGGTCAACTCCTTCAAACGCTTCGGATCCGAAGGCTTGTTATCCTCGCGCCAATCATCTGGCTCGTGTACCAAGCCCTTGCCAAATACCCAATACCAGACTCTATTGAGCATAACCTCGGCAAAGCGGCGATTCTCTGGCGATGTGAGCCAATCCACATAGACCTCTCTCCAATCGGTATCCTGCTTGAGATTCAAGATTTTTCCATTGCTCAACTTAACTCGCTGCCAAGGCAAATCTCTGTGAATATCGAGGTAGATAATCTCCTCCTTCCACTCTTTTGTCGACTTGAACTTAATCTGCGAGAAGCAGAGGTATCCATTGTCGGTGCAATTTCTATTGCCCAAGAAGAGGAGGTTAATATTGGCATAGAAGTTCTCGGGGGATCTCTTCTGGAATCCACGATAGAAGTTTGCGGCTGGAGCTCGGAAGTTACTACCCTCCGAGAGCAAGAGGTTACGTACCATCTGGTCGTACGGCACATTGTTGAGCAACTGCTCATACACCCAACGGTTGTAGGCCTGCACTCCATTTGGCCAAAGGTTGCTTGGAAACTCCGACTTTATACGCAAGTTGTCGCCCCAGCGCATCTGCATATACTTCAAGCCAAGCTCGCTGCTGGGAAGTCTATTTACAAGTTTCTCTCGCTTCTTAGAATCGGAGCTATCCAAAAACTTGGTGCAATCCTGAGGAGTTGGCAGAGCTCCTGTGATGGTGAGATAGGCTCTCCTCAAAAATACCTCATCGCTGCACTGCTCCACAGCAATAGCCTTCGTTGTTATAAACAAGAGGCAAATGATGAATGTCAGAATCTTTTTCATCTTATCACGATATTAATATACCTTCAATTTCGACCAGAAGTTCACTCCTGCAGACATCCGCAATCGAATATACCACTGGCATATTCGGATAGGAGTGCTCCACAACCTCGCGCACCTCGGCATAATCCTCCTCGTTCTTGATAAAGACCTGGAGTTGCACATATCTCAAATCGTAAGGCTTGATGCCGAATCGCACCAAGTTCTCCTTCGATACCAAATACTCTATATTCTCTATGGTCTTGATGGTTTGCAACCTTGCAGAGGAAGCATCCATACTCTCCTCGCCGCGGATAGCCGCCGTACCCGAAACAAAGCAGCAAGCCCCACGCTCTGTCTCGATAAGCTTCGCGCGCTCGAATTTGGGGGTACTCTTTACCGCATTCTCGGCATCGTCAATAAGCACCCTCTTCGAGTAGACGTGAGCCGCAATCTGCAGAGGGTTGTCGATTGGATAGATGCCACCATTATCTCCTCGCTTGAAGGCGATACCTCCGACAACGATGCCATCACACGATGTTCCTATACCAGTGGCTGCAGGATAACCTTTGCCCCAACCGCCCTTACCATAGTAGGCCGAGCGAGCATCGTTAAACTCCTGGTAATTCTGTTTACCCTCACGGCACGCGACAATATTGCCAATATAGTTCCACTGACGCACAATATCATCAACCTCGAAACCATAGGCAGAGAGCAAGCCGTCCAACTTGGCAAAAACCTCATCACTCTGCGAGCGAACACTTGCCGAGAAATCCGAAGCAGGGATACCCTCAACAAAGAGCAAAGACTCACTATCACTCTCGATGCGACCGTAGCATACGCCATCTCGCTCCTCGATACAAATCTCGGCATCACCCTCGAGGGTGTAGACATCGAGCGAGAGCCCCCCGATTGGCAATAGATATTGAGGAATGAGAGTTACGGGAACTTTGCGTCCCAACAACTTATAGACTTCGGACTTTATCTCATTAAGTAGATTGTGATATTCGACTGTTTGGCTTATGCCGCAAAAAACAAGCCCGCAAATACGCTCGGCAGGAACACCCTCCAGAGTCTTCTCGATACCGATCGAGAGTTGGTCTTGTTTATCGAGAGTCGAAGAGTAGATCTTTAGTCCCATAGTCCTTGTTGGTTAATCTGTATATTATAAGACAAAAATAGTAACAAAAAGTTAAATTTCAAAGTAAAATAATAATAAAAGTTTTATAAATAACGTAGTTATATCTGTAATTAATTCTGAATTTTGCTTTCTGAATTCTGCATTCTACATTCTGCATTCTGAATTCTGCATTCTGAATTATTGGGTAGGGGGGGACAAACACAAAAAAATCGCACTCCAACACTGGAATGCGACTTCTTGTTGTGGACCCAGAGGGGCATGATCCCACGACCTTCGGATTATGAGTCCGCTGCTCTAACCGACTGAGCTATGGGTCCAAAACCTTTTTTTGCGAGTGCAAAGATACAATTAAAATTTAAAAATGCAAAATGCAGAATATAAATTTGCGGGAGGGAGCGTAGCGTAGTGCAACATTTAGGATTTATCTTCCACCAATCGTGCCATCTCTCACCTCCTCACAATGCGCGACCACAACAATCTAAGACGCGATTTTAGCACCTTTCGGCGCAATGTACGCATAGTTTTCGGAGTGTAGACGTAACCCTTATCAACTATCCTCTTGTAGCACTCGATGACCGCTGCGTGATTGCGGACATCATATGCAACGTAGAACTCATCTCGGGCTGCACCCTTCTCCACCACCCCGATCAACTCGGGAGCATAGCGTTCGGCAAAAAAGAGATCTACATCCACCGCAGAACGCAAGAAAGTCACTATCTTGTCGTAGTCTCGGCTATGACTTGCCGACTCAGGAAGCAATCTATAGACGGCTGTAACGTCTGGAATAAAACCAATTTTACTCTCTGCTGCAAAGTAGAGCCACATTGGTAAGTCGCCGAGTCGCCAACCTCGTATTTGAGGTTGAATGTCTTCGACATATCTCCGCATCATATCGCGGCGCATAAGCACTGTCAGAGTGCATATTGGATTACTAACGAGAATGCTCTTGAAGTCGAAATTCCCCGAATCTCCCATTATACGCCCCAATTCTCCCTTCTCCTGTCGATACATTTGCGCCAAGGTGCAAACCATAGCGTGGTCGGGATTAGCCTCCAAGAAATCTACCTGTTTTTGGAGTTTCAGAGGATCAATCCAATAGTCGTCACCCTCGCACAACGCCACATACTTAACATCATCACGCCATTGCGCCAAGTATTCAAGCTTTTTGCGATTTTGCCCCTTTTGATAATGATTCTCTTTGAGGTATAACACAGCTATATAGCAGCTCTTGTTGCTTTTGTGCTGAGCAAATGTAATATGAGCGTAGTCGGTCTCTTCGTGGTATGCAATAGCCTGATCTGTAGTATCAAAGTTCTCCTCTACATACGATGCTATAACCTTTTGTTCACCATCTGTTGATGCATCATCTACAACCACTGCAATAAATGGGAATGATGTTTGCTGCATCGCAAAACCATTCAATGTATCAGTAATATATTGTGCTTGGTTATATGTGTAACATTGTATGCAGACTTGGTGATTATAATTATGAATCTTTCCCATATATAATCTTATTCATTTTTACCAAAATATTGGTCCATATATGAAAATAGTAGATTTTTGTATCCTATCTTTTTGTTAGATTGGATAATTCTCCAACCTCCATTTTCATTTGCTTCAACCATCACCCAGCCATCTTTACTATATGCGATATCCCAAGCTATCAATGTTGTACCAGCTATATTTGTAGCCATTTCGCTAATTAAGGTTATCGCATCATCCCACGCGGGCATTTGATAGCCTTTGAATGATAGCCCTGTGTCAGGGTGGCTTTTATAGTGTATGCCTTTGAAGTTAATGGCATCAGTATCTACTACACCGGTCTCAGGGTTGACATAGGCATACATACCCCCAGCTCCTGCATTATCCTTTATGGAACCCCCCGATCCTACTCGCCATATAGTACCAATGATATTAACTTTCCCCTTGTTTGTGAAAGTAAGTACCCTACAAGAATTGATAGATTTAGGGTGCATACGAGCCGTCTCTTCGCCTTGTATAATCAACTCCTCCAAAACGAACGCTCCATCTGATAATTTCTCGTTGAAAAAACGGGAGAGATTAAGATTCTCTACATCGTATATCTCCACTCCATTACCAGAGTGCGCTTCGAGAGGTTTGAATATAAACTTTCCGTGTCTTGAAGTGAAGTCTATTAAAAGATCTTTGTCCTCGTTTGAGAAACAACCTATCATCTCTCGTTTATAAAACTGCTTATAGTGTTTGAAACAAGAGAATTTATTTGTCAGAATTTCCAATGTATTAGGAGCGTTTAGAATATCGCAATAATGATATCTAAGCTTATCGGCAACAAACGACGTTCTGTATCCTATGTCTTGATTAACTGCAAATTCGTAAATGCAATAGTCTTGGAAACTATAACCATACTTATGCAGACAAAATATCATATCATCAACAACCTCGTTTATATTTGTAATATTTCGTCCGCTTGCGTGGTTGACAATGGCATTTTCGGCCATTTCTCTACCGCGCTTATAATATTGATGGTCAAATATGTTATAGAACAAAAGGTATGCCTTTCTCCAAAAAATGGAGGTCTCTGCTTTGTTGGCAAGCCAATTCTCTAATGGCGTATCAATTTTCCACCGAGCAATTCTTGGTGAGAGCTCAAAGTATTTTTCTCTATCCATCTACTTAAACTTGTTAAAAATTGATATAGTCTTCTTCTCGTCCCCACAATTTAGCAAATGGCTGATTAGCCATCTCTTCCTTGAACTTAACAAGATAGTCGTGCCAGCTATACTGAGGTTGATATCCCAACTCGGAAATAGTTTTACTTATATCCAAAACAAACTGAGTGCAGTCTTGCTTTTCAGGACGATATGTGATTGTCGATTTCTTATCCTCAGGACAAAAAACATCGACTATACCTCTAATGCGCTCCTCTAATGTTGTTCCGCCAGAGCCAACATTGTAAATTCCGCCGTCAACATCTGCCACGAGTGCTTTTTCTATAATTTGCAGAAAGTCATATATGCTTATAGTTTCGAGCACTCTGTTAGGATCACCCCATATTTCGATAGGTTCACCTTTTATTGCTTTGTAAATAAGGGCTCTATCTGAGACTAACACCTTTTTACCATCGGTGTATGTATATGGATTTGGGTGATATAGATAGATACGCGATAGGCGAATGATGAATCGTTTAATGCCGAACTCTTTGTAATAGTGCTCAATCATATCGCAAGCGGCATTTTTTGCAATTACATACATCCAATGATCACCCTCCGGCACTTGTCGTTGAGAGTCTGCCGGGATAGGTTCTTTTGTGCCAAAAAGATGGTGTATGTCGAATAGTGTTTGAGGAAAGAGAATCCTCTCAGCGCCAACTTTACGAGTATATTCTAGAACATTTAGTGTTCCTTGAATAATTGATTGAATATAAGGCGTTGCCGAGAAACCTTGCATTACAGCCGGCAACATACCTGCAAAATGTAGAACAGCGTAAACCCCACTTTGAGGAAGTTGCTCGAACTCTTCCTCATTTTCTATATTTACAGAGTGATATGTCATTCCGTGGTCCGCAAAGAAACCGTTGTCACTCTTGCGATGACCAATAGCTATAACATCATATCCAAGCTTGTGTAGATGAAGCGATATGTTTGCGCCAAGATTTCCTGTGGCACCAAAAACTACTACTTTTTTCATGTTCTTATTTTGGGGTTACTTTATAATTCGATTTGTAAATTAAATAGCCATCTCTTTCGTAATTCGAGCAACTTTCTTTGAGATTTTTGTTGAAAATTTGCCCCTCCACAAACCAATTTTCCTCTTGTGCTTGCTCAAAAAATGGGAGTAGATGTTCTGTCTGTTTGCACAGATAATATATTCCAGCATATGCAGGTTCGGAGACTCTTATCGGACTTTTGAATATACCTAATGAAACCTCAATAATAGACCTTAGATAGTCATAGCCCGAACTCATTTGTACAAGCCTGTTCGATATTTCATCGCCTCCTCCTCGGAGATTTACTTCGATGAGATATATCCTATCGTTGTTGTACTTCAACTCTATGTGAGAAGCACCATTAATATACCCTATTGTATCGAGTATGTTTGGTACAACTTTTCGGATTTTCTCCTCTATTAGGTCCGCAATTGCAGCTGGTTGATGGTGTCCAAGTTCAACAAAGTGCGGAGCAGACGAACTGTCTTTATCTGTAACTTGAATCACGTGATGTTCGCCCTTGAAAGAGATGCTTTCAACCGACAGCTCTTTACCTTCGATATATTCCTCAATTATTATATCGCTTTTAGAAGAGTCTTGTGCGTACTTAATAGCTTGAGCAAAAGTATCTTTATCTTCTACGAATGAGACACCCGCTTTTGCTGAACCTATACACGGCTTGATAACACAAGGGTATATGCCAAGATCTATACCTTCATATTTGTAGAACATAGGTTTTGACAACCCGTCAATTTTTTCAGACAGCTTTCTTACATAGAATTTGTCGTGAAGTTCTTCTAAGACCTTGTACGGAGTACCATTTAGCCCTAACTTTTCCGATATATATGCCGAAATTTCGGCAGTAAGTTCCGAAGCATTAGACGTAACACCATCGATATTAAGTTCGCGGCATTTTTCTACGATTTTATCTCTCTCTAAAATGGATATTGGATAGAAAAAGTCAACTACGTCTTTGCATACAGCACCATTATCCCACGCAAAACAGTGAGTCTCAATACCCAGCTCTTTTGCCTTCAAACATATAGGAAGTTGGCCTATAGATGCTCCGATTATGGCAAGTTTCATAATTACTCAACTATAATTTTAAGCCATTTACCTTGATTGCGTAAAACCTCTTCCAAATCTTCAGTGTTGTTGAAACGAAGAATCAAAGTTCCTATTGCGTCATTGGCTGCCTCAAATCCATTTACTTGATCTCCTGGCTCTACCCATAAATCTCTCTCGATAACTTCTGCCGGAATAGTTGGCTCTATTTGTAATTCTACAAACTTTCCTCCTCTATCTGCATGAAGAATTATCTCTGCCCAATGTCCATTATAACCCTTCTGTTCAACCTCTTCAACAGAATCTCCGACTGCCGCTCGAACACACGCTGTAATCATATCAACACCTGTAGCATATCGGATAACTTCGGCTAAACGATTGCCACCTCCTCTGGTTGTCAACTCCATAATGTATGGAGTATTATTTGTTCCGATGCGAGTTTCGATATTGAATATGGAGGTTTTTAGTCGCAATAGCGAAATTAGACGTTGAATCTCTTTTTGTAGATACAACTCTTCCTCATTAGAGAATGTCGATGGCCAACTATAGGCTGCTGGAGTATATGGATTAATAGCCTGTTCATCGAATCGTTGAGCGGAGAATGTCACCATTTTTAGCTCCCCATTCAAAGCGAATGAATCGGAATCCGAAGAACACCCCTTTTTCTCTATAAACTCTTCGATGATTATATTTCCTTTGATCGAATAGGCAAAAGCATAATCAATAGCGCTCTCCAAATCGTTAGCACTATCCACCCTGGTAACACCTTTTGAACCTGCCGAATCGGTAGGTTTTACGATGAGCGGATATGTGAATTTATCTATACTTTCGATGGCCTCTATTTTCGAAGAGAATCCGTATGCCCACGGAACGTTAAAACCGTGTTCGGTAAGGAATTGGCGAAATTTATCCTTATTTTGTAGTGTAACTATTGA
Organism: Alistipes sp.; assembly: GCA_045659225.1. Taxonomy (GTDB): domain Bacteria; phylum Bacteroidota; class Bacteroidia; order Bacteroidales; family Rikenellaceae; genus Alistipes. The sequence continues at coordinate 19,400 of JAZOWM010000090.1, forward strand.
TTCGTATGGTCCAAAAGAAGGTAGTCCCATTTGCTCTTGAACATAAGATGCGGTAACAACTCCGGGATCAACGCCGAATGACATAATTCCGTCAATCTCTTTTTCGTGAGCTATTTTCAACACAGCATCTTTGTCAATGATACTTACATTTACATACTCATCGCTATATTTATGGGCAATATTGTTCGGTAGATAGTCCGCTGTAATTACATAATAACCCTGTTTGTGCGCAGCCTCAATAACAGGTAATAGATATCTAATACCTCCGAGAAGCATCAATTTTTTCTGCTTCATAGGATTATCGTTTAATACAAGTTAACACTCTCTCAATCTCCTCGGCTGTCAGCTCGTGGTGCATTGGCAGACACACCACACTCTCGGACAATTTGTGGGCTACTGGCAGGTTATCCACCGCCGAAGATGGCAGACCTCTATATGGCGCGAAGTCGCTTATCAGTGGATAGAAGTAGCGGCGAGCCAGGATATTATTCTCTTTGAGTTTGGCGTGCAACTCATCGCGCGAGATGCCGTAACGCTCCTTATCGACAAATATTGGGAAGTAGGAGTAGTTATGCTCCACACCCTCCATATCTTCGAGGAATGATATTCCCTCAACATCTCGTAACGCCTCGCGATATGCCATCGTTGCCCTCTTACGCGAAGCTATAGCATTGTCTACGTGGTTCAGACTCAAGAGTCCGTATGCCGAGCGCACCTCGTCCATCTTGGAGTTCATACCCGCAGCGACAATCTCAGTCTCATTTGCAAAGCCAAAATTACGAAGTTTGTCCACATACTCCTTCATCTCGCGGCTATGACAAACCAATGCTCCACCCTCGATTGTGGTGTACGCCTTAGTGGCATGGAACGAGAGGGTAGCCATATCGCCCGCCTTGGGAATCGACTCTCCGTCCTGCTTAACACCAAAGGCGTGGGCTGCATCGTAAATAACTTTCAGATTGTGTCTCTTGGCTATCTCCTCAATACGCTTGGTATCACAAGGAGTTCCGTAGACGTGAACTGGCATAATTGCAACCGTACGAGGAGTTATAGCCTCTTCAATCTTCTCTGGAGCGATATTGCCAGTGACAGGATCAACATCTACAAACACGGGGGTTAGCTTATTCCAACATATAGAATTTGTTGTAGCAACAAAGCTAAATGGTGTGGTTATAACCTCACCCTCGGTGAGACCTAAAGCCTGGAACGCTACCATCAACGGCAAAGTTCCATTGGTGAACAGACTCAAATACTCCACTCCAAGGTGGTCGCACAATGCCTGCTCCAAAGCCTTGTGGAATGAGCCATTATTTGTTATCCACTTGCTCTCCCATATCTTTTGAAGATATGGAATAAACTCCTCCAACGGAGGGAGCAAGGGTTCTGTCACGGTTATCAACTTCTGTTCCTTCATCTTATAAATTATCTCTATACAAATGGTAACTTCACAACCTCGGCTTTGAGGTGGCGGTCACGAATGATGACACACACCTCGGTGCCCACCTTCGCAAACTCACTCTTGACGTATGCCATACCTATACCAACCTTCAAGCAAGGCGACATCGTACCCGATGTGATGTGACCAATCTCATTACCCTCGAGGTCTGCAACCTTATACTCGTGACGCGGAATACCGCGGTCAATCATCTTCAAACCTACCAACTTCTTCTCCACTCCATTAGCCTTCTGCGCTGCAAGGTACTCCTTGTCGATAAACTCCTTACCCTCGACAAACTTTGTAATCCAGCCTAAGCCCGCCTCTATAGGCGATGTGGTGTCATCAATCTCGTCACCGTAGAGACAGAAACCCTTCTCCAAACGGAGGGTATCACGAGCACCCAAGCCGATATTCTTGAGGCCGTACTCCTCGCCAGCCTTCCAAAGCTCCTCCCAGATATGGTCGGCATCCTCGTTGTGCATATAAATCTCGCAACCGCCCGAACCAGTGTAGCCGGTCATCGAGAGGATAACCTCGCAACCAGCCAACTGCAACTGTTTGAAGGTGTAGTACTCCATATTCTCAACCTCCTCCTCGCACATCTTCTGCACGATTTTCATTGCGAGAGGTCCCTGCACTGCCAACTGCGAGATGCGATCCGATGCGTTCTCCAACTCCACACCCTCACGCATACCGAACGCCTTGCCCTGCTCCAAAATATGCGCCCAATCCTTCTCGATATTGGCTGCATTCACGCAGATAAGGTACTTCTGCTCCGAGTAGCGGTAGATGATGATATCATCGACAATTCCGCCCTTGCCGTTAGGCATACACGAGTACTGCGCCTTGCCATCGTAGAGCTTCGACACATCGTTGGTGCCAATCTTCTGCAAGAGGGCCGTAGCATTTTCGCCCTTCACCCAAATCTCACCCATATGGCTCACATCGAAGACGCCAGCACCATTACGCACAGTGATATGTTCGTCATTGATACCCGAGAACTCGATTGGCATATTGTAACCCGCAAACTCCGCCATCTTGGCACCATTCGCAATGTGATACTTTGTGAATACGGTTGTTTTCATTGTTTTATATCGTTTTAAGTCGTTCTGACTACAAAATTAAAAATTAAAAATTAAAAATTAAAAATTTTGAGGGGTTTTATGAATTTATGATGTAATAGATGGATTGTAGACATATTGTGCAGAGAGGTAAACGCCCTATCTTTTTCGGGCAAGAGTAGCTCAATTTGGCGCGATAACGGGTGGGATTTGGCTGTAATTCAGCTATTTTTACCAAAGAAAATCAGAAAATTTTGAGTTTTAATTTTGAAATGTGAAAAATTTTGTATCTTTGCGGGCTGAATTATAGTTCAACATTAAACAATTTTTAATTAAATGTTTGTAATAGTAGAGATTGCAGGTCAGCAGTTCAAAGCTGAGAAAGGTCGTAAGCTCTTTGTTCACCGTCTTGCGGGCGAGGTTGATTCGTCTGTGAGCTTCGACAAGGTCCTGCTCGTAGAGAATGGCGGTCAGGTTAAGGTTGGCGCACCTGTTGTAAAAGGCGCTAGCGTAAAGTGTAAGATTCTCAAGCACCTCAAGGAC
>JAZOWM010000091.1:0-4962 GCA_045659225.1 Alistipes sp.
GTAGCCGAGAGGGGTTACGGCGATAGTGTGGTACTTCCAGGGTTCGGAACTGAAAGTGACGACCTCGTGTACTAAAAAGAAATTGCGAAGCCTTTGAGCTTCGCAATTTCTTTTGGGGGAACTGGGGATTCTGGGGACGCCCGCTTTGCTCGCTTTTCTGGGGGTACTGGGGGTTCTGGGGAGAATGCAAAATGCAGAATGCAAAATTGAAAATACCTTTAATTGTCAACTGTCAATTATCAATTGTCAATTTTTTATTTTTAATTAAAAAACCTCTTGCATCTTTGTTTCTTTCTCACTTTTTAGTATCTTTGTGATATTTTGTATCAATTTGGGCTATTATGACAACTTTGCAATCGATTATACTCGGAGTGGTGCAGGGATTAACCGAGTTCCTGCCAGTGTCGAGTAGTGGTCACCTACAACTCGCTAAGGAGATTATGGGGGTTGAGATTCCGGAGAATCTTACCTTCGATGTAGCGCTTCACGCCGCAACGGTGCTTAGTACGATTGTGGTTTTGTGGCGCGAGATATGGCGTTTGCTTAAGGGTGCATTTGTATTCTCGGGCAAGATTAACGAGGAGCAGTCGTATCTCCTGAAAATCCTTCTCTCGATGATTCCAGTAGCGATTGTGGGCTTCTGCTTCAAGGACTTCGTAGATGAGATGTCGAATCATATTTGGTTAGTAGGTGTGATGTTGCTCGTAACGGCAGCGTTGCTCACCTTTGCCTACAAGGCTAAATCTCGTCAGAAGGAGAGCATCTCCTATCGCGATGCTCTCATAATAGGTGCGGCACAGGCGTGTGCTACTTTGCCAGGGCTCTCGCGCTCGGGTACTACCATTGCTACGGGACTGTTGCTTGGCAATAAGAAGGATAGCGTGGCTCAATTCTCCTTCTTGATGGTGTTGCCTCCAATCCTCGGCAATGCTCTGCTCGATGTTGTGAAGGGTGAATTTGGCGGTGGAGTAGAGTTCTTGCCATTGGTTGCGGGCTTTGTTGCAGCTTTTGTTACGGGATGTTTGGCTTGTAAGTTTATGATTGAGATGGTCAAGCGAGGTAAGTTGATTTGGTTCGCGGCATATTGTGCTGTGGTAGGCGCAGTGGCAATAGTTACATATTTTATATAGTATGATAGATTTCAAGAATTTCAACCCCAAGGAGGAGGGCTATGTGGCGGTTATCGATAAACCACTCGAATGGACCTCGTCAGATGTGGTACGCAAGATAAAGTTCCGTCTCAATAAGATGGGGCATCGCAAGATTAAAATAGGTCACGCTGGCACGCTCGACCCGTTGGCTACGGGTATTTTGCTTGTGTGTATCGGTAAAGCAACCAAGCAGGTAGATGCCTTGCAGGCGGAGCGTAAGGAGTATGTAGCAGAGTTGATGCTTGGTGCAACTACGCCAAGCTACGATATGGAGCATCCGGTGGATAAGACCTACCCAATCGACCACATCACTCGCGAAAAGGTTGAGGCGACACTTCTCTCTCTTACGGGTGAGCGTCTGCAGGCTCCGCCAATCTACTCGGCAAAGAAGGTAGAGGGTTTGCGAGCATACGAGTTGGCGCGTGCTGGCGAGGAGGTGGAGTTGCGCAAGGCTCTGATAAACATCTACTCGATAACTCTCGAAGAGTACGATTTGCCAAAAATGCGTATCCGCGTGGAGTGTTCGAAGGGAACATATATTCGTTCGTTGGCTCACGAGATTGGTATGGCGCTCGAAAGTGGAGCCTATCTCACCTCGTTGCGCCGTACTCGAAATGGTGCGTACTCCGAGGAAAACGCTGTGTCGTTGGAGGATTTCTTGAAAAAATTGCCTTTGGACGAAACAAAAGAGTAGATTTTTCGTAGTATAATTGATTGTTGCGTGTTTTTTTTGTGGCAATCACCTACATACAGGAGAAAGTAATAGACTTTATATAATATGAAACTATCACATTATGACTTCGATTTTAATCCGGAATTGATCGCGAAATATCCGGAGATAAATCGTGATGAGGCTCGATTGTTAGTGATACATCGCGAAACTGGCGAGATTGAGCACAAACTTTTTAAGGATATTATCGAATACTTCGATGAGGGAGATGTCTTTGTAATGAATGATACAAAGGTGTTCCCTGCGCGTCTTTATGGCAATAAGGAGAAAACCGGTGCCGAGATCGAGGTGTTCTTGTTGCGCGAGTTGAATCGCGAGTTGAAGTTGTGGGATGTATTGGTTGATCCTGCGCGCAAGATTCGTATCGGCAACAAGTTGTACTTTGGCGAGGACGATATTTTGGGTGCTGAGGTTATAGACAACACTACTTCGCGTGGTCGAACTCTCCGTTTCCTCTACGATGGTCCGCATGAGGAGTTCAAGGAGTTACTCTATCGTTTGGGTGAGACTCCGCTTCCATCGTGGGTGCGCGAGAAGGTGGAGCCAGAGGATGCCGAGAACTATCAGACAATCTTTGCCGATAAAGAGGGTGCAGTGGTTGCACCAACTGCAGGTATGCACTTCTCGAAGCACCTCCTCAAACGAATGGAGATTTTTGGTATCGAGAAGACTTTTGTGACCTTACACGCGGGATTGGGCAACTTCCGCACTGTTGATGTCGAGGATTTGTCGAAGCATAAGGTAGATTCGGAGCAGTTCTTTGTAACTCCCGAGAGCGCAGCAGTTATCAACAACGCGAAGCAGTCGGACAAGAAGGTTGTAGCTATTGGTACTACCGTTATGCGTACTCTCGAGACTGTGGTTTCGACTCACGGAATGGTTACTGCACAGCAGGGTTGGACCAACAAGTTTATCTTTGCGCCATACGATTTCACGGTGGCAGATGCTATGGTATCGAACCTCCATACTCCTGGCTCTACTCAGTTGATGATGGTGGCAGCATTTGGTGGTTACAATACCGTGATGAATGCATACAAGGTTGCAGTAGAGGAGGGTTACCGCTTCGGAACATACGGTGATGCAATGTTGATACTCTAAGAAGAATATAAACAGAAATAAAAATCCCAAAGCGATGGCTAATAATAAGATTTTATATATCTGTCAGCAGATAATGCCTTATCTTCCCGAGACCGAGGAGTCGGGTTTGAGTCGACAGCTCTCACAGGCAATGCAGGAGCACGGCAACGAGATACGTACATTTATGCCACGTTATGGTTGCGTGAACGAACGCCGCAACCAGTTGCACGAGGTGATTCGCTTGTCGGGTATGAACCTTATAATCAACGACAATGATCATCAGTTGATTATCAAGGTGTCGTCTATCCCTTCGGCTCGTATCCAGATATATTTCATTGATAATGACGATTTCTTCTCTCGCAAGGCGGTTTTGACCAACGAGGAGGGAGAGGAGTTTGAGGATAACGATGCACGAATGATGTTCTTTGCACGTGGCGTGTTGGAGACAGTGAAGAAGTTGCAGTGGAAGCCGAGCGTGGTACATTGCCACGGTTGGTTCTCGGCGATTGCTCCGCTCTACTTACGTAATATGTATAAGGACGATCCTCTCTTCTGCGATGCCAAGATTGTGGTGTCACTCTACGAGGATAAGTTCAAGAAGACACTCGATGCAACCCTCGAGGAGAAATTGCGCAACGAGGGTGTACCTGCGGCTGATGTCGAGAAAATGGGTGCTCCTTCATACGAAAACTTGATGCGTTTCGTTATAGATAATGTCGATGGTGTAGTGGTAGGCTCGGAGAGTGCCGACACTTCATTGGTGGAGTATGCACGTCAGAGCGGTAAGAAGATACTCGATTACCAATCACCAGAGGAGGGAGATTTTTACGATAATTACGATCGCTTCTATGAGGAACTTTTCTAACAGATTGCGTAGAACTATATACTTGTTGTCTGTAATCTTTGCGGCCCTTTGTGTTGGTGGTTGTACTATGGTTGCGGATAATACTCTCGGCTCGGATATTATGCCCGAGGGGCAGGTTATGGTTATGCGTCATCTGAAGTATCAGGGTAATACCAAAATATATTTCGATGCCGAAGCTGATAGAAACACGAAGGTTGATTTGGCGCAAGAGGGTAAGAATCTTATCGAAACACGCCTCTATCGTACCGATTCGTTGGTGTCTTCGAACTTGAGCGTTGGATATATGGGTGTGCGCCGTAGCGAAATTTTCGGCGAACGCGTTGCAGGTTTTGCCTCGACTATGCTCTATATGAACTCTTTAGATGAGGAGAAAGGCTTTGGATATATGCCAATCTTCGATACGATGAAGTTTGTTCTTACGGTTAATAACTATGGAGGTGACACTCTTGTTCCTATTCGTTACAAGGTCTACGAGTTGTTGCGTCCTCTGGATGAGAGTCTCCTGAAGTATGATTCGGAGCGTGAGGATTCGGTGGCATATATCAACTGGGCATTGAATGGCGATGCTACAGGACTTTACGATGAGAGCAGGCCAATCTTCGAGTTTACATTCCCGAATAGCGAGTTGGGCGAGGGTCCTTCGACCGTGATGATACCGATGGAGAATACCGCATATTCGTGGGATTTTGCTCGCCGCTTGATGCTTGTGCCAGACGATTATGCAACAAATGCGGAATGGGACGGCTATGGTCGTAGTGGTATAGAGATCTATTCGAGTGATGCTAAATGGTCGAGCAAGTTCTATGGCTTGTATGTAACTCCCGATTTGGATAAGACTTCGAGCGACAATGAGGGCGCGATGTATGCGCTCGATTTGACAGCTTCGGGTATAATGTTGCAGGGTAGAAATCGCAATCCAAAAGCACACGGTACTCCCCTTTGCAAATTTCTTCAAACGACCATTTTTTTCCGTCGTAAGGCATTGCTTGACCATTCACGGCGGAATCAATTATCTTATCAATCTCCTCTTTGGGAAGCAAACCAAGGGCATACAAGGTCAAGTCGTCCAATTCGTTGTTTTCATTAACGACGAGAACAACTTCGTTATAATCATTGGGCCAATCCCCGTAAATTTTATC
>JAZOWM010000092.1:0-7505 GCA_045659225.1 Alistipes sp.
ACCGGGAAGTAATGCCTTTGTCCCCGCCGTTGCCGGGCTGATTTTGGCGGGAGAGGTCATCCGCGACCTGACCGGTTATAGCCGATAACAACCAGAAAGGTGTAAAAACTATGCATTTACAGGAATCCGGACAGATGTATCTGGAAACGATTTTGGTGCTCAGCCGGACAATGCCGGCGGTGCGTTCCATCGACATCGTGGACTATATGGGCTATTCCAAACCCAGCGTCAGCCGGGCGGTAGGCCTGCTGAAAAACGGCGGATTTATTACGGTAGATGAGGACGGCTACATCACTCTCACCCCCGACGGCCAGGAGGTGGCGGAGAAGATTTACGAGCGCCACACCATCCTCACGGCCTGGCTGGAAAAACTGGGGGCCGACCCCGAAACCGCCGCCGAAGATGCCTGCCGAATGGAGCACACCATCAGCGACACCTCCATTGCGGCCATCAAGCGGTTTGTTGACTTGTAAGAAGCTCAAGGTATATAGCGATTTGGCTATTCTCTCGCTTGTTCTTTTCCGTTTTTGCTCTTTTATAAGCGGACACGATTTACCGCTCTTTTGTGTATATTACCAACGACTTTGCCGGTGAAAATTCCACCGAAGAAGAAAACCAGCAGGGAGATATTATCGCCATCACCGACCACATTGAGTACCGCCCTTACGAGCCTAAGATGTTGAAGGCTACTCAGGGCTACCACAAGTCGTCACTTCCCGAGGCGAAGAACTACCGAATCACTCACCACGCTGCCGACCAGGATGGTATTCTTGCCGACTTGAATGTTCCTTACGAGGAGGCAAAGAAGCCTGCAGAGCGTTTGGGTATGCTCGCAATTCCAGGAGCTGAAATCACTCGCCACCCCGACAAGGTTGGACACTTCAATGCACTTTTCATCGAGGATGCTAACAAGTTGTACGATGCAGATCCAGAGCAGTCTATACGCAATGCAAAGGCACAGGGTGCACTCGTGATGCACAACCACCCAGGTTGGAAGCGCAAGACTGTAGATATGAACGAGCTTCACAAGCGACTCTACGATGCAAATTTGATTGATGGTGTGGAGATTGTAAATGGCGGTAGCTTTGGTCCGAAGCTTATCCACCGTTGCCTCGCTCACAAGCTCTTTATGGCAGCTGCAACAGATGCTCACCCAACTACAGCACACATCTACCACCAGCGTAACACATTCCGCACCTGCACATTTATCCTTGCGAAGGAGCTTACTCCAAAGGCTATCAAGGACGCGCTCGTAAAGGATAGAACTCTCGCCTACGCATACAACAATGTAATGGGTGCCGAGGAGTTGGTTAGCGAATTGTTCCACAACTCTGTTTCGATGAAGGTGGCATATACTTCGTCAAAGGGCGAAAAGACTGTAGTCTTCACCAACACATCGTCAATCCCTTACTACATCAGCCGCAGTGGCAAGGGCGAGGGCACTCCACTCAGTCCATTCCAGAGTGTTTCTTACAAGGTTGCTAAGGGCAAGGACTTGACTTTCAAGGTTATGAACTTGTGGACTGCAGATGATGAGCACCCTAATAGCAAGCATTTGTCGGTTCGTTACAAGGCAAAGGATCTTAAATAATATACATTTTTTTCGGAAAGTATCACACCCTTCGGTGTGGTGCTTTCTGAATTTTACTAACCTTATGTAGGATAGAGCTATGGAAAAGTTTATTATTGCGTTGTTCGTACTATCAGCCGCGACATCAACAGCGGTTGCAGAGTCGAATGTGCCTGCTCGCAGTCGCTTGTACAAGACTAACGAAGTTCGCCAGAATATCATCCTTCCGCAAGTGAATGGTTTCAACTGCTACAAGGCTGACCTTCACTGCCACACAATCTACTCGGACGGACAGGTGACTCCAGCTTGGCGTGTACGCGAGGCTTGGTTGGACGGTTTGGATATTGTAGCCATCACCGACCACCTCGAAGTTCGTCGCTACGAGCCTACAATACTCAAGCACCTCCGCAAGTACAATGCAAACGGAGAGCCTCACAAGTATATCTATGCGGGTAGTGCTAAGGTTCCCGTAAATGACGACCCCGTGATGACAGACTTCAATGTATCGTACAAAGAGGCAGAGAAGGCTGCAAAGAGTTATCCAGTACACGTTATCAAGGCAACAGAGATTAGCCGCACTAAGGCTACAGGTAGCGACTACAACGCTCTTTTCGTGAAGGACATAGAGAAGATCTACGACAAAGATCACTTCCAGGTACTACGCAATGCCAAAGCTCAGGGTTGTTTGGTTATCCACAACCACCCCGTAATAGCTCGAGCAGAGTGCAAGATGACCGAATTTGAGAAGGCGGCTATGGCTGAGGGGTTGTTCGATGGTATCGAGGTTGTGAATGGTCACACCTTCTACCCTCCAATCGTAAAACGCGCCATCGAGAATAAGTTGTTTATGGTGGCTGCAACCGACTCGCACAAGCCAACTTCGAGTGTCCGTTACGAGGATGGCGTCTACCGCACAATGACCATCATCCTTGCCAAGGAGAACAACGAGAAGTGTTTGAAGGAGGCGTTGAAGGCTCGCCGTACACTCGGCTACTGCGGTGGTCACCTCATTGGCGAGGAGCAACTCTTAAAGGATTTCTTCAATGCTGCAGTAGAGGTTAAGCTCATCTCGAAGGATAGCAAGGGAACTTGCTCGTATATGCTGACAAACAACTCTTCGATAGGATTTACACTTGTACGCAATAGCGTAGAGTTCGAAGTGCCAGCACTCAAAGTGACAATGATAACACTCAAGGGCAATCGCAAGAAGAAGCCATCTACGCCTAAATTTAGCGTAAATAATATGTGGCATACCGATAACCAAAATCCTTCGGTGCTGTTAAAAGCGAGCAAATAATCACAAAAAACTAATATTATAACCTAAAAACATAGACACTATGAAACGAATTCTTTTATCATTGGCATTTGTTGGACTCCTCGTATTGGGAGCTAATGCTCAAAAGGCAAAGCAAGTACCTCATGCGGTGAGATTGCACAAGAGCGGTGGAGCACAGAGAACAGAGATTATCCTCCCTCAAGTTAAGGGTTACAACGTCTACAAGGGCGATTTCCACGTTCACACTTCGTACTCGGACGGTTGTATCAACCCTGCAGGTCGTATCAACGAGGCGTGGTTGGATGGTCTCGATATCATTGCTATCACCGACCACTACGAGAACCACTCGGGCGTAAAGAAGTTCTTCAAAGTTACCGCTCCATACAACGAGGATGGTCACCCAACACCATATCAATCACCAGCTAAGTGCAATGCCGTAAAGGTTGATTTCAATGCCATTCACGCCGAGGCTGCAGCCCAGATGGAGAAAAGCGGCTACCCTATGTTGCTTATCAAGGGTTGCGAGATGGCTCGTAATGCCAAGACTCACGGTCACTTCAACTGTCTCTTCTTGAAACACCTCAATGGTCTCTACAACAAGGATATGAAGATTGCATTCCGCAATGTTAAGGCACAGGGCGGCATCATCATCCACAACCACCCAGCTTGGCGCCGCGAGACCAGCGACAAGACTCCATTCCACGAGGAGGTTTACAAGGAGGGCTTGATTGATGGTGTAGAGGTTGTAAATGGTAGCACATTCTACCCTCACATCGTTAAGCGCTGCTTGGACGAGAAGCTCACAATGTTTGCAAATACCGACATTCACGGCATCTCATCTTACACTCGTATGCCAGCAACACCTTTCCGCACTATGACATTGGTTCTTGCTAAAGAGTTGACTGAGAAGGCTGTAAAGGAGGCTATCCTCAAGAATCGCACCTTAGCATACGTATCGGGCAATATAATTGGCGAGGAGAAGTGGCTTGTAGAGTTCTTGAACGCAGCTATCGACTGCCGTATGGTGCAAGAGAACACAGAGAAGCAAAGCCGTAAGTATCAGATTACCAACCACTCGTCAATACCTTACGTACTCCACCGCGGTAAGAAAGCATACACTCTTGCTCCATTCAAGAGCGTATATGTAAACTTTGGCAAAGAGAAGAATAGCAATAAGTATTCAGCACCTAAGTTTACCATCGACAATATGTGGCACGTGGACTACAAGCATCCTGTTGTTACATTGGAGATTGACAAATAAAACTACAAAAAACCCTATACGATGAAACGAGGTATTATACTAGCACTATTCGTGGGTGGAATCTTCTTCGATGCAAATGCACAGAAGGAGATTGTACACACCCACAGAACGAACTATGAGATTTACAACCGTCGCATAGAGATTATCCTACCTCAGGTTGAGGGTTACAATGTCTATAAGGGCGATTTCCATATTCACACCTCATACTCGGACGGTCGTGTCAATCCGGCAGGTCGTGTCGATGAGGCGTGGCGCGATGGTTTGGATGTAATTGCCATTACCGACCACTACGAGGGTCGCCACAATGAAAAAAGAGCATTGAAGGTGCTTGCACCATACAACAAAAATGGCAAGCCTATGCTCTATGAGTCGGCATTCGACGCAAAGCGCGTAAAGGCAGACTTCAACGCTATCCACGAGGAGGCGGTAGAGCGTCGCGACAAATGCGGATACAATATGGTTATCATCAAGGGTTGCGAGATGGCGCGCGACTCTAAAACTCACGGTCACTTCAACTGTTTGTTCCTTAAAGACATAAACAATCTGTACGAATATGACCTAAAAGAGGCATTAAAGAAGGTGCGTAATCAAGGCGGTATAATCACCCACAACCACCCAGCTTGGAATCGTGATACAAGCGACAAGACTCCTTTCCACGAGGAGGTTTATAGCGCAGGTTTGATCGACGGTGTCGAGGTTGTGAATGGTTACTCGTACTACCCTCCTATCGTTCGCCGTTGTATCGAGGAGAAACTCTTTATGGTAGGATGTACCGATGCACACGGTATGACATCGCACAAATACAAGGATTGTGGTTCATATCGTACAATGACCTTCATCTTCGCCAAGGAGAATACCGAGGAGGCTATCAGAGAGGCGCTTTTGCAGCGTCGTACAATCGCCTACTCGGGTAACAATTTGATTGGCGAGGAGAGATGGCTCACTTCATTCTTGAATGCTGCGGTGGATTGTCGTTTTGTTAAAGAGAGTCAAGATGGCAATTCGCACACCTACATTCTTACCAACCACTCATCAATTCCATATAGTATGCGCCTTGGCACCGCTATCTACAAGTTGGAGCCATTCCGTTCGTTGAATATCGTATGCAAACGAGATAAGAAGAGTGGAAAAATTGGCACTCCAAAGTTCAGCGTAGATAATATGTGGCACATCGATCACCAAAATCTTGTTATCGAGTTTGAAATTGATAAATAGACTATAAATTAACTCTAAAACACTACTGCTATGAAACGATTAGTATTATCACTATTATTTGCTGGTTTGTGCTTGACAAGTGTAAATGCACAGCAGCAAAAGAAGACTCCTCACGTAGCTAGAACCTGCACTGAGGTTGCACTCCGCAGAAACGAGATTTATATCCCACAAGTTAAGGGATATAATGTATATAAAGGCGACTTCCACGTACACACCACCTACTCAGATGGTCGAGTAAATCCTGCAGGTCGTGTTACTGAAGCGTGGGTTGATGGACTTGATATTCTCGCTATCACCGACCACTACGAGGGTCAGCGCGGTGTAAAAAATTTCTTCCGAGTAACTGCACCATACAACGAGGATAATCAGCCAACAAAGTACCTCTCGGCAAAGGATGCTGGTACTGTAAAGGTTGATTTTAACCGTATTCACAGAGAGGCGGAGAAGCAGCTCGAGAAGAGCGGTTATCCGATGTTGCTCGTAAAGGGTTGCGAGATGGCACGTGATCCTAAGACTCACGGACACTTCAACTGTATCTTCGTACAGGATTTGAACACACTCTACAATCCAGATTTGTAGGTTGCATTCAAGAATGTAGACGATCAGGGCGGTATCGTAATTCACAACCACCCATCTTACAAGCGTGGAACAACCGACAAGAGCGAGTGGCACGAGGAGGTCTATAAGGAGGGCCTAATCGACGCTATCGAGGTTGCCAACGGATACAACTACTATCCATTGATGGTAGGTCGTTGCTTGGAGGAGAAGCTCACGATGTTCGGTAATACCGACGAGCACGGCTTGACAGCTCACAAATACGCTTCGGCAGGAAACCACCGTACAATGACCTTTGTACTTGCAAAGGAGCTCACCGAGAAGGCTATTAAGGATGCTATATTGAAGCGTCGTACACTTGTTTACTCGGGTGGTAATGTAATTGGTGAAGAGGAGTGGCTCGTAGAGCTTTTGAACGCATCGATTGATTGCCGTATGGTTTACGAGAATACAAAGGAGGAGAGTCGTACTTACGTGCTCACAAACACATCTTCAGTAACCTATCTTTTACGTCGTGGCAAAACCATCTACAAGTTGGAGCCATACAAGCCTCTCACTTGCACGTTCGGCAAAGATAAGAATACCAATCAGTATCGCGTTCCACGATTCACTGTAGTTAATATGTATCACGTTGACTACAAGCATCCAGGTATAAACATTGAGATTGACAAATAATAGAATCAACATTTAATAACTATCTATTTTCGCTATGAAGAAATTATTTTTCGCAGCCTTGTTCCTCGTATTTGGAGTAGGCGCAACCTTTGCAGGTCCTCACACCTCGAAAGTATTATACAACAGCACACCGACAAGAACAACATTTGTTTTGCCGCAGGTTGATGGTTTGAACTGCTATACTGCAGACTTACACGTTCACACAATGTTCTCTGACGGCTCTGTCACTCCTGACGAGCGCGTAAAGGAGGCTTGGATTGACGGTCTTGACATTATGGCAATGACCGACCACATTGAGACTCGTCGTCGTGAGCGCGAGATGCTCAAATTCTTGAAGGGTTACTCTCCTGAGAAGAAGGGTTTTGAGCCTATCAACACCCGTTGTTCACGCGGTGTACCTGCTGATGAGCGCGGTATTGTTTCGGATTTGAACTTCTCGGCAGAGTTGGCAATGGAGGCAGCAAAGAAGTATCCTGGCCTTACAATCATTAAGGGTGCAGAGATTTCGCGTGAGCCTGTTCACATTGGTCACTACTGCGCACTCTTCACAAAGGATAACAACGCGCTCTACTCTACTGACGATGCTCAGACTATCCGTAATGCACGTGCACAGGGCGCTATCATCACCCACAACCACCCAGGCTGGGAGCGTACATCGACCGACTACACAGAGTTCGAGAAGAAGATCTACGCTGAGGGTTTGATCGATGGTATCGAGATTTCGAATAGCCGTAACTTCTACCCTGAGATTGTACGTCGTGCCGTTGAGAAGAAGTTGTATATGGTATCAGCAACTGACGTTCACGCTACAACTGCAAGCATCTTTGGCAAGAAGGATTTCTACCGCGATATGACTCTCATCTTTGCGAAGGATAAGAGCGAGAAGGAGTTGCGCAAGGCTCTCCTTTCGCAAAAGACTCTCGGCTACTGCGGAGGCTACATCATTGGCGAGG
>JAZOWM010000093.1:0-4662 GCA_045659225.1 Alistipes sp.
CCGTGAGGCTCCCGATATGATTTTGATGAAGTATTGGACTCCGTTTATGGCGCCTTGCTTCGGCACAATCTGTCGTATCGCCCGCCGAAACGGCAAGACGAAGGTTATCTGCCAAATCGACAATGTCGAGCCACACGAACATCATTTGATTGATAAGCCATTCAACCGCTACTATCTCGGTGCGGTGGATGGCTTTGTCTATATGTCGGAGCAGGTGGGCAACGAGTTAAAGGCCTACACCTCCGCACCTGCCCTATTCTCGCCACATCCGATGTTCGAGAACTTTGGCGAGAGGGTAGAGCGCACCGAGGCGTGCCACAAGCTCGGACTCGATGCCGACAAGCGATATCTCTTGTTCTTCGGTCTTATTCGTGATTACAAGGGGTTGGATCTGCTTTTGGAGGCGTTCGAGAAGGTCGAGAATAGGGATTTGCGACTGCTCGTTGCGGGCGAATTCTACAATGATAAAGAGCAATATCGCACTGCGCTTGACCGCCTTGGCGAGAGGGTAGTGCTACACGAGGGTTTTGTGAAGGATGAAGATGTATGCAACTACTTCTCGGTGGCTGATGCTTTGGTTTTGCCGTATCGCACCGCTACGCAGAGTGGCGTGACGCAGATAGCCTACAACTTCTCGGTGCCTATGGTGGTTACCCGTGTAGGTGGTCTGCCCGAAATTGTGGCTGACGGAGTGGTAGGATTTGTGTGCGAACCTACTGTGGAGGGTGTCCACAAAGCGATCGAGCAACTCTATGAGGGGGATGCGTTGCAACGATTAGCCGATAACTTCCCAAAAGAGCGCAAGCGATTCTCGTGGGAGACGATGTGCGACAAGCTGATAGAGGTCTATAATCAAACAAAATAAGGTGGAGCAAAACTCCACCTTATCTCATTCTATATCAATCTGATTACTTCTTGATATTTGGCTCCTCCAAGCCGTAGCCGTTGCGCTTGTCCATAGCCTTCAACCACAAACTGAACAACAACGCCAAACCACCCAACGATGCGAACATCAACATAGGGAGAGTATAGTTGTACGATACACCCTCTACGCCCGCTGCAATCTGCTCGGCAACTCCAGGGTTGCTGGTCTTGAGTGCCCAACCAATCATTATAGGAGTTCCGCTCAAACCGAAGTTCTGAATCCAGAAAATCAACGAGTATGCACTACCCAAGAAACGCTTGTCCATAATCTTTGGAATAGATGGCCAGAGCGATGCAGGAACCAACGAGAACGAGATACCCAAAAGGATGATAGCTACAAATGCTACCGCCTCGCTTGGGAATACAGGCAAGATGAGTGCAAAGGTCAAGTGGCAGATGATCATTAACAACGAACCGAGAATAAGCATTGTTGCACCCTTACCCTTCTTGTCGAGGAACCAACCGAGAAGTGGGGTGATGCAGGCTGCTCCGATAGGGAACCAGCGGAAGATGTCGGCAGCAGTAGTAGCCGAAACACCGAGGTTGCTCTGCAACATATTTGCTGCGAACTTCTGGAATGGGAAGATTGCCGAGTAGTACAACACGCACAACATAGCCACAATCCAGAACAACTTGCTCTTGAAGATATTTACAACATCAGCCAACTTGAACTCCTCCTCGCTCTCGCCCTGTGCTGCATCAGCACCGAGCTGCTTGTCAAATTTCTTGTCCATGAAGCAGAAGATTGTGAAGCAGATAAGACCAATCAACAAGAGTGCTGTACAGAAGGCTACCGGCTTAACAACGGTAGGGTTGATAGCACCTGCCAAGCGTGGCGAAATGGTGAAGATGAAGAATACACCAACACGCGCAAGAGCCATCTCCAAGCCCATAGCCAACGCCATCTCCTTGCCCTCGAACCACTTTGCAAGAGCCTTCGATGCAGTGATACCTGCCATCTCGCAGCCACAACCGAATATCATAAATCCGAGCGAAGCGAGCTTTGCACTACCTGGCATAGCCACCCACCACGAGTTCAACCAGCTCTCCAAGGCCGAGCCTACAAACCAATCGCTAACGGCGTAGAACTTGATACAAGCTCCAAGGAACATCAATGTTGCCGACAACTCGCCAGTAAAGCGAATACCCATCTTATCGAGGATAATACCTGCAACAATAAGGAAACCAAGCACATTGAGAAGGTACTCCGAGCCCATAAACGATCCGAATACATCGGGAGTCCAACCGTGTGTTTTCTGAATAATCTCCTGCAATGGCGAGATTACATCAACGAACATGTGCGCAAAGAGCATCATCAGCGCAATGAGTACCATTGCACTCCAACGCGCCCACGCAGAGTCGTTCAACTTCTTTTGAATTGTTTGTGTCATAATTATTTAAGTTTATGTGTGAATGTTTCTATTGTTTAGTGTACTGCTTTAGTACCTCGTACGCCTCCTCGACACCCAACTCGCCCGCCTTCGAGATATCGAGGCAACCCTTGCGAGTGTCCTTCATATATATCTGTATCAAACCGCGGTTGTAGTACGCCTCGGCAAAGTT
This sequence comes from Alistipes sp., assembly GCA_045659225.1. GTDB lineage: Bacteria > Bacteroidota > Bacteroidia > Bacteroidales > Rikenellaceae > Alistipes. Next base: position 2,488 of record JAZOWM010000093.1, read on the forward strand.
AGGATTTAGCTCAATCGCCTTTGTGTAGTCCTCGAATGCCTCAGGTAGCTTGCCCGACAATGCCAAGAGGTTTGCACGGTTGTAGTATGCGTATGCGAAGCCCGAGTAGAGCTATATCGCATTTGTCAAGTCGGCAATCGCCTCGTCATAATTGTAGGTGCGAGTGGTACGGTTGTGCAACTGGCGTGCAGGGTCGCTCTCAATCGAAATACGCTGATATGCACTCTCGATTGATGAAATAAAGTCAATCATCTCCGCCTGTGTCGTAGCGCGATTGAGATAAACAAATGGATTAGTTGGCGAAGCGTGAATTGCTGATGTATAGGTATTTACAGCATTTGTGTACTGCTTAACTAACGACTCCGAAATTGCCAACGAAAACAACTCCTCGAAGGTGGATGTTGCGGTGCGAGTATTTGCCTTTAAGCGACGATTTATCGCTACGAGAGAGTCAGGAGCAAGGTTGCTCTCTCGGCACGAAACCGCCAATAGTGGATTGTCGAGATGCTTTATGAAATCCTCGGCTCGTTGCGAGTGGTATTTGCGTGCAGTGGCTGTTTGATTGGTTGAGTCCTGCGTGAATGTAAACTTGAAGAGTGGTAATAGAGCCATCTTCTCATCGTTGGTGCGGCGTGAGGTGATGCGCTCGAATGACGAGCCTGCCAACTTGCTCTCGAACGATAACAGTTTATCGAAGCGGCGGGTTGTGTCAGCATAGATGGAGTAGGTGGTGTCGTTCAAGCGAGCCTTGTACTCCGCAATCTTGCGCTCGGCAATCTGCTTGTCGCTACGCGCTCCCTTGTAGTCACGCAGGAGGTGGCGCAAATAACTGCGGCCAAGGTAGGCGTTTGCAAAGTCGGGGTAAAGCTCGATGGCTTTGGTGTAGTCGTTCTTCGCTTGCTCAATTTCGCCCAACTGCTGGTAGAGTAGCGCACGATTGTAATAGACCAGAACATTGTCGGGCGAGTACTCTGCGACCTTGTTGTAGTCATCGAGAGCGCGATTGTAATCGCCTACTCGTGAGCGAATTATGGCACGGTTGAAGTATGTTATCGAACTTGTCGAGTCGAGTTCGATTACTCGGTCGAGGTCGGCTAATGACTGCATCGGGCGGTTGGTTTCGTTATAGACCAATGCACGGTTAAAGAATGACATTGCAAGTGTCGAGTCGCACTTCACCGCCATATCGAAATCATTTTCAGCCTCCTCGAATCGGTTTTGTTGCAAAAGTAACACACCTCGGCGGTTGTAGCCATTCGGGCTCTCTCGGTTGGTGCGAATACCGAGGTCAAAGTCGGCGTAGGCACGCACGGTATCTTTGAGGTAGAGGTGGCAGACACCACGATTTATGTAGGCATCAGCAACCTTCTTCTCGTAGCGGATAAAGTTGTCGAAATCCTCGATTGCCTCCTTGAATTGCTGATTCAATAGGCGCGTTACACCTCGTGAGTAGTAGGGGTTTGGTAGGTCGGGGCGCAACTCGATAGCCTCTTGAAAGTCTGAAAGCGCATCGTCATAATTGCCTAATCGAGAGCGAGTTATCGCACGATATGTAAAGGCGGTTGTGAAGACTGGATTTTTCTCTATCGCCTCCGAGAAGTCCGCCTCAGCACCGAGCAAATCATCAAGGTTGTACTTAGCAATTCCACGCAGAAAATAGCCCTCGTAGGCGTTTTCGTCAAAGCGCAAGAGAACATTGAGTGTGCGGATAGCCTCTTTGAAGTCGCTATCCATCATCTGCTTGCGACCAATATAGAAGAAGTAGTCACGATTGTATTGCGCCACAACCGAAGTCGTGGCGCAGAGTACAAACAATATCGCTACTACTATTTTGCGCATATAGTTTTTGCCTACTAAATATCGTTGTAACCAAAACGAGAGAGTTGGCGGTCATTATTGCGCCAATCGTCATTTACCTTTACAAAGAGTTGCAAAAAGACCTTCTTGCCGAGGAATGCCTCGATGTCGGCACGGGCCTGCTGTCCCACCTTTTTGAGTCGCTCTCCCTTGTGGCCTATTACGATGCCCTTTTGCGAATTGCGTGATACATAGATAGTTGCCGAAATACGGTCGATTGTCGGCTCCTCCTTGTAGGAATCAATCTCAATCTCGCAGCAGTAGGGTATCTCCTTATCGTAGTTGGTGAGAATCTTCTCGCGGATAATCTCCGAAGCG
>JAZOWM010000094.1:0-5905 GCA_045659225.1 Alistipes sp.
CATTCCGAAGGAGCGGAGCGACTGTGGGAATCTCCCTCTTTTTATTTTAATTACAATAATGGAGATTGCCACGGCTTGTACCAAGCCTCGCAATGACGGTTTATTTATCTTTCTGCAAAATTAAAAATTTTTGCGCACAATTCCGCAACTCTCGAAAATAATTTCTAAATTTGTGGTGCAGTCTACGGATTGCAGACATAATTACGCAGAAAGTGTAAGTTTATTCTCGTTGAACGAACTTAGGAAATTCGATTTATAGTGAGGATAGGCAGACATCTTGTTGCGTCATACCACTTGGTATGGCGTGGAGTTGTTGCTTATTTTAACTATAAAGGTATCCTAAGACCTGTTCAACTAAAATAAGTTTTCAGCACCACGCTTTCTTTGTTTGTGTAATCTGTATTTACATACTATCGGGGTGCGGATAGTTTTGAGGTAGCAACAAATATAAACTCAAAACATAGTACCTATGAAAGAAACAAGTCTAACAGTTGAGAATGATAATTTACAGTCTAAGGTTATTTCGTTCCTCCGTTTTCCAATGATTGTTGCGGTGGTATTAATTCACACTCAAATTTATTCTGTAAATGGAATTGATGGTAATATGATAGCGACTTATCCTTTTGATGGGGTATATCCAATATACGAATCTGTTTTGTATTTATTTACTAAGATATTCACCCGTGTCGCTGTACCATTGTTTTTTATGTTTTCTGGTTTCCTGTTTTTTTATAAAGTAGAAGAATTTTCCATTGCAACTTACTTCGGCAAGTTAAGAAAACGCATACATACATTATTGATACCGTATATTTTTTGGAATATTCTATTCTTCATAGTGAACTATCTATCACATCTATTATTCCCAGAAATTTTCAAGTCAAGCTTAGAAGAAGGATCTGCAATTAAGAATTGTTTAATAGCGTTATGGGATTATAACAAATCTGGATGTCCTATAAATTTTCCATTTTGGTTTATTAGAGATTTAATAGTGGTAATTGTGTTCACTCCTGTCATATATTGGTTGACTAAAAAACTGAAATATTTATTCTCTATACTTTTGGGTACACTATGGTTGACAGGATGTTGGTTTGATGTAACAGGTTTAAGCTTAGATGCTTTTTTATTTTTTTCTTTGGGTGCCTATTTTTCTATTTCAAAATACAACTTTGTGATAGCTACTAAATCTTATTCCGTATTTCTAGGAGTGCTATATTTGGTGTGCGTTATAATAGCATTTAATACAAGGGCTTACGATTGGAATATCTATATAAGACGCATAGATATATTGTTGGGAATAGCATTTGTATTAGCAATATCTGCTAAATATATTGCAAAGGGTAAATTACATGTAAATTCTTTTTTGTCGGAAGGCAGTTTCTTCATATTTGCTTATCATGCCATTGCGTTGCCTATAGTTCGACGCATACTTACATATATAATCCCGTGTACTACAGATATTCGCGCTGTAATATTATATTTTTTGTGGGCATTAATCATAGTACTAGGTGGCCTACTACTTTATTACCTTTTGCGGAGATATCTTCCAAAAACAACGGCTTTTATTACAGGTGGTAGGTAATAGAAGGCTATACTGCCAAATTGCGACAAGGGATTGTGTCAAAAAGATACCCTGCAACAGAAGAGCTCCCCTCACGGGTATCGAAAACGATACCCAGTCCACAAAAGGAATGCACCCACACAAACACGGGTATCGAAAACGATACCCAGCAGTAGGGAGTATAGGGAATTTAATGAGAATAGGGAGAATAGAAAAAAGCCGAGCAGAAAACTGCTCGGCTCTCTCTGACGACTCTAACGCCGTTAACGACCCTAACGCCCCTATCTAAACAATTTGTAAATATCATTTCCGTTGGCGAAGATGACGAGTGCCAAGATCAGCGCCATACCGATATACTGCGCGACCTCCAACACCTTATCGCTGACCTTACGGCCCGTAATCATCTCCCAGAAGGTGAAAATCATGTGTCCGCCATCGAGTCCGGGGATAGGAATGATATTCATCACCGCCAAGATAATCGACAAAAACGCCGTCATCGACCAAAACTGGTGCCAATCCCACTCCGAAGGGAAGATGTTGCCTATAGCGATAAAACCGCCCACATGCTTATACAAGCCGGTGTCAGGCTTCACGATAAGCACCAACTGATCCCAATAGTTTTTGATTGTCTTGGCGGTCAGTCGTGCGCCCGCACCAAACGACTCGAAGAAGCCATACTCCTCGGTGCGCAACTTAAAGAAGTTCTCGGTAACAACGCCCAACTTACCCTCGGCATTCACAGGCAGAGCCAACGACAAAGTATCTGCGCCACGCAAAACCTTAATATCAGCAGTTGTGCCTGCCAACTTCGCAAGGCGGTCGGCGTAGTGGTTGAAATATGGCAACGACTCCTCGCCAATGCCGATAATGCGGTCGCCCCTCTGCAAGCCAGCCGCTGCAACGGCTGGCGAAGCGATGCTATCCACCACGAAAGGAATAAGCGGAGAGTACAAACGCTCCTTCTCGAAAGTGTTATCCTTACGCATCAAATTGAGTATCTCGTTGTCAAGCACGAACTTATGTTCTGCGCCCTCACGAATAACCTCCACCTCGCAATTCTCCTTTGCAAGGAGAATTTTGCCGAGTATGGAGTTGATATTCTCGACCTTCTCGCCACCGATGGTTACGATACGGTCGCCATCTTGAAAGCCCAACTGCTCGGCACTCTGCGAGAACTCGTAGCCATAAATCATATCCTCGTTCGAGATATACTGCGAACCATACGAGAACGAGATACCGCAATAGATGAAGAATGCCAAGATAACATTCATCGTAACACCTGCCGCAAGCACGAGGAAGCGTTGCCAAGCCGGTTTTGCACGATACTCCCAAGGCTGTGGCTCGGAAGCCAGCTGCTCCTTATCCATACTCTCGTCAACCATACCTGCAATTTTGCAGTAGCCACCGAGAGGCAACCAGCCCAAACCGTACTCCGTGTCGCCCCACTTCTTCTTCCAGAGCGAGAAGCCCCAATCGAAGAAGATGTAGAACTTCTCGACACGAATCTTGAAAATTCGAGCCACGATGAAGTGTCCGAACTCATGAATAGCCACCAACAGAGTGAGGCTCATAAAAAACTGTAAAACCTTTACTAAAATCTCCATCTTTTATCTCATTCTTATAATTTCAAATACTCTTTTGCCAATCGTCTCGACTCGGCATCAATATCAGCATAGTCGCCGAGTGATGGCATTGCCACAAATTGAGCCTTTGTTAATGCGTGCTCGATTGTGCCGACGATGTCGGTATAACGACATTGACCTTTGAGGAATGCCGCCACTGCAACCTCATTTGCACCATTCATTGTGGCAGCCGCCGAACCACCCTTGCGCAAGCAGTCGTAGGCTATGCCGAGCGCAGGGAAACGCTCGTGGTCGACCTCTCTAAAAGTGAGAGACGAGTTCTTAACGAAATCGAACGGTGCAGTATCTCGCACAGCACGCTCTGGATACATCAATGCAATGCTTATTGGGGTGCGCATATCGGGCTCGCCCATCTGCGCCTTTATCGAGCCATCCTCAAACTCCACCATAGAGTGGATAATCGACTCGGGGTGTACTACCACATCAATCTTCTCGGCAGGCGTACCGAACAACCAATGCGCCTCGATAACCTCGAAACCCTTATTTACGAGCGTTGCCGAGTCGATAGTAATCTTTGCGCCCATATCCCAACGAGGGTGTTGTAAGGCTTGCTCGGCGGTAATATCTGCCAACTTATCTTTCGGCACATCTCGCAAAGCTCCGCCACTGCAAGTAATAATCAAACGACGCAATGGTGACTGTTCACCTATTAGGCACTGAAAAATTGCCGAATGTTCCGAATCTATCGGCAAAATGGGTGCCTGATTTTTGATTGCCATCGGCATAATCGTAGCACCACCCACAACCAAAGTCTCCTTGTTTGCCAGGGCAATGCGCTTGTGAGCCTCGATAGCACGAGCCGTAGGCACCAATCCTGCATAACCGACCAACGCATTTACAACGGTGTCGCAATTTCCTGCCGAGGCAACTGCGGCAATCGAATCATCGCCAGCAAAGACCTTTATTGGATAGTTTTCCAACGCCTCGCAGAGAGGTTTATAGTATTGCTCATCACCAATAACTACCGTTTCGACATCGAAAGCGATGGCTTGCTCTGCCAACTGCTTCCAATTTTTATTTGCCGTAAGTGACGACACCTCAAAGCAATCGGGATTTTCGCGCACGATATCGAGCGTCTGAACTCCCATTGAGCCTGTCGAGCCAAGTATCGAAAGTCGTTGTTTCTCCATTGTTTTTAGCCCTCTTAGAAGATGATATAAAGTTCGGGGTTTACAGCCTTGCCTTCGCGCCAAAGTTCAAACTCGAGCATCGAAAGTTCGGCATCCTTATCGCTACCTGCATAACCTATCACCTGCGCACTCTGCACCTGCTGTCCCTTCGAGAGGAGCGAACCTGCCAAGTGGCGATATAGCGATACAAAGTTATTCTTGTGTTGTATTACCACACAATATCCCGACTCGGGCGACCAATCACTCTGCACCACCACTCCATCGGCAATGGCACAAACGTGAGCATCTTTCGCTCCATTGATACGCACACCAAGCAATCCCTTCGAATTGAATCGCTCCGAAACAAGACCGTACATCGGAGCCACTGCATTCAAAGCACTCTGTGCCTCAGCACTTGGCTTTGTTAGATTAAGGCGGTAACGCTCATCATTTTCGATTTTGTGACGCAACAAAGAGTCTGCTTTCGATGGTGCAACATAGACTTTGCTACGATGCAACGAATCGTTCTTCACCGACTGCATAGCTGGAGTCTTTCCGCTCACCACGAGGATGCGATTTTCGTTGTAGGTGAGCATCTCATTCATCTTACGTTCCAACGAATCGATGCGCACAATACTACGAATCAACATCTCGCGCGAGCGCACCGCATTGGTACGATAACGCGGCATCAAATCGAGCAGAGGTGTGTAGGCAACAAGCAACAACAGCACTCCAAAAACAAGAGTAACTATTGCCACACAAATAGTTGTCATCATCGCTGGCGAAAGCTCAGCGTGCCAACTCTCCTCGTTATTGTCGAGTACCGATATTTTGCGTTTGCGGAATAGTCCGCTGAACCACGCTCCTATGCTCTTAAACATTCCCATTCTACGTAAAGTCAAAATAACTCGGTAAAGATACAAATTAAAAGTTAAAAATTACAAATTAGGAATTAAAAGTTGCGATTTATCGAATTTATTAGAAATAAATTTCTATATTTGCGGTTAGAATTAGAGAATTTACAAAACCTTATAACAATGAAAACAAGAGACTTTTTATTTGCGGTTGTTGCCCTATTATTGATGGGAACATCGTCTGCGTTTGCAGCAAAAAAGAGTATCACAGGAACTGTAACCTGCGAAGGCAATGGCGTTGCAGGAGTGGTGGTTACCGATGGTATCAACGTTACAAAGACCGACACCAAAGGAGCATACACCCTACCTACCAACATCAAAGATCCTCATTGTCAATTTGTCCACATCTCCATCCCTTCGGGCTATGAGGTTGAGCGCATTGGCAATGCTCCACAATTCTTCAAACGCGTTAACCCGAAGGCGAAGAAGCAGGTCTTCGATTTCAAGCTCACAAAGGTCGATCAGAGCGTATATTCTGTATTGGCTTTAGGCGACCCTCACTTGACAGATGTTTATGCCAAACGCGCCGACCATCGTGGTACACAAATGTATAAGGAGGTTGTAGTACCTGCAATTAACGAATATGCAGCACAATGCAACCACCAATCCCGGTTCCCAGCGTGAGGCACAGCAGGCTCTCCAGCCCCCTGCCCGCGCCTAACTTCCACTCGGCATAGCCCA
>JAZOWM010000095.1:0-3734 GCA_045659225.1 Alistipes sp.
CTCATCACCACATCCTTGAAGTTTACCTTGTCGGCTGCATACTTACCACTAATGGTCAACTCGATGGTGTTGCTCACCTCGGGAGCAACAAAGTAAGCCGAACGGCTCTCTCCAAGAGCAAAGGTCAAACTATTGTCACCCACAACTGCAGTGGTGGTCGTACCTTCACCCAAGCGCTCCAACAAATCGGGAGCATAGGTAACAGTCACCTTGATCTGCATCAACGAGCAGACAATCTGCGAGAGAGTTTCGGTCTCCTTACGCACAATTTTGAAAGCTTTGTTTGTTCCATACACTGGGCTATCCCACGCAGCATTTGGAAGCTCACCCGACTGAATCTTGAAGATATATCCACCGGCTTCGAGTTCGATAGCCTCGGTTGGACGCTCACCATACTTGAACGACATCACCACCTCGTTTGCCTCGTTGATAATCGAGCAATCAAAGTTGTTTACATCCATTGATGTACGAGTCGAATATGTTGCCACCGATGGATCAACGCCTGTATTAGGCTCCTCCTCATCGATACGACATTCGACCTCAAGGTCCGAAATCGAGAGAAATCCCTTATTCGAGTAGGCTGACTCCTTGTCGCCATTTCCGCTCTCGGTATTGAGGTTTCCACTCTCAGTATCGAAAGAGATTTTCTCGTCAATACAACCCACTGCCAAAAGTGCGGCAAAGAGGGCTACTGCTGTAAACTTTACAAATTTCATATCTTTTATTTTTACTTATTATTCGTTCCTTTACGCATTATCGTTCAACTCGAACTCCTGTTCAATAACCTCCACAATCTCGTCATCGAAGCGCACATTCACCTTGACGCCACTCGCAATCGAGAGCTCGAACACCACTCTGTGACGAGTTGTAGGATCGAGTGTTAGGGTTGTCTCAAATTTCTCGCTTTTACCACTCTCGCGCTTGGCATCGCAAGTGATTGTCACCTCGCCAGCATTGAGGAAGAGATGCTCTCCCTTGTCTGCCTCCCACTTAAAGTTCTTCACCTTGAAAGATGATTGCGGGAAGAAACCATCGAACTCCTCGGTTGTCTCGATTGCAACAATCGAATTTTGGAGTACCACCTCGACATTCGCCTCGGCAGTAAGGTTGTACATAGGCACCTCCACATCTACCGAGCCTTCGAAATATGGCTTCGACCACCCCTCAACGCCCTTCTCGCCGTGCGAAAGGGTAATAGTGTAGGGAGCAGACTCAAAGCGCATATTCTCATTTGCGAGGTTGAACTCACTGAGCGTTGCCCAACTCTTGGTTTCGCCATTACCCTCAATCTCCACCTTCAAATCATCCACTGATGGGAGATTGGTGAGATAGAATCTACCCTCCTCCGAGGTTGTTGTCACCTCGCTACGGGTTGCAGCGTTGATAACAATCTTACCCATCTGAGCCGTTGTCTCGCTCTCGGGAGTATGACACGCAGTCGCTACGACCGCAAGTGCTATTGCAAAAAGTATCTTTTTCATCTCTTGTGGTCCTATTTAGCGATTGAAACTTTGATATTGTCGATGTATACAATACACTCATCGTTATCGATACCAGTCATTTGGAACGAGGTAAATGGATAGAAACAGATTCGTGTACCGTTAGTCATATTCTCCATATCTACGGTGTATGTAGGGAAGCTCTCTCCGAAGCTACTCTTTGTATACTTCGACTCCATAGTAATTGCGGCATAGGTAGTTCCAAAGTCTGAGAGAGAAGTAGGGTAATTTACTGGTCCCAAAGGATCCATACTAAAGCTCTTACAACCCACAGGAATACCATCAATTGGATTTGAGAGAGTTGTATGCGAAGCCACTCCCAAGCTAATAATCGGGCCTTCATATTTTTTGTTATACTCCATACCTCCAGCATCGAACTGTACACGCAACTTAACAGAGGCACCATCCTTCAGATTTGCCAACTGTGGAGTATCCAATCGACCGTGGTGTGTAGACATAAATTGCATAACACCCAAGCCTAACAACGAGAGGTCTATCTCCACTATCTGGTAACGCACATTGATGCGCGGACAAGTTCCTACACCCAACATAAAGCGTGCGGCATTCCAACCCTTATGATTCATATAACCATCGAGCGATTCACCCGATTGATTACGATCATCCGAACCCTTGTTGTCATCTCCATCCTTCACACCAGCGGTATGTATGCACGAGAATTCCTCCTCAAAGAGGTATGGAACAGTCAATGCAGGGATGAAATTAACTCCTGCACCCAAGTTCGAAGGCATCGTAAAGGTCGATTTAACAATCGCACTCTTACTCTCGAATGTCGCAGTGAAACTCTTGCCCTTGTAGCTATCGAATACCGTAGCAGAGTCGCTATCGGCAATACACTCGTAGATTGTATCCGACAACTTGGTAAGAGAGAGTTTTTGACCATTATTGTCGGTGATTGTCAGATTCTCCACCTCCTCGCCGAGATTGTTAGTACCAATCGAGAATCGGAGAGTTGTAAGTGGGTTAGGAACTGTCAATGCAAGCGGAGTTATATGACCTGCTTCGCACTTCTTCCTCAACGAGATGTTCTTCTCCTTAGAGCGTCTACCATCGACACCATAAGCCACCAACTTCACATCGCTGTAGATAATCTGCGGGAGGATTACTCCCCACGCAGCATCACCCTTTGCCAAACCATTTGCACAATCGATTGTCAACACCTTCGAGCCGTTCGATAGGGTTGCTCCAGCCGTAGCATTCTCGATATTGACAGCCACCGAACCTGTCACTTCACTCGGGAAAGTAAAGACAAGTTTAGCAACCTCCGCACCCAAATTGTTCTCGGCAATATCCACCTTAAGGGTATGCATCTTATGTTGGAAATCAAAGGCAAAATCGTTGATTTCATCAGCCGATAACGCTCCCGCCTTAACAGGTGTTGCAACCATAATATCGTAGCCACCATTAAAAACATCGCCCTGCTGTTGGGCAGGGATAGTGTAAATGGCTTTACCATTAGCAATGCTCTCGGGATATGGAGCAACCGCGTAATAGGTGTAGTTGCCCTCCTCCATTGGGTTGGCATCGGCGGTAAAGATGGCAGAGTTCCACGATTGCAAGTAGTAGAGCATCGAGAACTTCACCCCATCAAGCTTAACATTGCCCTCCTCATCCTTAGCCCACAAAGCAAAGGTGTCACCCTCTACCCACGAGGCTTTGCCATCATCGCCTATCGTTGTGCGGCTTGTGTTGGCTGGAAGACCAATGGTGAGTTCGGTTTGTGCAACCTCCACCATTGCGCCACTCTGGTCCGACTCTTTCGAGCAACCGCAGAGAGATGCCAAGATTGCAAATACCGCTACAAAGTAGATCTTCTTCATAGTTATCCAATTAAAATCGGCTGCAAAAATACACGTGTTATATTTCATATAAAAATAATTTCAACGAACACCCCATTTTTTTCAATGAATATAACCCACAAAACCACTAAAGAGACTCTTTCTTTGGGCAAAACTTTACCAAATAACAAAAAAAATCTATCTTTGTGCTATTAGATAGAACAGGAATAAGATGAAACAAGAAAATACTCCTAAGAAAAATATCACCCGTCGTGAATTCTTGAAACGCTTCCATACAGCGGCTGCTGTAACATGTGCTTCGACATGGGTAGGCTGTACTCCCGAAAATAAAAATGCTGATGCGGAAACTTCTTCACCTCCATCCGAAAAGAAAGGAGAAATGACCTATCGTATCACTCCCAATACCGGCGACAAGGTA
>JAZOWM010000096.1:0-8674 GCA_045659225.1 Alistipes sp.
ATGGGCGAAAAAGGACGTAGCTTTGTGGTAAATAATTACCGACAGGAGATTGTGTGGAATGAAATAGAAAAATTATATACGACATGAAGATATTGATTACTGGTGTTCACGGATTTGTAGGCTCAAATCTGGTGGAATATATGAAGGGGAAGCATGAACTCTATGGGTTGGATATCGTAGCTCCCGAGAAAGAGGGAGTGGTGAAGACATTTTCATGGAGTGCCATTGACAATGAGGAGTTGCCACGGTTTGATGTGGTCATTCATCTGGCTGGTAACGCGCATGATACGAAGAACCAAGCACAGGCTGATGTGTACTCCAAGGTGAACACCGACTTGACAAAGAAGATATATGACTATGCCTTGTCGCACGAGGTGAAGAAATTTATTTTCTTCAGCTCAGTGAAAGCTGCAGCTGATGTTGTGGAAAACGAAATACTGACAGAAGATATTGTGCCTGCTCCTGTAGGCCCCTATGGGGAGAGTAAGATTGCTGCCGAGAACTATATTGTTGTTAAATAATGAGTATGAAAAAAACACTAATTGCCCTCGCTCTTCTGTTTGTTGCAGTGTCGGCGACGGCACAAGTGCGTCAAACACGCGAGGAGTATGTAGAGAAGTATAAGGCGATAGCCATTGCCCATATGGAGCGTTACGGTATCCCTGCGAGTATCACTATGGCGCAGGGTATCTTGGAGTCGGATAGTGGCAATAGTTACCTCTCGAATACATCGAACAACCACTTTGGTATAAAGTGTAAGAAGCATTGGACGGGCGACAGAGTCTATCACGATGACGATGCCAAGGGCGAGTGCTTCCGTGCATACCCTTCGGTTGAGGCTTCCTATCAGGATCACGCCGACTTCCTCGATCAGTCTCCGCGCTACGATTCGCTATTTACCTATCAATCGGACGACTATCGTAGTTGGGCGCGCGGATTGAAGGCGGCAGGTTATGCTACGGCTCCCGACTATGCTCAGCGATTGGTGAACATCATCGAGTCGATGAAACTTTACCTCCTCGACAAGGAGAATGGCAACAAGATATACTCGGCAGCCAAGAATGCAATGGCAAATACCGAGGCGTGGTTCGAGAGCAATATTGCAACCTCTGACGAGCAGATAAATCCTAACGCCTTCCGCGTAACGGTCAATTCGCACAAGGGTTATGGAGTATACCGCACCAACCACACCTTCTATGTGGTGGCAAAGGAGGGAGATACCTTCGAGTCGGTGGGTGAGGTCTTCGATATCTCGCCGAAGATGTTGCGTAAGTTTAACGATGTAGCTCAAAATGGCAAACTCGCCAAGGGCGATATCGTCTATATCGAACGCAAGAAGAGCCAATGGCTTGGCAATATGATACAGCATAAGGCTGTTCGCGATGATAAGCTCTACTCACTGTCGCAGTCGTATGGTATTCGCCTTAAATCGTTGGCGAAACTCAACAGCCTGCGTGCAGATGACGATGTCAAAAAGGGCGATATAATAAGGTTGAAATAGCAAATAAATATACAACTATGATAGAACTTCGTGAGAAAATCTTGTCGGCAATTATCGACAAGTCTTCGCTCAAGCAGCGAGTGTTTGATAATACCTTCTCGGTATTTGGAGAGTTGAAGGATGCGATGTTGGAGATGGCATCGGAGATTGACGATGCCTTGGATGGAAAACTCGACCGCCGCGTGCGTATCGAGTATCGCGATAGAGGTAAGTTCGAGGCGCAACTCCAAATCGCCTCTGACCTCCTTATCGTGCGTATGCATACCGATGTATTCTGCTTCGATTCGAACCACATCATCTGGCAGAATGAGTATGTGCAGGCGGATAAGGCGAATGCCTACTGCGGTGTGATTGATATCTACGACTTCCTCTCCGATTCGTTCAAGTTCAACCGTTCGGCCGATGAGGGCTACTTGATTGGTCGTATCTTCATCAACCGCGAGAAGATGTTCTTCGTGGAGGGTAAGCGTCAGAGCCTTGTACGTGCTATGGCTTTTGGAAAGGAGTCTATCTCGCGCGAGAATCTTATCTCGGTGCTTGAGTCGGCAATCCACTATGCGCTGAACTTCGATCCTCTCACTCCTCCATACGAGGCGAATAAGCGAGTAACCGTGGAGCAGTTCAATACCAAGATGGATAACTCGAAGTTTATCACGGGTAAGCGACTGGACTACGACTTTAATGTAGACGATATTTAGAATAGTGCGTCTCAAACAATAATGGCATTCGGGCTAACGCCCTGAATGGCATGCGCACTCCAAGGAGTGCTGAATGGCAAGCGCAGTCTGATGACTGCTGAATGGCAAGCGCAGTCTGATGACTGCTGAATGGCAAGCGATGTAAACTTATTTGTCATTCAATGCCATTAAGTGAGCGAATAGCGAACGCATGCCATTCAATGCCATCAAAAAAAATAGACTATGAGAAAACTATCTCTTTTTGCAGTGGCGGTTGTGTGCGCCACTGTCGTTGCATACGCCTCGACCATAAAATATGAAGATATTGTCAAGTGTCGCGCAGTCAATGGGGCGATATATGGCGTGCGTTCGATGGCTGATGGCGAGCACTTTACAATCATCAAGGACAAGAAGATTGTGCGATGCTCCTACTCCAATAGGGCCGATAGCTTGGTGATGTTTGAGAGCGATTTTAAGATTGCAAACTACGCCTTCTCGGCAGACGAGAAACAGATCCTGCTCTCCGATGCAAAGAGCCTAAAGCCAATCTATCGTCACTCCGCTACGGCAGATTACTACCTTGCAAAGGTGGGCGATAAGGCGCAGAAGGTGCTGGAGCAGGTGCGAGATGTGGAGTTCTCTCCTGATGGCAACTCTCTCATCTATGCCAAGGAGAATAATCTCTACATCTACGATATCGCCTCGGCGAAGTCGAAGGCTGTGACCACCGATGGCGAGTGGAACAAAATAATCAACGGCACAAGCGATTGGGTATACGAGGAGGAGTATGGATTCACTAAGGCGTATGCGCTCTCTCCTGACGGGGCGAAGATTGCCTACCTCCGTTTCGATGAGAGCGAGGTGCCAACCTTCGAGATGATGCGCTATGATGATAAACTCTACAACAAGGCGTATTCGTTCAAGTATCCAAAGGCGGGAGATAAAAACTCTGTTGTGACGCTCCACCTCTACGATGTGTCATCGGGCAAGACCGAGCAGGTGGCTACGGGTGAGAACCCCGATCAATATATCTTTAATCTTCAATGGACACCTGCAGGCAAACTCTCGTTCTACCGTGTAAATCGTTTGCAAAACCACTTCGAGGTACTCTTGTGTGAGGGTGATGGAGTGGTCCGTTCTATCTATGAGGAGAAGTCGACTACCTATGTCGAAAGACCTTCGGCTGCAACGATACAATTCCTCGACAAGGAGCGTTTCCTTGTGCAGGAGGAGAGTTCTGCAGGGTACAACCACCTCTACCTCCATAGCTTGGATAAGGGGCGTCTAAATGCCATCACCGCGGGTAAGTGGCAGGTGGTGTCGGTGGTTGGAGTGGCGAAGAACCGTGTCTATTATCTATCGACCGAGCGCTCGCCGCTTGGTCGCGACCTCTACTCGGTGGGGCTGAATGGCAAGGGTAAGAGGTGTCACACGCCCGAGCGTGGCTTTAATTCGATTGCGCCATCAAAGGGGTTGCGATACTATCTTCGTACCTTTACGAGTGCTACGATTCCGAATGTTGTTACCGTCTGCAAGGTTTCGGGCGAAGTGATCGATACGCTGGTGGATAGTCGCGCCAAGGTTGCTGAGCGAGGCACTTGGGCAAAGCGCGAGTTTAAGCAGTTTGTCACCGAACGTGGCGACACACTCAACTACTATATTCAGTTGCCGTTCAACTTCGATAAGAGCAAAAAATATCCTGTATTACTTACGCAGTATTCTGGACCAGGTTCGCAGTCGGTGCGTAATCGCTGGTCGCTCGATTGGGAGGATGCTCTTCCGCACGAGGGCTATATAGTTGCGTGCTGCGATGGTCGTGGTACGGGCTTTAGAGGCGAGGCATTCAAGAAGTGCACCTATGCCGACCTCGGTCGCCGAGAGGTTGAGGACCAGATTTCGTTTGCTCGCTACCTTGCGAAGCAGGAGTTTGTAGATGCCGAGCGCATTGGCATCTATGGTTGGTCGTATGGCGGTTTTATGGCTTTGAACTGTGCCCTGCACGGAGAGGGGTTGTTCCGTATGGCGATTGCGGTGGCTCCTGTTACATCGTGGCGATACTACGACACAATCTACACCGAGATTTACAATGGCTTACCACAGCAGAATCCGAAGGGTTATGACGACAATTCTCCGCTATCGCACGCTGAGAAGTTGGCAGAGCGCACGCAGTTACTCATTATTCACGGCACGGCAGATGACAATGTTCACTTTCAGAACTCTATGGAGATGTGTCGCCGTCTCAATGCTGCGGGCAAGCAGTATGATATGATGGTTTATCCCGACCAAAACCACTCGATGCGCCCATCGGCTACAACATTGGTGCGACAGAAGATGATTGACTATACGCTTCAGAAACTCTAATACGAGAGAATAAAAAAAACTTTAATTGTCAATTATCAATTTATAAGAAAATAGCGAGCTTTGAAGGCTCGCTATTTTCTTGTATGGTTTGCTATCTCTTTAAGCATCAATATTAGCGTATGAGGCGTTCTCCTCGATAAACTCGCGGCGAGGTGCTACCTCATCGCCCATCAACATCGAGAAGATGCGGTCAGCCTCGGCTGCGTTCTCGATTGTTACCTGGCGAAGGAGACGAGTCTCTGGGTTCATTGTGGTATCCCACAACTGCTGGTGGCTCATCTCTCCAAGACCTTTGTAACGCTGTACCTGTGCACCCTTACCAATCTCGGCGATATGACCTTCACGCTCCTCCTCAGTCCAGCAATAGAACTCCTTGTTGCCCTTGTATACGCGATACAATGGTGGGGTAGCGATATATACGTGTCCATTCTCCACCAACTCCTTCATCTTACGGAAGAAGAATGTAAGCATCAAGGTCGAGATGTGAGCACCATCGACATCGGCATCGGTCATAATGATAACCTTGTCGTAGCGCAACTTCTCGAGGTTGAGAGCCTTCGAATCCTCCTCGGTTCCGATGGTGACACCCAAGGCGATAAACATATTCTTAATCTCCTCGTTGTCCCACATCTTGTGCTCGAGAGCCTTCTCAACGTTCAAAATCTTACCACGCAATGGCATAATAGCCTGGAAGTTACGGTCACGGCCCTGCTTTGCGGTACCACCCGCCGAATCTCCCTCCACGAAGAAAATCTCGGCAATCGAACGGTCACGCGAAGAGCAGTCAGCCAACTTACCTGGAAGACCTACACCCGAGAGTGGACTCTTGCGCTGCACCGACTCACGAGCCTGACGAGCTGCGTGGCGAGCAGTAGCCGCAAGGATAACCTTCTGCACGATAGCCTTCGCGTCCTTTGGATTCTCCTCCAAGTAGTTCGACAATGCCTCCGACAATGCACCATCTACGGCAGCCGAAACCTCATCGTTGCCGAGCTTAGTCTTGGTCTGACCCTCGAACTGAGGCTCTGCGACCTTCACCGATACGACTGCGGTCAATCCCTCGCGGAAGTCATCACCGCTAATCTCGAACTTAATCTTCGACAACATACCCGACTCATCGGCATACTTCTTCAATGTACGAGTCAAAGCGCGGCGGAAACCTGTAAGGTGGGTACCTCCCTCTATGGTGTTGATGTTATTTACATAGGAGTGTACATTCTCCGAGAAGGAGTTGTTATACTGCATAGCAACCTCCACTGGAATACCGTTCTTCTCGGTGTCGAGGTGAATGATATTCTCGATAATCTTCTCGCCACGTGACTTGTCGAGGTACTGCACAAACTCCTGCAGACCATTCTCCGAGTAGAAACGCTCCGAACGAGGGTTGCCCTGCTCGTCCTTATCACGCATATCGGTAATGTTGAGAGCGATACCCTTGTTCAAGAATGCTAACTCGCGCAAACGTGCCGAGAGAATCTCGTAACGGTAGGTTGTGGTAAGGGTGAAAATATCAGCATCGGGCTTAAAGGTTACGGTAGTACCGCGGTCCTCGCAGTCGCCGATAATCTCCACCTTCGATGTTGGCTTACCCTGGCTGGAGGTCTGCTTGTAGATCTTACCTCCACGGTGTACCTCTGCGATGAGGAGTGTCGAGAGTGCATTCACACACGATACACCCACACCGTGCAAACCACCCGATACCTTGTAGCTACCCTTGTCGAACTTACCTCCAGCGTGGAGAACTGTCAAAACAACCTCCAAAGCCGATTTACCCTCCTTCTCGTGGAAGTCGGTAGGGATACCACGACCATTGTCGCGTACCGAGATAGAGTTGTCCTCGTTGATGGTTACGTAGATGTCGGTACAGTAGCCAGCCAATGCCTCGTCAATAGAGTTGTCTACAACCTCATATACAAGGTGGTGTAAACCCTTCTCGCCTACATCGCCGATGTACATTGCAGGACGCTTACGCACTGCCTCCAAACCCTCCAAGACTTGGATATTGGACGCCGAGTATTCCTCCTCTTGTCCCTTCTTCAAAATTTCTGTTTCGTTACTCATATATTGTGTTTGTCAAATTTATCCAATTAGCGCGCAAATATAAGCTTTTTTTCTCAAACTTGCAACCCTAAATCGAAGATTTAGTAGCAATTAACCCTCGAACATCTACTTCGCTCACTCCACCGTGGGCAAAAAGGAGTGTTCGCGAGGGGTAATTCTCCACCAAAGTGGTGTTGTGGGTAGACATTACCACAGCTGTTCCTGCTGCTGCAATATTATGGAAAAGGCGTACTATACCCTCTGCAGTCAGTGGGTCGAGATTCGCCGTAGGCTCGTCTGCCAAGATTACCTCAGGGGAGTTCAGTAATGCACGAGCAATCACAAGGCGTTGACGCTCACCTCCCGAGAGTTCAAAAGGCATCTTCTCGCCTCTATTCTCAAGCCCTACGAGGTTGAGGACCTCCTCTATGCGATGCTCCATTGCACCCTTGCTACTCCAGCCCGTAGCCCTCAAGGCAACGAGTAGGTTGTCGTGCACATTGCAATCCGAGAGGAGAATCTGCTCCTGAAAGACCATACCTACCTTGCGGCGCAGATAGGGTATTTCGCGCTGTTTGAGACGTGTTAGGTCGAATCCTGCGACCTCTCCCATACCCTCCACCAACGGTAACTCGCCATAGAGAGTCTTTAGGAGCGAGGACTTACCACTACCCACGCGGCCCATAAGATAGACAACCTCACCCGCAGCAATCTCGATGTTGAGATTGTCGAGCACCTTCTCGCCCTTCTTCTCGCGAGTCTGCGATGTTAGTGTAATATTCGGATTCTCAGCGTGATATATCGCCACACCCTGCAATCTTACAACAATCTTTTTCTCCATTACTTTTAATGTGCGTTTTATCTGCGTAAAGGTACGAAAAATAATTTATAATTGGCAATTTGTAATTGACAATTAAATGATTTTTTCAAATTTTTAATTCTCAATTCTCTATTCTTAATTTTATTTGCACTATCTTTGCACCGCAGTACATCAAAAAAAGCCTTACTTGCGACTGCGCCGGCAACTATGGGGGTGACCGGTTTTGACAGCAGGTAGAGTTTGATCGTAAGCACGCCGAGCATTGTGTGGGCGCTCGTTAATCTGCAACACTCAAACTACAAATGGCAATAATAGCTATGCACTCGCTGCCTAATTTTCAGGGAAAATTGGCTTAATTGAAGGATACAAGGCTTGTCCATCAACGAGTATCCCGAAGGGTAGTTCCGCTTCTTAACTGCCTTTCATATGGGGTATCAATCATTAGAAGATAGTGCGATATGTGCCTCGGTTATCGTGCGAAATTTAGGGGCTGGGCCTTGAGTTTGGCGGTTGTCTGCCGGGCTCTCGGAGAAGGATTAAGTGACAACTAAGCGTGTAGAAAGCCTTTGGGCTCCTTGTTTGGACGCGAGTTCGACTCTCGCCACCTCCACTTCAAAAGACGGATTCTATCCGTCTTTTTTCGTTTCGCTGGCTCGGCCGGTCAGTCGGTGGCGGTGTGGCAGAGTCGTCTGCAAGTTGAGAGATAGCCATTGTTGCTGCGCAAAAACTGAATCTTAATTGAAAATCATCTGCTCAAACAAGTTTGACATCTGCTTTTCAACTAATCTTCAAAACCTCTGGTTTTAATGTCTATCTCACATCTTTTGCTCTGCACAAACCTGCTGCGACCGTTCGACTCTCGCCACCTCCACTTCAAAAGACGGATTCTATCCGTCTTTTTTCGTTTCGCTGGCTCGGTCGGTCAGCTTGTTGCGCCTCGGGTGACTTGTCTGCGCGCTATGAGCGTAGGCGAATTGCTATCGCAATTATAAGCCTTGTGCAGATAGTCAAAAATTAAATAAATTTTCTTTTAGTCTATCTGCCCAAAACTTACAACTCCGTTGTCTGCCTCCGCTCTTCTCTGCTTGGTCACCTCTCGGCTTCTGCCGCCGTTCGACTCTCGGTTGTGGTTGAGAGGCTGGTTTGTTGTGTTTTTCGTTTTGCTGGCTCGGCCGGTCAGTCGGTGGCGGTGTGGTTGGTTTGTAGGAAGAGTGTGAAGACGATTAAGGGTGATTAAGATTGCTAAGGGTGCGATAGACCGCGCGTAGTATTTCC
>JAZOWM010000097.1:0-2730 GCA_045659225.1 Alistipes sp.
CGAAACGATAGATTCGCTTGTGGGTGATATACTCGACCACTACGAAAACTACCGCCAATATGAGCAGACGGGCAAGGCGATGATTGTCGCCTACTCGCGCCCGATAGCGATGAAAATTTACCACCGCATATTGGAGTTGCGCCCTGCGTGGAGCGAAAAGCTCGCCGTGGTGATGACTTCGGGCAACAAAGACCCCGAGGAGTGGCGCGAGATAATCGGCAACGATGCCCACAAGAAAGAACTCGAAAGGCGATTTAAGGATAACGACAGCCCGCTGAAAGTGGTAATTGTGGTGGATATGTGGCTCACGGGATTTGATGTGCCGTCGCTCTCGACGATGTATGTCTATAAACCGATGGCGGAACACAACCTGATGCAGGCCATTGCCCGTGTAAATCGTGTATTTGGCGACAAGCAGGGCGGCCTGGTGGTCGATTATGTAGGTATTGCTTCCGCCTTGAAGCAGGCGATGAACGACTACACCATTCGTGACCGCAAAAACTACGGCGATACAGATATCTCGAAGACTGCATATCCCGAATTTCAGAAGAAGTTGGAGGTGTGCCGCGATCTATTGCACGGTTTTGATTACTCGGCATTCTACGGTGAGTCGGATATGGCTCGTGCGGCGGCGATTGCGGGCGGTGTTGATTTCCTACAAGCACCGGAGCGCGAGGATACCAAGAAATTATATATCAAGGAGGCATTGTTGCTCCGCCAGTCGTTGTCGCTGTGTCAGAGCCTTTTGCAACGAGAGGAGCGATTGGAGGCAGCCTACTTCGAGGCGGTACGCACACTGCTAACTCGTGTGGAGGGTAAGGGTAAGATTTCGTTCCGCGAGATTAACGAGCGCATAAACGAACTGCTCAAACAGAGCATCAAGAGCGAAGGTGTAATAAATCTTTTCTCGGATATCAAAGAGGAGTTCTCGATTTTCGACCCGAAGTTCTTGGAGGAGATAGCGCAGATGAAGCAGAAAAACTTCGCTGTGGAGTTGCTACGCTCGTTGATAACCTGGCACATTCGGGTATATCACCGCACAAATGCCGTGCGAGCCGAGAAATTCTCCGAGATTTTGGCGAATGCGATGAGTAACTACCTCAAAGGTATGCTCACCAACGAGGAGGTTATCGAAGAGCTTTTGAAGACCGCGAGGGCAATCGTCAGTGGCGAGGAGGAGAGCAAGAAACTCAACCTCTCGACCGAGGAGTTAGCCTTCTACGATGCTATCACCAAGCCCGAGGCGGTGCAGGATTTCTATACAAACGAGCAACTTATCGCCATTACACGAGAACTGACCGATGCATTACGCACCAACAAGACAATTGACTGGACGATGAAGGAGAGCGCCCGTGCCGGTATGCGCCGCATCGTGAAACGTCTGCTCAAAAAGTATAAGTATCCACCAGAGGGACAGGAAGCAGCACTCGAAACCATTATGACCCAATGCGAAATGTGGAGTGAAAATGAGTTTAAGTAATATGGAGAAATATATAGACTACTTTTCTGCTTTACACACCAACACTCAAAAAGGTGTCAAGGCTCCGCACAAGGCAATTATGCTGTTGAGTGTAATTGATCTTGTGGAGTATGGTGTAATAACATCGAATCAGATTGAGTTATCCGAGAGATTGGAACAACAATTTCAGCATAATTGGTTAAGGTATGTTGGACAATCTGATGTGTTTCAGCCGAGGGTTGGTACACCATTTTGGCATTTGAACAATGAACCGTTCTGGCGATTGGTGCCGTATGAAGGCGGCGATGAAGCGATCGCAATGCATCTGCAGGGAAATCCATACGCGCCTGGCACAACACGCAAATTGATTCGTTATGCAGAGATTGACAAGGAGCTATTTGACCTTTTGCAAGATGAGTCCAATAGAGCAAAACTACGAACTACGCTCATAAAGAACTATTTATAAAGAACTTTACAATACAAGGTGCCCGGCAATGGTCGGGCACCTTTGTTATGTTTATATGTTTGGGGCTGAGAATGCTGATACAGAAGAAGCTGTTGAGGCAACTGCTCCTCCTGCCTCGCATTCCCCTCCGTTAAGGCTGAAACTCGTACCACTTAACGCAGCCGACAACTTATCCATCTCTCGGCTCACTGTTTGGTCGACGATACGGGCGTAGATTTGGGTGGTGGCGAGTTTTGTGTGGCCGAGCATTTTGCTGATTGATTCAATCGACACTCCGTTGGCGTAGGTTACGGTCGTCGCGAATGTGTGGCGGGCAAGGTGCGAGGTTACTCGTTTTTGGATGCCTAATGTGGCGGCTATCTCTTTGAGGTAGAGATTGTATTTGGCGTTGCTCAACACGGGCAGGAGATAGCCGTTAATGCGGGTCGATTCGTACTTTTTCAGGATTGAAAGCGGTATGTCGAGCAGCTTGACCTTTGATGCAACTCCGGTCTTGACGCGGTGCGTTTCAATCCACATCGAGCCGTCGTCAGCCAAAACAATGTTTTGTTCGGTCAGCGATGCGGTGGTCGAGTAGTCGAAGCCCGTGAAACAACAAAACACAAAGACATCGCGCGCCTTCTCCAATCGTTTCTTCGTTGGTTTATAGTTGAGTATCAGCTCCAATTCGTGGCGAGTCAGGTAGCCTCTATCCTTCTTGACCTTCTTCAATCGCACATCGCAAAATGGGTCTTTCGCCATCAGTCCGCTCTTAAAGCACATCGTTGTAATACGCTTGAAGATACGCATCAACTTCTCGGCAGAG
>JAZOWM010000098.1:0-9434 GCA_045659225.1 Alistipes sp.
TGTTGTGTCGGTACTATCGGTGAATGTTGCTCTGCACTCCGAAGGCGCAAAGGCAATGGCTCGAGTGGTAGAGAAGGAGACGGTCGATGAGTTCCTAATTTCCCCATACGATAAGATTTTTCAGGAGGTTGGTTCAATCTATGGCATAGATTGGCTATTGCTCTCGGCTATAGCTCGTGCCGAGTCGGAGTTTCGCTTCGATGCCGTGTCGAGTGCAGGTGCGGTGGGTATTATGCAGGTAATGCCACTTGTCGCTAAAAATATGGGTTATGATAGGGAGCAACTCTTTGATGTGCGTACCTGCGTGGAGGTGGCGGCAATACTGCTGCACGAGAATAACGAGATGTTGCATCTCCCTCAAACCTTCGATAAGGAGGAGCGATTGAAGTTTATCCTTGCTTGCTACAATGCTGGCTACTCGCGTATTGCCGATGCAAGGCGTTTGACTCGCTACTATGAGGAGGATTCGGGAAACTGGAACAATGTAGCCGAGTACCTATCGCTCCTTGCTGTGCCCGAGTTTGCCGAGCATGAGGTTGTTACGGCTGGCGCATTTCATGGTAGTAGGGAGACAATCGTCTATGTAAGCAAGGTGATGCACATCTACCGATTATATAAAACTAAGATGATTTCGCGGTAAGAATATGTCAATTATCGATATTATACTCTTGGCAATAGGCGTCTCGATGGATGCTTTTGCCGTATCTATAGCAAAGGGTTTGGCAGCCAAGCGACTACGCCTATCGCACTATACATCGGTGGTGTTGTGGTTTGGCGGATTTCAGGCGTTAATGCCTCTTGTGGGCTTCTTCGTGGGAGTGAACTTCGCTCCAATAGTGGAGTGTTGCGACCATTGGATTGCCTTTGTATTGTTGGCTATTATAGGCGGAAAGATGATATATGACACGGTGGCAGGTGAAGATGACGAAGAGCCTGCAAGTGCCGATTTTTCCCTCAAAACAATGTTGCTGTTAGCCGTAGCCACAAGTATCGATGCATTGGCTGTAGGAGTGTCATTGGCTTTTCTTAAGGTAGATATTTGGTTGGCAATAGCTCTTATCGGTACAACAACGGGCCTATTCTCCGCCGCAGGTTTGCGACTTGGCAATATCTTCGGCTACAAATACAAACACGGCGCCGAACTTACGGGCGGCGTCGTGCTTGTTCTGATTGGAGTAAAGATTCTTATCGAACACCTACTCTAAAAGAATACGATTGCCATTAGAATATAGGTTGGCAAGAGTATAATCAACGAAAATTTGAATATATATCCGAAGAATGATGGCATACGTATGCCCTCATTCTCCGCCACTGCTTTAACCATAAAGTTGGGGCCATTGCCGATATATGTCATTGCGCCAAATAGTACCGAACCCAATGCGATAGCGGCAAGCAACTGCTCTGGAACGCCTGCCATAAGTGGTGTATTCTCTGCAACAGGGAGTCCTGCAGCTACGGTGTGGAATGCTACAGCCGTAGGTGCGTTGTCGAGGAATGAACTCAAAGCGCCCGAAGAGTAGAAGAACTGTGCAGGTTGGGTGATGCCCAGCGAAGCTGCATTCTCGTTGAGAAAGAGGAGTGCAGGAGTCATCGTTACGAAGATGCCAATGAAGAGTATCGCTACCTCGGTAATAGGCTCCCACGAGAAGTGGTTAAGCTTGCGTACACTCTTGCGAGTGGTGATAATCGAGAGAAGGAGCACTGTCATTAGTACAATTTCACGCAAGAAGCGCATATACCAAGGGGCATATTCGGCTGCCATTGATGGAATCTCGGCAGGGTTTATGAACGCTACCGACATCAATATTGTCGAGAGGTAGAAGAGATTTACTGCTCCCGAGAACGATATTTTGATAGGCTCTTCCTCCTCGTGCTCGGAACGAGGGCGAACACCTATAACCTCCTTACGTTTCCATATATAGGTGTCGATACAAATGTATATAGCCAGCAGTATTGAGCCTACAAAAGCCCACTGTGGAAAGAGTGTCTGGAACCAAGAGAACTCCGCTCCTCGAAGATAGAGAAGGAATAATGGTGCATCGCCCAATGGGGTGAGCACGCCACCACAGTTGGCAACCATAGCAATGAAGAAGAGAATGGTATGTACCTTATATTCGCGGTCGCGGTTGATCTCGAGCAGAGGTCTTATAAGCAGCATCGCAGCTCCAGTGGTGCCTACTACCGATGCCAAACCGTAGCCGATAAACATAATAGCCGCATTGACGATGGGGGTGGGAGTGGTAGAGTAGTGGATATGGATACCTCCGGTGACTACATAGAGAGCTGCCAATAGCGCTATAAAGGGTATGTAGTCGTAGAGCATTTGATGCTCAAGATTCTCGCCTAAACCCGCACGCGATAACATTATGGTGGTAGGTACGGAGATTATAAGTACGAAAAGTAGTTTATTGAAATTGCTACTCCAGGCGCGTGGTGCGATAAGTGGCATAACTGCGATGGAGAGCAACATCACCACAAAGGGTATCAAAAGATATGGTTCGATATTGTGCATTGTATAAATTCTTTTGGTTGTTTTTTGAATGTTGTGCGTGGGGGTTATACCGCCGAACACTCTATGCCGAGGGCTCTTACCCTGTCGGCTATCTTTTCGAGCTCTTCGCGCTCTACCTTCTCCAAACTCTTGCAAGGTGTAGCGCGGTCTATTGAGTAGACCATAACACTGCGCGGTCGGAGATGTTCTACAATAGCCAACCAAGCTATAATCTCGCTATCGGTGGTGTTGTCTATATGGTCGCCATTGTGCTCTCCTCGCAGGAACATAGTTTGCAGCACAAACTCTCTGCCAAAAGTTGTGAGTTGCTCCACAACTTGTGCTACTGAGTAGTTGCCACAAGGCTTATTGATTGCTTGTGCTGTCGACTCTATCGCCGAGTCGAGCTTTAAGATTGCATTGTCTACCTTGTGTAGTGCGCGAACAACACCTTCGCGATGGAGTTGTGTGGCGTTGCTCAACACCGAAACCTTCGCCTCGGGGGCAAATTGGCTGCGGAGAGCTATCGTGTCGTCAATAATTGCCTCAAAGTCGGGATGTATTGTCGGCTCTCCATTGCCTGCAAAGGTTATAACATCGGGCAGCTGCCCCTCCTCCTGCATCTTCGAAAGGGTACTCTCGAGAGCTGCGCGAATATCTTCACGCTTGTTGAAGCACGGTTTGTTGGTGCGATTGTCTGCATTCCAACCGCACTCGCAGTATATGCAGTCAAAGCTACACAACTTCGAGTGAAGTGGCAACAAGTTCACACCGAGCGAAATACCCAATCGGCGCGACTTTATAGGACCATATATTATATTTTCGAAAAGCATACTTTTTATAATTGAGAATTGAGGATTAAGAATTGAGAATTATTTATATTCTCAATCTCACTAAAATCCTTTCGCCTACGATTTTATCTTTTAGGAATATCCCTAATAATATCCAATAACCTCTAACGCCTCTAACGCCCCTAATCTCTACTGCACCACCACGCTCTGCACAAGTTCGGTGCCGAGTTTTTTGTTTATTGAGCGTACCAGGGCTTCGCGCTGCATCATTAACTCGCTACGCAAGATGCTCGATGCTACGTGTACATAGAGCGTACCACGCACAAAGCGCACCTGACGAGTGCTTGCAGCTACAACCTCGCCCGTAACCTCGCGCCACACGTGGGGCAGAGAGCCCTCAGCTATCTTGCGTGCCACGTTGGGACTCTTGAAGAGGCTGTCCAATAGTGCGCCTATAGGTTGTGCTTTCGTGCGCTTCATACTACTCCTCCTTGACTATCTCCCCGTAGGTTACATTGAATAATTTGTAGCTACACTCCGCCTTAGCAAGGATCTCTCCCATACGCTCGCCATTGCAATCGGTGATTATAACCTGTCCAAACTCCTCTCCCTTGACCAATTCGATAAGACGAGAAACTCGACTCTCATCGAGCTTGTCGAAGAGGTCGTCAAGTAGCAGAATAGGCTTCTCGCCACACGCCTGAGCGATGATGCGATATTGGGCAAGCTTGAGAGCTATGAGGAACGACTTTTGTTGTCCTTGCGAGCCATATTTGCGAAGGGCGTAGCCTCCAATCGAGAAGCGTAAATCGTCACGATGAACGCCGCAGTTGGTGAATCCCATCACTCGGTCCTTTTCGCGAGATGCCAGCAATAGCTCCTCGAGTGTGGCGTTGTTCAACTCCGAGCGGTACTCCAGCTCCACCTTCTCGTGATCGTCCGAGAGTGCGCGGTAGTATTCGCAAACAAGAGGGTAGAGTAGCTCGACAATCTCCAAACGAGATTTGTGAATAGCCGCAGCCAAAGGGGCCATCTGTGCATCGTAGATGGAGAGCATCTCCTCGTCAGAGCCTATCTTGAGGTAGCTGTTGCGGTTGGCAAGTGCTGTGTTGTAGCGCATTGCGGCATCGAGATAGCTCTTGTCCAACTGCGAGATGAAGGAGTTGATGTAGCGGCGGTGCTCATCTGCCGCGTCGCTAATAAGCGAGGGGTCGGGTGGCGGGACGATAACCACCGGAATAAGTCCTATGTGGTCTGCCAATCGCTCGTAGACCTTGTCATTGCGTTTAAGCACCTTGGCAGCTCCGCGTTGATAGGTGCATACCACCTTCTCGTGGCGATTGCTGTCGGTATGATAATCTCCCTCCAACACAAAGAACTTTTCGCCGTGGCGTACACACTGCGTGTCGGTCATCGCAAGCGAAGACTTACACATCGATAGGTAATATACCGCATCGATGATATTTGTCTTGCAGGTGCCATTATCGCCCACAAAGCAGTTGAAACCCTTGTCGAGGCTTATCTCCTCTTGTGTGAGGTTCTTGAAGTTGAGTATTGAGAGCTTTGAAAGATACATCTTACTCCATTTTTCTACTGCGAAGGTACTAATAATTGGTGGTATGTCAAAAAAAAATCTAAAAATTATGGTTTATTGCATAAAAAAGTGTATTTTTGTGAATTGTAAAGGGCGTTTAGTCCGAAAAATGGAATTATAAACTAAAAAAAAGAATACTATTATGACAAAGAAGGTTCAGAATCAGGAAGAGGTTGTTGTTGCAGAGGCTGTCAGCAAGACCGAGAAGTTTTTTGAGGAGAATGGCAAGAAGGTTGTTGTAGCCCTCGTTGCTCTTTTGCTCCTTGTTGCAGGTGGTTACGCCTACAAGTATTTGGTAATGGATAAGAATGAGGTTGCTGCTGCCGAGCTTATCGTTGCAGCTCAGGAGAACTTCGCAGGAGAGACTCCTAACTACGACCTCGCTCTCAATGGTGACGAGACTGGTGCAGGTTTCCTTGCAGTTGCTGACGAGTATGGCTCGACAAAGGCTGGTAACCTCGCAAAGCACTATGCTGGTATCTGCTACCTCCACCTCGGTGATTTGGAGAACGCTGCAAAGTACCTCGCAAAGTATAAGGCTGTTCGTGGCTTGGCTGCCGAGGTTGTAAATGCACAGAACCTCGGTTTGCAGGGTGATGTTGCAGTGGAGCAGGGCGACTATGCTAAGGCTGCAAAGTTCTTCGCTAAGGCAGTTAAGGCTTCGGAGAATAACTATACTACACCTTACTACCTCTACAAGCAGGCTCTTGCTCTTGCAGCAGCTGGTGAGGCTAAGGCTGCAAAGGCTTGTTACAAGACTATCAGTGAGCAGTATCCAAACTCGGCTGAGGCACGCGAGGCTGAGAAGATGCTCTTCTAAAAAAAATGCCTAATTGGGTGATTTCGGCGTTACGCTTGCCTTCGAAATCCTAATTTACGCTTAGTAAACTGCGGTTTCTCAGGCTTCGCAAGCCTTGAAATCCCACCAATTATACATTTTTAGGGTGTTACATCATAGGGCAGTCGTTGTGGCTGCCTTTTTTAGTTGAGAGACGAGAGACGAGAGAAATGAATTCTCAATTTTTAATTTTTAATTAGCCTTTGGCTATGATTGCTATTTCAGATATAAAGGTTGGCGTTATTACGTTGGAGGGCTCCAAGCAGGAGTTTGAGGCTCTGCAAGGGCTCGCTATGTGCGGTGTCGCGCGCGATAATATAGAGGTGCGCCATATCCCTTCGGCATCGAAGGCTGCGCTGATGACACTCTTCTTCGCCGAATATACCGAGGTTGACTGTGTCTATATCGCTATCTCCGAAGGGCTGGAGGAGGTGCGCGAGCGCCTTGCCGAGTTGGAGTTGCAGTGCCGTATGCCGATAGGAACATCGCTGCGAGGATTGAACGATATGACCGATATCTTGAAGATGGTGCAGCTGCAGAGCGATATGGTTGCCAAGGCGGAGATGGAGCAGCGCGGTATCGCAAATGTTAGACTTAACTAATAGAATCGGAGTATAGGATTTGTCTATATTGCTATAAGAATTATCAATTTGACAAATAGAAAAAGATGTATTATATTTGCAGTATAAAATAGAAAATATAAATCTTAAAAACTATACAACTATGTTAAGCGAAAGATTACACGCAGCAATTAACGAGCAGATTAACGCCGAGCTGTGGTCGGCATATCTCTACCTCTCGATGTCTATGGACGCCGAGGCTAAGGGCTACAAGGGAGTAGCAAATTGGTTCTACGTGCAGTGGCTGGAGGAGCAGGATCACGCTCATATCTTGATGAACTACCTCAACTCGCGCGATGCAAAGGTGGAGCTGAAGCCTATCGCTGAGGTGCAGACCGAGTGGGCATCGGTGTTGGATATGTTCCAGCATACACTTAAACACGAGAAGGTCGTAACAAGCCTTATTAACAATCTTGCGGCTATCGCACACGAGGATCGCGATTTCGCTTCGTCAAATATGCTCGTATGGTTTGTTGATGAGCAGATCGAGGAGGAGGAGAATGCTCGCGAAATGATCTTTGCAACCGAGGCTGTCGAGAACGATAAGTACGGAATGTATCAGCTCGACAAGGAGTTGGCAGCTCGCGTATATACTCAAGCTTCGCCGTTAACAAAGACAGAATAGCCTAAATACCTATATAAAAGAATAGGACTCGAATTTCTCGGGTCCTATTCTCTATATTGTAGCTCGTAATTTCTATTTCTCGTTCTCCAGCTTCTTGGCGATTGCTGAGAGCATATCGTCTGTCATTGATGATATATCCCATTGCGGTTTCCAGCCCCACTCCTCACGAGCGCAAGTGTCATCGAGCTGATTTGGCCAGCTATCGGCAATCGCAGCCTTTACAGGGTCGATGTTGTAGTCCATCTCGAATGATGGCATACGCTTGCGAATTTCGGCAGCGAGAATCTCGGGCGTGAAGCTCATCGAAGCCACATTGAACGAGTTGCGGTGCTTTAACTTCGCAGGGTCGGCCTCCATTAACTCCACAATCGAGCGCAGTGCGTCTGGCATATAGAGCATATCCATGTAGACATCGTGCGGTACATTCCAGGTGTAGCGACCATTGCGGATAGCCTCGTAGTAGATCTCCACTGCGTAGTCGGTTGTACCGCCGCCTGGCAAGGTCTTGTTCGAAATGATACCAGGGAAACGGATAGAGCGTGTGTCGATGCCGTATTTATGATGGTAGTAGTTCGATAAAAGTTCGCCCGTAACCTTGCAGATACCGTAGATTGTGGTCGGCTGCATAATGGTATCCTGCGGAGTCATATCCTTCGGCGAGGTTGGGCCGAATGCTCCGATTGAAGAAGGGGTGAATACCGCGCAGTTGTGCTGGCGTGCCACCTCCAACGAGTTGAACAAGGCGGTCATATTGATATTCCACGCCATCTGAGGGTTGCGCTCACCTACGGCCGAGAGCAGAGCCACGAGGTTGAAGATGGTGTCGACATTGTGTCGCGCTACTGCCGAAGCCATATTTGTGGGGTTGAGGGCATCGAGAACCTCGAATGGTCCCTCCTCTGCCAAACCCTTGCACTCGCGCACATCGGTTGCAACGACATTCTCCGCACCATAAATACCGCGCAGGTATGGCACGAGCTCCGAGCCAATTTGACCACCTGCACCTACGATAAGAATCTTTTTCATTCTCTATTTAGTTTGCTTAACTACCACAAAGGTAATAAAAAAGTTGATAGTTGTGATTTTAGCTTGATTATTTTTTTGCTCTTTACGAAATAAATTTTTAATTTTGCATAACGATAGATAAAAATAGTGGGCATAACAGCATCATAAGGGTATGGTAAATGCTCCTCCCTAATTTTTGTAGGGGGGGGTATTTTGTTGATAGTCAACAAGTTAAAGAAGGAAGCGTCATTGGGGCGTTAGTGCCGTTCGGGATTTATTGCAGATGAAAACTTATTTGCCTTACTAACCGTTGTAAAAACAACAACAAACAAAATATAAACAATTATGAAAAAATTTTTACTTCTATTGGCAGTTGCTGCAATGTCTGCAGCGTGCATTGGTGATCTTTCGGATCAATTTGGACAGGGTGAGGGCGGTAAGTTGCCTATCAACATCAGTGTTACGCAGTCGCGTGCTAACGATGTTACATTCGAGAGTGGAGACCAACTCGGTCTTTATGTTGTGAACAACACCAGTTCGAGAACTGGCGTATTGGCTAACTCTAACAACCACGTCGACAATATGAGATTTACACTCTCATCGACTTGGACTCCTGACGAGACTATCTACTGGTTGGACAACTCTACAAAGGCAGATTTCTATGCCTACTATCCGTATGGCACTCCTACAAATGTTAATGCCCACGCCTTCTCGGTGAAGAACGACCAGAGCAACGAGGCAGATTACTGGGCAAGCGACTTCTTGTGGGGCAAGCGTACTGCTGTTTCGCCAACTGCAGAGGCTGTAGCAATCGAGACCGAGCACTTGTTCAGCAATGCATTGATCTATGTTGTTGCTGGCGAGGGTGTTTCGGAGGAGACGTTGGCAACTGCTGACATCGAGGTTACACTTTGCAATGTCAAGACATCGGCAACCATCGACCTCGCTACAGGTGAGGCTGTGGCTAATGGCTCGGTAGCTGAGGTTACACCTTGGAATGTAGGCTCATACTATCGCGCAATGGTTGTTCCGCAGGTGGTAACTGGTGATAAGAAGTTGTTGTCGGTGAATATCAACGGTACCGAGTATGTTCACAAAACCGATATTGAGTTCAAGCGCAATACCCGCCACAAGATAACAGTTACTGTTACTTCGGAGAATGCTCCCAGTAATAGCTTTTCGGTAAATTTTAGCATCAAGGAGTGGCAGGATGACGAGGTTGACTATGGTGGCAACTTGCTGAAAGAGGAGAACAATCCATTCGAGGTTACATTTACAAGTGTAACTTGCGGTAACGCTTCTTACTACTGTACTCCAAGCGACTCTAATATGTTGTATCTCCTTGTTTCTTCGCAGGATTTGGGTCAGTATGGTGTCCAGGGCGAGACTCCTGAGGAGTTGATGAATAACTACATCTCTTTGTTGGCATCTAACTATATGCTTACAACAATGGCTGATTATTGGTTTGTG
>JAZOWM010000099.1:0-9276 GCA_045659225.1 Alistipes sp.
CACTATGGCAGGCACCAAGTCCCTGCCCGTTTTCAGCTACGCCAAGCTGACCGTAAGAATGACCTCTGACTGGGTTGTTACGCAAACCGTTACCGACTGTGAATACGACGTTGATATGCTCGGCGGCGTTACCTGTACCGAAAGCGTTACCGAAAATTTCAACGGCTACAACGCCGGCACAGCTATTCCAGATGCAGAATTTTATCGCGCGTACCTCGATGCAGAGGTTTCCTCGCCCGTCGTAAGCGACCCCACCGCCCTCGACTACGTTATGGACGGATTTGGCGTCTACCTCACCCAGGGCAAGCCGCTGCGCGTTAATCTTTCCGTAGTCAACACCACCGGTGATTTGTCCGTAAACGGTAGCGCCGAAATCAATATCGACCTTGCAATAGATGACATCGCAATTCGCACATTCGAGGGTTGCTTAAATATCTCTGTTCAGCCAGAGAGTATGGAGGTTGAATTGGGCGATATGAATGATTTGGATATAAAGATCAACTCACTCAACCTCAACCCAGTATTGAAGTTGAATCTCCTCGACAATCCTACAGGTGTGGCTCTCTCGGCCGACATCGCAGTTAAGACCTACAACAGCGAGGGCAATGAGTTGGATAAGATTACCGTTCCTACAATCTCTATCAATGAGAGTGGTGCATCGAACATCGTAATATCTACACCTCGCAACGCCAACAAGTACCAAAGCGAGGGTGTAACCTTCATCGCTATCGACAACCTTTCGAAACTCTTCGCAAAGGGTATTCCTTCGAAGGTTGTTGTCGATATGAAGGCATTCTCCGACAGCAGCAAGGAGATCACCGTAGACCTCAGCAGCACCGAGAATGGCTACAACATTCAGTACCAGTACGAGGTGATTGTTCCGCTCGAGTTTGATGGTAATACCGACATCGCTTACGAGACAAGCGTTATGGGATTGAACGAAACATTCAAGAGCCTTGCCGAGAGCACTGAGGGTATCCGCGTTGGCGACATCGGCCTTGTGGGCGTCTTTGGTTCGACAATTCCATTCGATGTGGTTGTTTCGGCAGAGTTGGTAAATAAGGATGGCTCAAGCGAGGATATTGCAGCGCACCTCAACATCAACAACTGCTTAATCAAGGGTGGCAATAGCGAGTCGGGCACAAAGCGTAACTCGCAAATCGACTTCGAGTTCGACCTTGGCGAGAGTGGTTCGCTTGCAGGATTGAAGAATGCAGACGGTATCAAGCTCAGACTCTCGCTCTATAGTGCGAATGCCGAGAACCTCTCGACTATCGCCAAGCAGCAGTTCATTGACGGTAAGTTGGAGTTGCGTATCCGCAACGGTTTGACAGTAGATCTTTCTAATCTCTTAAATGATAAAGAGGAGTAAATGCTATGAAACAGAGTAAACTAATTATAATTTTAGCAGCACTCTTCGGGGTTATAGCTACAACCTCGGCGGAGATGCGTACCTCATATTTTATGGAGGGTTCATACTTCCGAACCGACATGAATGCAGCCCTCGCGCCTACACGCGGCTATATAAAGATGCCTACTATAGGTGGTTTGGGAATAGAGTTCGGCAACAACTACTTCTCGGTGGATAACCTCTTCCACAAACACAATGGAGGCGTATACACCTTTATGAGCAACACCATATCTTCGGAGGATTTCCTCAACAAGTTGGGCGATAAAGGTATGATGAATATCAACCTCAACAACTCGTTGGTTGGTTTCGGAGCCCACACCAAGAAACTCTTTTGGAGCTTCGGTCTCAACTTCCGTTCCCAGACCGAGATTACCCTCTCGAAGGATATGTTTGCGGCATTGAAAAACCTCTCGAATGGCTACTACGATTTGGGTGACACCCATATCTCCAATCGCGAGTATATGGAGGCAGCTCTCGGCTTCGCAATTCCAATCAAAGAGTTTATGACATTTGGTTTCCGCGCTAAGGGATTGCTCGGTATAGCCGATCTCTCGATGAGTATGGACAAGATGTATGTAAACCTCGACCGCAACATCATCAACGCCGAGCTTATCGGCAATGTTCGAGGCAACTGTCCTCTCTTTGCGCCAAACTACGTTCCTGGCTCACCATTGTCAACCAATGGTATCTTGCAGCAGGATATGGGCAAGATGCTCAATAGCATCAAGAGCTGGGGCCTTGGTCTCGACCTCGGTTTCGAGTTCCGTTTCTTGGACGACCATCTCAAGGTTTCGGTTGCAGCCAACGATATCGGCTTTATCAAGTGGTATAGTGGTAGTACCATCAATGCTGCTTCTAAGGCTCACTTCTCGTACGAGGGATTCGACTTGGAGGCTAGCGAGGCAAAGATGGATGGCGGTTTCGATGCCACAATGTCGGAGCCACAAGGAGCCTACATCTCACGCCTCACTTGCACACTCAATGGTGGTGTCGAGTACAATATCCTCAACAACTGGATCGCCTTTGGTTTGCTCTCGCACACCGAGTTCTGCCAGAACTTCACCCGTAGCGAGTTGACAGCATCAGTCAATTTCCGCATTATGCGTTGGCTCTCTACTTCGTTCAGCCACACCTTCCTCAGTGGAAACAAGTTGGGCGTTATGGGTTGGGCATTGAATATCCACCCTGCAGGATTCAACCTCTTCCTCGGTGCCGACTTCATCGATACTCGCTATGCCGTATTTAACAATGTCCCTATTCCAAAGATGATGTCTTCGGCAAACTTCTACTTGGGACTTGGCTTCAACCTCGGCAGAGCAAAGTATATGAAGTCGATGCAGAATCCAGCCAAGAAGGAGAAGAAGAGCAAGAAGGCTTAATTCTGAATTTTGATTTATGGACCAGCCAAAGATTGAGCGCGTACTGCGTCTGATGAAGATGATGACGAGTGGCAACCGCTACACCGTAGAGGAGTTGGCGGAGCGACTCAACACCTCGTACCGCTCAATCTATCGCTATATCGACACCTTCAAGGAGATTGGTTTTGTGGTCCATAAGGAGGAGGGGGCCGTCTATCGTTTAGGCAAGGAGAGCCGCTACTTCAAGGATATTTCGCAACTTATCCACTTCACGGACGAGGAGGCACATATCGTCAATCAGCTTATCGGAGCATTGGACGACACCAACACTCTGAAGCAGAATCTCCGCCGCAAGCTCTCATCAGTATACAACTGCACCTCGCTTGCCAATAGTATTGTCAAGGGTAAGAATGCCGAGAATGTCAATCGTATAATCGAGGCTATCGAGCAGCATCACCAGGTTATTCTTCGCGATTACTCCTCTTCGCATACAGGCTCCAAGCGCGATCGTCTTGTCGAACCCATATCTTTCACCACCAACTACGTGCAGATTTGGTGCTACGACCTATCGGACAACAAGACCAAACTCTTCAATACGGCTCGTATTGGCGAGGTGGAGATTCTCGAGAGCGAGTGGCAACACGAGGCGGAGCATCAATGCGGACATATCGACATCTTCCGCACAATGGGCTTCGAGCTAAAGCGCGTACAACTGCGGCTGGGAGTTATGGCACACAACCTCCTGACGGAGGAGTATCCACTCTCGGAACGCGACCTCTCGCAGATTGACGATAACCATTGGTTACTCGATACAGAGGTCTGCAACTATGCCGGTATAGGTCGCTTCGTTATGGGCTTGGCAGAGGATATCGAGGTTATCGACTCACCCGACTTCATCGCTTACCTCACCAAAAACGAGACTCGATAAAGTTCTAAATAAACATAACGGAGAAAATTGTGGTGCGCCAAAAAGATGGTATTTAATGACATTCGGGCTTTCTGCCCTTAATGGCATTAATGGCAGTGCACTCCAATTAGGAGTGCTTAATGACAGGCGCTAATGCCATTCAGCGAGCAGTAGCGAGCGCATGCCATTTTGCCGCGCTAAAAAAGCCAAAAGTCAATAGCAGAAATTCATCGCTGAGTGAGGAAATTTTGCGCCAAACAAAAAAAGCGAACCCGCAGCATAGTCGGCCTATGAGAGGGTTCGCTTATTGCAGAGCGGTGCGAAATTTACCGCTCAGAGTAATTTTCTATCCGCACTTAGAGTAGCCGCACGACAAGCAAGTCAAGCAACCATTCTGGTATGCCATCTGCTCCTGACCACACTGTGGACACTTACCCTTCGAGCGTGTACCATCCTCGATATACTGCTTGAGGGCGCGCTTAACACCATTCTTCCAAGTGTTGATATTCTCGTCATCGAGGTGCAAACCGTCAATCAACGCAACAACCTTCTCGATTGGCATATGGTAGCGAAGTACACCCGAAATCAACTTAGCGTAGTTCCAGAAGCTCTCATCAAACAAACGCGAGATACCACCGATAGTGTTGGTGTAACCATAGCGGTCGGTGTACTGGAAGTCGTAACGCTTTGTGCCGTCCTCCTCGCGAACCTTGATGATGTTTCCGTGGGTAATCTTTGGTGGGATATACATCGCATCGTCCTCAATCTTACCGGTGAAGATTTCATATGGGTGACCATCGAGCTTACCTACAAATGCAATCCACATCTCCGAGCCGTTCTTGAAGCGGATAACGTCCGCCGGGATTGACTTTGGACGGCGATTCTCGCCTGTAGCCTCCTCACACTTCTTTGGCTCAGCCTTCTTGCTCTTCTTGTCTACGAGCACACCTGCACGACAACCGTCACGATAAACGGTGATACCCTTACAGCCCGACTCCCAAGCGGTGCGATATACATCGGCTACAATCTCCTCCGAGATGTTGTTCGGGAGGTTTACGGTAACCGAAATCGAGTGGTCAACCCACTTCTGGATAGCACCCTGCATCTTAACCTTAGCAACCCAGTCGATATCGTTTGCAGTAGCCTTGTGGTATGGCGATGCTGCAACCCACTTATCCAACTCCTCATCGTTGATAGTGTCGAGGCGAGAGATGTCGTAGCCATTGATGCGCAACCAATCCACGAACTTGTGGTGGTAGACATTGTACTCCTCGAACATCTGGCCCTGCTCATCGGTAAAGATTGATGTAACCTTATTGTCGCGGTCCGAAGGGTTAATCTTACGGCGGCGCTTGTAAACTGGACGGAAGACTGGCTCGATACCCGAAGTAGTCTGCGACATCAACGATGTGGTTCCTGTAGGAGCAATAGTCAACATTGCGATGTTACGGCGACCATACTTAACCATCTCCTCGTAGAGCGATGCATCGGCATCCTTGAGGCGGTTAATCATAGGGTTGTTCTTCTCCTTCTCGGCGTTAAAGATGGTGAATGCACCACGCACACGTGCCATATTCACCGACTCACGATAAGCCTCAACTGCGAGAGTCTTGTGTACCTTTGTTGCGAACTCGAGAGCCTTGCTCGAACCGTAGCGCAAACCGAGCGCAGCCAACATATCACCCTCAGCAGTGATACCAAGACCTGTACGACGACCTTTGAGTGCCATATCCTTAATCTTGTGCCACAAATCGAGCTCTACGCGGCGAATATCCTTATCCTCAGGGTCCGAAGCGATCTTCTCGATAATGAGGTCGATCTTCTCCAACTCCAAATCGATGATATCGTCCATCAAGTGCATAGCCTTGTGAATATGCTGCTTGAAGAGGTCGAAGTTGAATGTTGCCTCCTTGGTGAATGGGTTCTCAACGTAGCTAAAGAGGTTGATAGCCAACAAGCGGCAGCTGTCGTATGGACACAACGGAATCTCACCGCACGGATTTGTCGAAACAGTTACGAAGCCCTCATCAGCGTAGCAGTCAGGCACACTCTCACGGATGATAGTATCCCAGAACAATACTCCTGGTTCTGCCGACTTCCAAGCGTTGTGGATAATCTTCGACCACAACTGCGAAGCATCGATATTCTTAACGAACGAAGGTTTATCGGCATTTACAGGGAACTGCTGAGTATATGTGCGGCCCTCGATTGCTGCACGCATAAACTCATCGTCAATCTTCACCGATACATTTGCGCCTGTCACCTTGTTGGTGTCGAGCTTAGCATCGATAAACTTCTCTGAATCGGGGTGCTTAATCGAAATCGAGAGCATCAACGCTCCACGGCGACCATCCTGAGCCACCTCACGAGTAGAGTTCGAGTAGCGCTCCATAAATGGAACTATACCTGTCGAGGTAAGTGCCGAGTTCAATACTGGACTGCCCGAAGGACGGATATGCGAGAGGTCGTGACCTACGCCACCACGGCGCTTCATCAACTGCACCTGCTCCTCGTCCATACGGAAGATACCTCCGTACGAGTCTGCCGGATTCTTGTGGCCGATAACAAAGCAGTTCGACAACGAAGCAACCTGCAAGTTGTTACCGATACCGGTCATTGGACCACCCTGCGGAATAATGTAGCGGAAGTGGTCGAGCAGGTCGAAAATCTCCTGCTCCGAAAGAGCCTCGCCGTACTTATTCTCGATACGGGCCAATTCCTTTGCCAGACGATAGTGCATCTGCTCGGGCGAAGACTCGTAGATATTACCTGCCGAATCCTTCAAAGCATACTTGCTAACCCACACTGTAGCAGCGAGTTCGTCACCACCGAAGTACTCCTTCGATGCAGCGACAGCATCAGCGTACTGGACTTTTTTAAGAGTCGAGTTATTCTTCATTATATATATGTATTTAGTAATATTTTGTCTATTTGGCGGAAATACCCTCCTTTGTGGGGAGGGCGTTTTCCATTTTTTGACGATACAAAGTTAGAGCCTTTCGCACGAAAATAGCAACTAAAATCGGGCAGTTTATTGACAGGTTATTAACAAAAAATTTCAACCCCTATTCTATGCACGCAGGAGGGGGATTTGAGAAAATTCAGAATGCAAAATTCAGAATTCAAAATTATTTTTTAGTTCTCAACTCTCCACTCTCAACTCCGAAAGGTTGCTCTTCAACCTTTCAAGCCCTGCCCTTTCCAGTGGGGTTGAAGCGAACTTTTCGGAAAACGCCTCTTCCGAGAGCGAAAGCCAATCGATTGGAGTCATCTCTACGGGGTTGAAAATTGGCGCAAAGCGAGGATTGGTCGCAAGGGGCGCTTTGCGGTTATAGGGGCATACCGTTTGGCACTCGTCACAGCCGAAAATCCAACCGTGAAGCGCAGGCGGCTCACCCTCTCCCCTGCGCTCGATTGTTGCACACGAAATACAACGCGAAGTATCTATATGTCGCTCTTTTACAGCACCATTAGGGCAGGCCTCAACGCATCTGCGGCACTCACCACAACCCACCGACACAAGCGGTTTGTCATACTCATCGCACTCGGCGGTCATAACAATCTCTCCGAGCAACACAAACGAGCCATATTCGGGGGTTATGAGCAATGACTGCCGCCCTATCCACCCCAAGCCCGCCTCAACGGCATATCGTTTTTCAAATATAGGCGCACTATCCACGAAACAGCGCCCCGAGAGCGAGGGGGAGAGCTCCTTCAATCGAGCCGATAGCTCAAAGAGCATCTGCTTTATGGTTAAATGATAATCGGTTGTACAAGCATACGATGCTACCTTGGCTTGATGGTCGGCAGGATAACCCTCACTAACCGAATTTTTGTAGGCTATACCGCACACAATAACACTCTTAGCACCCTCGACAAGTGTGGCGGCATCGGCTCTGCGCTCGATGTCCCTTTTCAGATAGTCGAGCGAGGAGGCAAAACCCTGCTCAATCCATCCCTCGAAAAAGGTCTTATCTCTCTCAAAATTATGGCATTGAGCCACACCACAAAGATCGAATCCAACCTCCTTTGCAAGTTGCTTTATGTGTCCTAAATATAACATTAATATCCGATTTTTCCACAAATATACTTATATTTAACAAAAAAAGGTTATTTTTGCAGGGATTTGTGAGATGTATGCCCACGAATGGCATAATCTTACGTAGTACAAACTTAAACTTTTTTAACTACTTTATGAAGTTGAATACACTTTATGAAATTCTGAACAATAGTGTGAAGAATTTTTCGGAGCGTATAGCCTTTTCGTTGTGGAGAGGCGCAAGCTACACCTACAAGCAGGTGAGCGAGAAGGTAGCCGAGGTACAAGAATTGCTCCGCTCGGCAGGACTTAAAAAGGGCGATAAGGTCGTCTTGCTCAGTAGCAATATGCCTAACTGGGGCGTTTGCTACTTTGCTATTACTACGGGAGGCTATACCGTTGTTCCTGTATTGCCTGATTTCACATCGGCAGACCTCGACCGCATCGTTGAGCACTCGGAGGCAAAGGCTATGTGTGTATCGGATAAGCTCTTTACCCGCATCTCGAAGGATGTTTCGGCAAAGTTGAACATTATTATCCGCACCAAGAACCTTTCGGTGCTCTCGCAAAATGTTGAGGCAGAGGGTGAATTGACCATTCCACAGCCTGAGGATTTGGCTGCTATTATCTACACTTCGGGTACCACATCGCAACCGAAGGGAGTAATGCTCACGCACTACAACCTCTCATCACAGATGTGGATGATTGACCCGTTGTTCCTTGTTCGTGAGGACGATATATTCCTCTCGGTGTTGCCTATGGCACACACCTATGAGTGTACGCTCGGACTTATCCTCGCCTTCCATCATGGTGCGCATGTAGTCTATCTCGATAAGGCTCCTACCGTATCGGTATTGTTGCCGGCATTGGCCGAGGTTCGACCTACGATTATGCTCACCGTGCCACTCATCATCGAGAAGATCTTCAAGGGCAAGGTGAAGAAGACCTTCACCTCGAACGCCTTTATGAATGCCCTCTATGGTGTAGGCTTTATTCGTCGTTACTTGCATCGCATTGCCGGTAAGAAGTTGGCAAAGACCTTCGGTGGTCGCATCCGCTTCTTCGGCATCGGTGGCTCGAAGCTCGATGGCGAGGTTGAGCAGTTCCTCTTGGATGCAAACTTCATCTACGATGTTGGCTATGGCTTGACCGAAACCGCACCACTTATCGCAGGTATGGTCGATGGTATGTTGCGTCACGGCTCTACAGGACCAATTTTGAAGGATATTGAGTATCGATTGGAGAATGTTGATGAGAAGACCGGTATTGGCGAGTTGCTCGTAAAGAGTCCTTCGCAGATGCAGGGTTACTACAAGAATCCTGAGGCTACAGCTGCGGTATTCACCGAGGATGGCTTCTTCCGCACCGGCGACCTCTGCTGCTTCGATGAGGATGGTTGGCTCTATATCAAGGGTCGTTCCAAGAATATGATTCTCGGCCCGAGTGGCGAGAATATCTATCCCGAGGATATCGAGAATGTCCTCAATTCGCACGTCTTCATCTCCGAGTCGGTTGTTACCGAGGAGGATGGCAAGCTCATTGCGCTTGTCCACTTCGACAC
>JAZOWM010000100.1:0-3089 GCA_045659225.1 Alistipes sp.
CTTTGGAGATGGTATGTCGTGGCACGACATGTGCGAAAATCCGCTATTTTTTATCCCGATTTACGAATATCGCAATGTTCCGACCTATACCTACAATCTTCGTGGTGGCGTGAATTACAATGAGCCGATAGCACGAAATTGAACTCTGACAATGCAGTACAATTTCATCTATCGCAACCAGAGCAAAGAACAGGGTGCGTGGTACACCGGTAGCGATTATCTTATAAATGATGATATTCGCCGCAACGAGGCTTTGAGCATCAACTCCTCGACTAATACACTGAGTCATCGAGTAGGTCCGGGTATTCGCTACTCCAAGAAACGCAACACCTTGGTTTTAAGAGTTATGTACGAAAATCTCTCCCGCAATGGTGACTTCAAAAATGGAGCAAACACATCGAGCCTTGTAAATAAGCAATACCATAGCGTACAATATCACGCAATGTTTCGCTATGCCTTCAATAAGCAGAACTCGTTGCGCATACAGTTCCGTTCGAACTCCGATGCTCCGAGTGTAACACAACTGCACAATATCTTTGATGTGGCAACTCCTCGCAACATAAGTGTCGGAAATAGTAACCTCTCGCCCGAATACTCGCATAGCGGAAGTATTCGATATATCCTATCGTTACCCGACAAAGGACAGACCTTTATGGCTATGATACGAGGAGAGTACTATCAAAATACAATCTCGTCATCAACGCTCTACAACTCGAAGGGTTGGGCGTTGCCTGACGATATGAACGGTATCATCATACCGAAAGACGAGAATGGTACGCCTTATCGCCCAACGCAGATAACATCTTACGAGAATATCAGCGGTTTATGGTCGGTGCGTGCAAATGTATCGTATGGA
Source organism: Alistipes sp. (assembly GCA_045659225.1). GTDB lineage: Bacteria > Bacteroidota > Bacteroidia > Bacteroidales > Rikenellaceae > Alistipes. The sequence goes on from JAZOWM010000100.1 coordinate 857, forward strand.
GTACCGTTGCCATTTATGAAGTGTAGTCTCAATATGACGGCAAATGTCGGTTATTCGGTTACGCCGAGTGCTGTTTATGATGCAGGTCGCACACCTGCCGAACTGCTTGAAAATGTTGCAAATCACAATTTTAGCATCAATAAGGCAAACAATATAGGCTACACCTTCCGACTTGCGATAGGCAGCAATATCTCAGAAAATATAGACTTTACGCTCTCGTGGCGTGGAACATACAATCAGGCTTGGAATAGCCTTGCTAAATCGTCATACGGAGATGATACCATAAACTCCTACTTCCGTCATACGGCTTCGGCATCGGTGAAGTGGATATTTGGTCCGGGCTTCACCCTTACGGCCAATGCAGCCTATCATCAATACATCGGTTTCTCGAATAACTATAACGAGCAGTATATCCTCTGCAATTTATATCTCGGTAAGCAATTATTCAAAAACCGCAGAGGAGAGGTACAAATTGGCGTAAACGATATTCTAAATCAAAACACAGCCTTCTATCGTTCGACAGGCTCAGGATTTACCCGCAATGTATTGAATAGTACGGTAGGTCGTTATGTGATGGTGCAATTCGTATATAATCTGCGCCACTTTGGGAAAAATGCCTCAAAAAACATCTCCGACTATGAAGGAATGGACGGAAAAAGCAACCGTCCACGCCAAAATGGCATGAACGGTATACGAGAAGGAGGTCGAATGAGAAACGACTTCTAACAACTATTTCACCTCCCAAGTCTCACCGCCGAAGAATAAATCATCGGCGGTTTTATTTGGCTCGCACTCTTGTTGTTCTGCAATTTGACGAGCAACTTCGCTGTCGTAGGTTGGGCGTGCCACATCACGAATAATGCCCACCGCAACAGGGTAGTCAGGATAACGCATCGAAGCCAACATTGTGTGCAGTGCCGTATCCTCGGTGTGTGCATCGTGCGTCAAAATATCGTCAAGCGTGTAGCCATCTTCACCAACTGTTACCACCTTCAACTTCAAGCCGTCGAGCACCAAACCCTTCTCCTTATTTGCGCCAAAGAGCATCTTCTCACCGTGAACAAGGCGGATAGTTCGCTCCTCGCGGATAGCCGTTGTAGCGGCATAGTCTGCGTGAGTCTTATGGTTGAAGATAACGCAATTAACGAGTGTTTCAATCACCGACATACCCTTGTGGCAAGCACCCTCTACAAGCATCTCCTTGGTCAAATCCAACTCCATATCTATCGTACGAGCTACAAACGAAGCCTTTGCTCCGATTGCCAACACAGCTGGCGAGAATGGCTCCTCGATAGTACCAAATGGCGAGGTCTTGGTCACCTTACCCAACTTCGAAGTAGGGGAGTATTGACCTTTGGTCAAGCCATAAATCTCGTTGTTGAAAAGAATGAGATTGAGGTCGATATTGCGGCGGCAGGCGTGGATAAAGTGGTTACCACCGATTGCCAACGAGTCGCCATCGCCCGAACAAACCCATACCGAGAGGTCGGGGCGTGCGGTCTTCAAGCCCGTAGAGATTGCGGCAGCACGACCGTGAATGGTGTGGAAGCCGTAGGTATTCATATAATAGACAAAGCGGGACGAGCAGCCAATACCCGAGATAAATGCGAAGTTCTCGCGTGGGATATCCAAGCGCTCTGCCACCTCAGGCAACGCCTTCAACACCGAGTTAAATACTGCGTGGTCGCCACAACCCGGACACCACTTTACGGCATTACCGTTACGAAAATCGTTCAAAGTATATGTTTTTGTTGCCATAGTGCTATTCCAAGTTAAGGTTTTTCAAAATTTCTGTTTTGAGAGCATCTGCCGCGAATGGTTGCGCTCCCATATCTGCCAAAGCAACTATATTTTCGTGGCGAGTTACCGAGCGCAAGTGCGATGCGAGTTGTCCGCTATTGCTCTCGCAGACCAACACACGCTTAAAGTGCGACATCGCCTCCGCAACGCCCGACTGCAATGGATTAATCAACGAAACAGTTGCGTATGCCACATTTCCGCCCTCGTTGCGAACCTCGGCCACAACCTCCGACACTTTGCCGACATTGCTACCCCAAGCGAGAACGAGCAAATCGCCCTCCGATGCACCTTCAACTGCAACTGCTGGCATCAACTCCGCTGCACGCTCAACACGCTCGGCACGCAATGCGCCCATCGTAGCGTGGTCGACAGGGGAGTAGGATATTGCACCAGTCTTTGGTTGCTTCTCCAAGCCACCCAAGCGATGCTCCAA
>JAZOWM010000101.1:0-19411 GCA_045659225.1 Alistipes sp.
TGAGGTTTACGCCAAACTTAACACCTACAGTCTCGAGATACTCGATAAGCATCTTGCCAGGGAGGTTCTTTGTTCCATTAAATGCCATATGCTCGAGGAAGTGAGCCAAACCCTGCTGGTCGTCCTCCTCCTGAATAGCACCTACATCGTGCGAGATGTAGAAATCGGCCAAATTCTTCTGTTTGTCGTTGTGACGAAGGTAGTATTTCATACCATTCGACAACTGTCCCACACGAACAGCCTTGTCCGCAGGGATTACCGGAATCTGTTGCGCCGGCTGCGCAGCCACTGCGAAAGCAATAAACATCGCAATGGCGAGTGTAAACAATTTTCTCATTTTAAAAATATTATTAGTTTCAATCATCTCTATACACTATCTCTCCTACTATGCAGTAACGCCAAAAACGGTGCAATTATTGCACAGTAGTACAATCTCACGCAAATATACCTATAAATTTCGATTTTTCTTGCACTAAACAGAGATTTATTGACTTTTTACACATAAAAAAGCACCGCAATTGCTTGCGATGCTTCTGCTTTTCCATAGTAGCTCTACCCTACTCCGTATCATCGTCCTCGGTGAGATACTGAGGTAGGAGCCACGACTCCTTAGGTGTATTTTTAAGGCACCACACAACCCATTCTCCCCACTCATTCCACTTCTCCCACTCCGGAGAGTTATCATTGGCAGGTTTGTTCGATTCGTACTGCTTCTCCCACGCAGTAACTAATATTGCGTGAGTTGCTTCATCAGCACTATTTGCCAGCATGTATTGTGGGAAGTTCTGCTCCGCCCAAGTTAAATGGGCACTCCATGCAGGATATGGAACAGAAGGCTCTGTTTCGAAAGCAAAATCCTTATAACGACAAACAGAGAGTTGGTATGTTCCATATTGGCTGTTCCACGACTCCGAATAGAGTGTGTAGATTGCCAACACATCTCCCTCTGCTCCATCTTTAGGGATAAACTTATTTGCGAAACGCGAATATCCGCTTGTGCGCACCGTATACACTCCGGCAGTATTTGTTTTTGACGGAGTAGAATCGGTGTAAGTCACCAAGACACTGCCATATTGTGCAATACCGTTAATGCTGTAAGCCATCTTATACCAAGGCTTATTCACAACATATTGCGGAGCTGCGCCAAGAGATGCAGGTATTCCCGCCGAGCAGAACCACTGCGGATATACATTATTACCTATAGGTGAAGTCGAACCATTTTGATTATTGGCTCCGGCGTAGCGCACTGTCAAATCCTTAAACCTTATCAAGCGGCCAAGATACTTCTGTCCCGCCTCTCCAAAGAGATCGGAATAGGAGTTCTTATCCACAACAAGTATATCGTCCGTATCTCTTACGCCCTCAATGAGTCGGCACTTCTCGCCCGGGAGGACATGCTCCTTCACCTTGGCTGGGCTCAAGATATTAGAATTAGGGTAATACTTGGCAACGCCCCACGAGTTATAACTCGAGGTTGGTATATCGCCCAGCGACAACATAGAACGGAAATTACCCAAATAGAGTCCACGCACCTTGACATACACCCACATCGACTCCTTATTGTCGAGATCGCACGGATAATCAAGATATAGGCCGTTATTCAACTTAAGCTCGATAGCTCCCGTGCCATCAAAAATATACATCGACTTGTAGATATTACCCTCCTCGTCATTCGACACAACCTTACCTTTAAGGTAGTAGTTACCCGTATTGTACCAACCGTTTTTCAACTCAAGCTCGTTACACTCGCTCTCGCTTGCCACAAAACGGATATATTTTGTATTGGCCTTTGTGTCGGTATCACCCGTACCACTGACATCGCCAAACATGGCCTTCAAATCGGCAATGGAGATATATTTTGCCTCGGGATTAAAATACCTGAAGATATCGTCATCATACACGACTGTAGAATATGGCTCTTCGAACTTATTGTAACAGCTTGTCAAAACAATACCAAGCAGGGCAATCAAAGCTATCTTATATTGTTTCATAACTCTCTCTTTTTTTTTCGATTCAATTCAATTAGAAACGGAAATAAACATTCACAAAGCAGGTCGTACCAAGCATATAGAAATACTTGGAATCGAAACGCGAATAGTAGGTTGTTGACGGATTGCCATCATTGTCGAGTCCACGAACTTTACGCATACGCATCTGCTCATAACCGCCAGTCTTGAAGGTCTTGCGATTGAGGAGATTCTTCACCTCGGCATTGAATCCGATAGTATATTTGCGACCGATATACCAATTCTTTCCGAGACTTGCCGACAAGGTATATGCCGAACCCAAATCCTCCTGCTTACGCATCTCGTTTATCTGAGTAAGAGCCCACGCAGTCTGCTCGGGAGTGCTACTTGTGGAGTCTACAATTTTGCGATACGGCTGAACAGCGTTATCGGTACGATATGCAGGGTTCATCGAGAGATATAACTTGTCGTAGTAGTTGAAGTTCACCGACGCAAACCAATTCTTAGGACCGCGGAAGTCTATGCCAACATTTGCTGCAAACTGAGGTGTGCTCTCGACATAAAAACCTTTCCAGTGCACCTTATCCTGTAACTTTACCTTATTGCTATTGTCCACAGTCTGAACGAAATTAGGATTGGAGGTATAGCGATAATCGCCATAGTTTACAGCTCCCTGCAATGCTATGCCACCCCAAATTGGAACACGCACTGCAGCCTCTACTCCCATATATCGTTTGTCGATATTACTCATAGCAAAGTTTGTAAACGAGGCCTGAGTATCATCGTAGAATGAGATAACCTTCGAGCCATTTCTCATATCTGTATAGTAGCCAGCTACGCGAGCCTGCAAATATGGCAGATTGAGGTTATAAACCAACTCCGCGCTATACGACTGCTCGGGAGTTAAACCTGGCGTCACAGTGTTACGAGTACGAGGTGAAACAAATGCAGCGTTGAAGGTTGGTGCATCCTGCACTGCGCCCACATTTATAGCCAAGTGATGAGCCTGCGAGAAGCGATATGAGAATATTGCCTTTGCCTTGTAGGTCAAAAAGTTCAAGTGCTGCGAATCACCCTTCGAGTTATCGGCAAAGAGTCCCTTTCGCCAAACACCCTGACGCCACAAACTTGCATAGCCGACCTCTCCACCAACGTTCATCTCGAAACCGCCTAAACGGAGCTTATACATTGTCCACAACTGTGCTTGACGCACGTGTGCATAGTAGTCGTACGAGAATTTATCACCCTCACGAACAACGCGCGCGTGACCGTGCTCATTATAATAATCGAGGTCGTTCTGATATGCTGCAGGATCGCTACCCATATCGCGCTCCGCAAATTTATCCACATCAATCCAGTAGTCGCCACCCAAGAGATCTTTAATCTCATCGTAATACTCGGTGCGATTCACGCGTGCCTTAACACCCGCCAAAAGGTGGTGATTGGTATTAAAATCGTGCGAAATATTCGCCACAAAGTTATAATCAATCTGGTCGGTGTGTCGCTCCTCAATCATATAGTTCGAACGATGACCATCAGCATATTCGGTTGTCGCACCCCTCTTATTGGCGTTAATCATTGCATCGAAATCCATACGACCGGTCCAAATCGAACGGGCATCGGCAGCACCCTGGAGGTACGAGTAAATTTGATCTGTGGACGAGGATTGGAAAATACCAGGAATAGAGATGCCTGGTGTTCCCGCTTTCAAAGCAGTTACAGCCTCGGACCAAAGACCTCTCTCTACCAACCCCGTCATATTATCTGCCAAGAAGTTTGTATAGCCATTAGCATCAGCAATAATTTGGTTGGTGTAATTTGAAGGCAGATATCGGTAGTAGTCGGGGCGAGGATCTGCGCCATCTTTCCACGTCAATGCCGAATAGCCATTATGACCAAATCTCACCGATGTGGCAGCCGAAAGACGAGTTTTTTCGCTTATATCGTAGTAGTAGTTGAGGATAATGATAGGCTCGTGCGAGCGGCGAACTCGACTATTGCGCAACTTGCCGTTCTGCATACCGACATTCGGATTGTAGTAGTTACTACCGAACATATCGTACGCTTCCTGTGTAGAAGCCTGCTGAGCACCTCGTTCCTGAGGCGTTCCTAACACCATCAACGAAAGGCGATGCTGCTGATTAAACTGTTTCTCGGCCGCAGCAAAGTAGCCATAGGAGTTGTAGTAGACACCATCCACATAGCCATTTCCGCCCTGACGCGTAGATGCCGAGAAGGCAAACGACCAACCATTATCGAGTTGTCCTGTGGCATAAGAGACTATAGCTCGGAAGTTATACATCTGATTTCCACCCGAGACGCTAACACGAAGTCCCTTGCGCATCTGCGAGGCGCGAGCATTTATGTTTGTAGTGCCACCAAAGCCTCCTACTCCATACTCTGTGGCTGTCAAACCCGCCACACTCTCCTGATTGCGAGTAGCATCATTCATACCACTCCACAACGACCACGGTCCATAGCCCGTCAAGGCATCATTGAAGCGTATGCCATTAAGGTAGACATCGCTATACTTCGAGTCGTAACCTCGCACATTAAAGCGCATCTCGCTAAAGCGGTAAGATGCAATACTGCTATAGAGGTCTTTGGATGCCGAGAGCGAAGATGGCAACGCTTGAGTATCCGAAGAGGAGGAGTCGTTGTCGAACTCCGCAAAGATGGCATCATCAAGCACTTCGCCTTGGATTGCCTTCGGCACAACTATTACCGAGTTAATATCCTTGACATTGTTCTCGACTTTCACGACAATGTCGAGGTTCTCGAACTCTGGCGCATTGAACGACAACTTGTAATCACCGGCAGGAACACCCTTCAACTCGAAGAATCCTTCGCTATTACTCTGGGCCTTGAAGTCCGTGCCCTCAATCGTCACCGCAACATTTCCGACTGCAGTTCTTCCATTTCGCGACAATACTCTACCCTTCAAGCCACCCTCCTGTGCGAGAGCGGTCGAAGCGATAAGCACCATTGCCACAAAAAGCATAAATTTAGGTTTCATACTATTTATTAAATAAGGTTATTTTGCAATATAGATATATACGGGGAAGTGGTCGCTATATCCATTCTGGAAGTTCGAACCCACAAACGAACGCAATGGATAGTTCTTGTACTGTCCCTCTTTCTGTGTCATATAGGGGCGAGTAAAGATATTTCCGTAGAACTTAGCGCCCTCCTTCTTTTGAATCTTCAACGAGCCAGTCGAGCCAGTAGCTAAGTTCTCCGACACGACAATATTATCAAACAAATTCCAAACATCTCGATATGCCAATGTGCCATATCCTGCCTTAAGCATCGAGTAGAATGGATTAAACATATCATTTTGTTGCAACTTCTTGAGATTACCCTTTGCTCCGAGAACATCCACTACACTTGCATCGGTAGCATCATCGTTGAAATCGCCCATAATCACCACCTTCGTTGCAGGGTTGGCACTACGCACCGAGTCGCATATATGTTTGCACTTGGCAGCAACAAAATCGCGCGAGTGCTGCGAACGCTCCTTTCCACCTAAACGAGATGGCCAGTGCGAAACAATAAAATAGAGAGGCTCCCCCTCGATTTTGCCCCACATAGCCACAAGATCGCGAGTGAGGAAGTTTGGTTTTCCTGGGAAAGAGATACGATGTGCTTCCGAACCCTCGAGTTGGAACTTGTCGGGACGATAGAAGAATGCACAATCGACACCTCGGCGATCTGGAGAGTCGTAGTGAACGATGCGATAGTTGGCCTTCGCCAACTTTGGCGTAGCGAGCAAGTCCTCGAGTACAAGGCGATTTTCAATCTCCGACACGCCAATCACAGCCGGGAAGTTCTTATCCTCGGCAGCAATATCGAACAACACGCGCGACATATTGTCGAGCTTGCAGTTGTAGCGATAGGTGGTCCACTTGCGGGCACCCTCGGGAAGGTACTCCTCATCGTTCTTATTCGGATCATTGATAGTATCGAACAAGTTTTCGAGGTTGTAGAACACAATCTTGTATGGCTTCTGCGCAAAGGCGAACAACATCGCCGAGAGGCACAGAACTGATAAAAGTGTCTTTTTCATATTATTAGATTTTAATTCTTATTTAATCAACTTATAGTCCCCAATCTCTTAGATTCTTCTGCGCCTTCACCTCGTCTGCTATTGCAGGGTTGAGATTGCGGAAGAATACAAAACCAGTGCGCTTCTCAATCTCCGCCACCGAAACTGCAGCATCGCGAATAGAGGTCTCGGCACCCTCCATATCATTCGTAAAGAGAAAGCCTATACACTTCAACGCCTCTGCCGAGGTTATATTTACAATATGTTTTCCACTTCGTCCGCTCTTTGTGCGTAGCACCAATTTATATGCATGCGAAGGGCGAGTTATAACCATATTGTGCGATTGAAAAGGATATGCCCCCTTCTCGAAGAGTGTTCCCGTAACCACAAATAGCGTATCCGAGCAGCGCCAATTTCGCACACAGCCCTTGAGCGTAGCCCAATTTCCTTGATTGAACTCGGAGTGCTGAGGCATCATATTTGTCGCATAGTAGGTCTGTGCGTTCAATTCGTAGCTGCTTTGGCGACTCGCCGATGGCAACATATGACCTCTATCATCTCGACCATTTTGATAACCTCCAGCTCCGAGATTCTGTTGCAGAGATTGAGGTATAACGGGAGATGTAGAGACATACTGCCTAATATAGACACCCGACTGCGGATGCGGAACATAGTAGGCATCATCGTACGACCACATCTCGGTACGTCCCACACTTCCCGAAGTATAAATGTCGTGCAATGGATAGGCAACCCAACGCGATACAAGTGTCTCGGGATCGTAACATACCGAGAAGTTGCGTACACGCTTATTACCCGAGAGTGTGGTGTAGTAGCTCTTGTATATTAGCCCTTCATCCTCTTTCATACGGGGTTGCTCACCCCAAGGACGATCATACTCGGGATGCTCACTCTTTGGCAGTTGTGTAACCGTGAAGGTATTGGTGTAGCCATCGCTAAAGGTTATCCGAATCTCTGCCATACGCGGCTCTTCGCTCTCATTTGCGGAGAAACTCAACTTGAAATCCTTACCAAGTAGACTTGTTGCGGGTTGTGGAGTACAAAACAGATTACCCTTCAGCACCACCACCTCCCACGAATAATCGGGGTTTCCCCTTGTATTACCGACAATAGTGGTTGCTTGGTATGTTAATACCGATACCGAGAGAGTGGCCTTGGAGGTATATGGCGAATATGAATCTTCGAACTCACACGACACAAATGTGAGCAGAAGCACCAACACCGCAAAGATTTTAAGGTTGATACTGCAAAAAAAGTCTCTAATATCGTCTACTCTCTTCTTCATCATTTAGCTGTTAGCCACCAACTATTAACAATTGGCCTTTTCATCCTCATAGGAGCTATTTACAATAGTTCTCCCTTAGTACCCTCGGCAGGTAATCAGCCTGCCGAGGGTTTTAATTGTTTATTAGTTCTTCTTGAAGAAATACAAACCGTACTTCAATGAACCGATGGAAGCATCCTTGTAAGATCGAATAACATCTGATTGAGCACCAGCCGAGCCAAGATTAACCTGATTGCTCGATAATACTACACCGCCCTCCTTATGATCCGATGCAACCCATTCGGTTGGAGTATCAGTCAAACTGATTCTACGATTGGTATTGGCTGTATAAGAGTATACATACTTACCATCTAACATTACATAATATGTATTCTCCTTGCCCTCTACTGCTACCAAGGTTACAATCTTCGCAAAGTTCTCTGCTCCTGTAATAGGGCTGAGTTTTCCTGTATCTGAATAACTATACGGAGTTGTGTATAGGTCGGCATTTGAGTTTGCAGTGGTAATTTTAGCACCAGTGCAAAGATGATATGGATTTGCCTCAAAATGGACATTATTATACGACTCGCAATATGCAGCCATATAGTAATCACCAGCAGCAAGATTTGCAATCTTATCGATCATTGCATAGGTCGAGTTATCTGCTACCAACTGTAAAACCTTGATAGTTACGCTCTCAACGCCCTCTGCCGAGAGAGTAATCGAACCCTCGCGAGGCTCGGTGGTAGTATTCGGTGAAACGGTATAGGTCAAAACATTACCATCTACCGAAGCATTTTTCACAACCTCGCCATCGTAAGTTGCTGTAACTGCGCCCAAGTTTGCAACCACAATAGTAGCTGTTGCATCGGTTACACCAGCTGCTGGAACACCTGCGATATCATTAGCTTTCAGCATCTTGATAGTTGTATCCTCCTCGATAGTGACAACCGAAGTGTTCAAATACTTACTGCTCGACACGCCATAGAAGTAGCCCTTAACCTTGATTGGTTTGTTCGCAAACGACTTGATAACATCGGCAGAAACATCGTTCGATGTCTTAAGCGAGCCCATTGCTGTGGTAGCGCCTGGAATCTCAACATTGTAGTACGAGCCGCTAATAGAGAGAATACCCGAATACTCAACATAGTGAGGAGCATAGTCTGCCTTACCTGCAGCTGCAACCAAGGCATCAATCTCCGAGGCAGTCAAACTCTCCAATTCTACAGCAATCAAGTCATCGCTATGGCTATTCACAACAACTGTAGCATTGCTAATTTGCAACAAACCATTATAAACACTGGTAGCGCCACAAACACTTACATAATCACCAATAGCAGGAACGGTCGAAGGCTTATACAATGCGATAAGTTTACCGCTATTATCAGCAAGGATAACTTGATTGTTTGCTACAGCTACAGCTTGCGCTCCCAAAACGGTATACTCTGCACCAACTGTACCTGCCCATAAATCTGCAATAGTAGAAACTACAGTCTCTATACCAAGCTGACCGAATTTAACAACCACGTCTGCCATACCTGTAACCGAGAGTGTTACACTACCCTCGCGAGCCTCACCGCTATTTGCATCAACAGTATAGGTCAATTTGCCATTCTCTACATCTACCGAAGCATATGTTACAACCACGCCATCGTATGCAACAGAGATATCTCCCTGTGCAAGACCGCTACAAACAATCTTTGTAGTAGCATTCTCGACACCTGCCTGAGGGATAAATTGCACATTCTCAGCCGAGAGAGACACTACCGATGAGTCGAGTTCAACCGATACTGGCACGATGCTCATATACTGCGAGTCGTAATCGGTCACAAAGCCTCTAATCTTCACAGGCTTGCCATTGAGAGCCTGCAAGTTGAGCGCCTCATTAGGGGTCTTTGTCAATGAGCCCTTAATATTGTTTACATCGACTCCCGCAAACAGCAGGTTATAGTAAGAACCGTCATAATTTACCACACCACTAAACTCGGCATACTCTGCGAGATATGGAGCGCCCTCACCGCCGAACTTTGCAGCAAGTTGCTCAACCGCAGTTGCCTCGGTGTAGCTTGTTGGTGTCGGATAGGTAACTTCGACTACGCCATTTCCCAAAGTAACCTTCGGATCATAGAACTGGAATCCACCTTCGTGACCATTAGCAACACCCTCCACTGTCATCTTCTGACCAATGGTCTTATTTTTATTCTCATAGATGTAAACGTTCACAAATGCGTTGCTGCTATCTGTCAAGATAACTCCATTGCCTGTAAATCCAACAACCCAAGCATTCTCAACTTTGTAGTTACCTGGGACAGTAATATCGGCAATAGTAACTGTTTGAGTCTCCAAGTTTACTGGCTCAGTGAGGTTGATATCTGTCAAGTATTGAGGCATCAACCACAACTTAGCCTTGCTACGGCTAACCACACCGCTTATGCTACCCTTGCACGCAGGAATAGCCTCATCTCCGAATGATGCATATTTACCACATCGAACAATAAACTCCTCGAAGTTTTCAGAATAGAATGTCACACTTGTCGCACTATTGTTCTTCACCCAAGTTTCGCCTGCTGCTGCAGGGCGAACATTCGAAAGACGAACATACTGCGACTCGTAATCCATTATGTTTGCCAAAGTAACATCAATAGGAGAGACCTCTACCAACTCTCCCAAAGCACGAATCTCACCATAGACCTTAAGTTGAAGGAGCTCGTTATAGTAGTTAATTTCTGCTCCAAGAAGATCAACAGCGACAGTCTGTCCGATTTGCAAGCCACGAACATCGTTTGCACACGAAAGTGTCAAGCCCGCGCCTGCCTCTGTTGAATTATCCTGAATAGTGAGGAGGTAGTTGTTGTTCATATTTCCATTAGGCTCACCTACAACAACACCCATAAGGGTCATTCCTGCAATCTCTGTTGGGAGAACAGTAGCATCTGTAACAGCCTTGAGGGCGGCACGAACTTGCTTCACATTAGTCGCATACTTAGCCTCACCCTTTTCGTTCTGGAACAAGGTAACCTCCACATCGTCATCAGTTGGATAAGGAGTTCCTCCAACCGAGCCTACACGCGATGCTGTAAACTTAATAAAGATATTGCGGTCAACACTAGATTTTGGAACTTCGATTGTCACTGTCGCTTTTCCATTGCCCGATGCTGGAGAGATGGTAACATCGGCATCAGTTGTAGCCTTCCACGCACAATTCGAAGTAACCTCGATTGTTACGCTACCACCCGCAAGAGTAAATGCCTCTTGGGTAGGCGTAACTGAAATAGAGGCTTTTGTAAGGTCGTCAACCGGCTCATCCGGAGTACAACCCACTGCGCCGAAGAGCATTGCTGCTCCCGCCACAAACGCTAAAAATCTTTTTGCTTTCATAATTTTTTTAGGTTTTTGATTAGTTGGTTATTAAAAAGTTAAAAAATAGATAAATTTACATCGCTATATTGTGATAAATAACACCATTTACTATTGCGAATATAATATATTTTTTCGAGACAACAAGCTACCCCATATTTTATTTTTCAACAAAAAAATAAAAGAGCGAAGACCAACGCCTTCGCTCCAATCCTGTCATCACTCAACCAATCTTAGCCGAGGATTCTCTTTTCAATCTGCTCCACCTGCTGACGAAACATCTTCTCGGTATCCATCAAGTTGGAGATTGTCTTGCAAGAGTGCAATACAGTTGCGTGGTTACGACCGCCGATTGCAGCTCCGATATTGGTAAGTGGTTGCTTTGTGTGCTTCTTCGCAAGGAACATTGCCAACTGACGCGCAATAGCTACCTCTCGAGTTCGCTCCGATGAGTTCATTCGCTCACGATCGATATTCATCTCGGCACAAACCGTATCGATGATATGCTCGATTGTAATCTCCTTTTGGTACATCGAAACATAAACCTTCAAGACCTCTTTCGCAAGAGCCGTAGTAATACGCTTATTCATAAACGTAGCATTTGCAACAAGCGAAGAAATAGCACCCTCTATCTCTCTGATATTCGCAGATATATTCTCAGCCAAGTAAGAAACTACTTCATCTGGAATATTCGCGTTCAACTGATTGGCTTTTGTACGAATAATCTTAACCTTCGTTTCGTAATCAGGGATACGAATCTCAGCCGACAAACCCCACTTAAAACGGGTTAAAAGTCGCTCCTCGATATCCTTCAACTCTACCGGTGGTTTATCCGAAATAAGCACCAACTGCTTACCCGACATCTGCAAATGGTTGAAGATGTTGAAGAAGGCATTTTGTGTACCTGGCTTACCCGACAACTCCTGAATATCGTCCAAAATCAAGACATCGACCGCTTGATAATAGTGAATAAAGTTCGGAACATCGTGATTGAGTGTCGCCGCCTGGAATTGGGCTTGAAATTTGCTCATAGCCACATACAGCACCTGCAACTCAGGAAAGCGCTGACGCACCTCATTGCCGATTGCGTGGGCTACGTGAGTCTTTCCCAAACCCGAATCACCATAGATGTAGAGCGGGTTAAACGGAGTGTGACTACCCGGATTTACCGAGATAGACATAGCTGCCGAGCGCACCAATCTATTACACTCACCCTCGATAAAATTGTCGAAAGTGTAATTTCTATTGAGCTGCGGATCAATTCTTAGGCGATTTATGCCAGGAATTACAAAAGGATTTCGTATATTTGACGTGTCGGTTGGCTGTGTAAACTTTGGTTCGTTGGTTACGGTGCCTCCCTCACTCGAAACAACGATAGGGCTCTTTGGAATAGCATAGCAGAGACGAATATCACGACCAAAAAGTTGGGCGATAATCGGCTTCAGCACCTGGCTGTAGTTATTCTCAATTGTCTTTGCAAAGTCGCGATCTGGCACCTTGATACGAAGCCTTACCCCATCGAACTCGAGCGGCTCGATAGGCAGAAACCATTGAGCAAACTCCTGCTCGGAGGTTTTTGTCTTTAACTCGCTAAGGCAACATTGCCAAGCATCGTTATATGTCGCAGCATTTGCAAGCATAAATAATTGATTCTGAATGTATTGGGTTAAAACTACGCGCCAAATCCTACAACTTGCGCGGTTTGACATTGCAAAGGTGGAAATAAAATTGTGGAAAAAAAAATGGCGCAACTATTGTTTTTTAATTATTATTTGTTAAGGGGCAAAACTTAGATTTTTTTGTGCATAAATTTAACTCGCTGATTTACCAATATTACAAATAAATTTTATATATTTGCAGTGATAAAAAATCAAATAATTTCTTTGGAAAATATAAACAAAACTTATAAAGATAATACTATGGATAACTTGCAACAATTAGTTATGGCCAAGGCCGAGAAGTGGCTTGGCGCAGAGTTTGACGAAGCTACTCGTAATGCCGTTCAAAATCTGATAGATAACGATCCTAAGGAGCTCATCGAGAGCTTTTACAAGGACTTGGAGTTCGGAACAGGTGGCTTGCGCGGTATAATGGGAGCTGGCACAAACCGAATGAACAACTACACCGTAGGCTTTGCGACTCAAGGTTTGGCTAACTATCTCAAAATCAACTTCCCCAACGAGGAGATTCGCGTAGCCGTAGCCCACGACTCGCGCAATAACTCACGCACCTTTGCCGAGCATATTGCCGACATCTTCGCATCAAACGGATTCAAGGTATTCCTCTTTGACGAATTGCGCCCTACCCCAGAACTCTCGTTTGCAATTCGTGAGCTAAACTGCCAATCGGGCGTTATGGTAACCGCTTCGCACAACCCAAAGGAGTATAATGGATATAAGGCATACTGGAGCGATGGTTCACAGGTAACTTCGCCACACGATGTTAATATCATTAAGGAGGTAGAGAAGATTACCGAAGTATCGCAGGTATTGACTGGCCTGCACGCCGAGAATATCACAATTCTTGACGAAGAGTTCGACAAGAAATACCTCGCAAAGATTAAGGAGTTACAGCTCTCGCCAGAGAGTGTTGCTCGCTTCCACGATATGAAGATTATCTACACCCCACTTCACGGTGCAGGTGTTCGCCTTACTCCAATGTCGTTGAAGAACTTTGGTTTCACAAATGTAATATCGGTAAAGGAGCAGACTGTTTTGGACGGCAACTTCCCTACCGTAGCCTCGCCAAACCCAGAGAATCGCCCAACAATGAAGATGGCAATCGACCTTGCCGAGAAGGAGCAGGCAGACCTTGCTATGGCTCCCGACCCCGATTCGGATCGTATTGGTTTGGCTCTCCGCAACAGCAAGGGCGAATATGTACTCTTGAACGGAAATCAGACCTTAGTGCTTTTGATGTGCTACCAGCTTACCCGCTGGGCAGAGACAGGTCGTATCAAGAATGGCGATTATGTAGTTAAGACCATCGTATCGTCAATGATCCCTGACGCTGTAGCCGAGGCTTATGGTGTTAAGTGCTACAACTGCTTGACTGGCTTCAAGTTTATCGCAAAGATTATCCGCGAAAATGAGGGTAAAGCCCAATATATCGGTGGCGGCGAAGAGTCGTTTGGCTACCTCGGAGGCGACTATGTACGCGATAAGGATGGAGTTTCGGCATGTTCGTTGGCAGCAGAGGCTGCAGCGTGGTGCCGTGACACAAAGGGTGTAACCCTCTACGAGTGGTTGCAGGATCTCTATGTTAAGTTTGGATTCTACCGCGAGGATCTCGTAAACGTTGTTCGCGAAGGCAAAGATGGAGCAGAGCAGATTCAGAATATGATGGTTGAGTTCCGCGCTAATCCTCCTCAGACACTTCTCGGATCTAAGGTTGTCGAGATTTACGACTACAAGACCTTGGAGTTGAAGAACACCCTCACTGGAGAGATTTCTCCAATTCCTGGCATCGAGGACAAGAGCAATGTATTGCAGTGGATTACCGAGGATGGAACCAAGGTTTCGGTTCGACCATCGGGAACAGAGCCAAAGATTAAGTTCTACTTCGGCGTAAAGGCAGAGTTGCCATCGGTCGAGGAGTTCGAGAAGGTGGAGGCTGAGCTCGATGCTAAAATCGAGGCAATCAAGGTCGAATTAAAACTTGTCTAACCCTGTATATTATATATAATATAGTATGACAACGAAGGAACGAATAGCAAAAGCCTTGGCACTCGCTACAGACACCAAGGTCTTCGAAATGGAGAGCAACATTCTACACCTTGCTCCATCTATTTTCAAAGAGCAGTTTGGCGATGCTCGCGCCATTATTATCGCCGACAAAAACACTTGGCGAGTAGCTGGCGAGCAGGTGTATAACCACCTCGTAGAGGCAGGTATCGACACCACATCACACATCATTCAGAAAGATGAGTTTCACGCTGAGTGGTGTTATGTAATGGAGGTTGAAGAGGCTGCTAAAGAGGCGGGTGCAATTATGATTTCGGTTGGCTCGGGCGTTATCAACGACCTCTGCAAACTTGCATCGCACCACCTTAACCAGCAATACCTCACAATTCCAACTGCTGCTTCGGTAGACGGATATTCATCGTTTGGAGCATCTATCAGCTACGAAGGGTTGAAGCAGACCTTCGAGTGTCCTGCTCCTGTTGCAATCTTGGCCGATATCGATGTTATCGCCAATGCTCCTAAGGAGATGACCGCCGCTGGTTATGCAGACCTCGCAGCAAAAATTCCTTGCGGTGCAGAGTGGATGATTGCCGACATTATGGGCACAGAGCCTCTTATTCCTGAGGCGTGGCACGTATTGCAAGATGTACTCGATGATCAGCTATCAAACCCCGATGGCGTTGCCGCTTGCGACAAGAGCGCTATTGCCGACCTCTTCGAGGGTTTGACCTTGAGCGGATTCGCTATGCAGGCTGCTCGTTCGAGCCGTCCAGCATCTTGTACCGACCACCTCTTTAGCCACTACCTCGATATGACTCACCACACCTACAACGGCAAGTTGCAGTCACACGGATTCCAGGTAGCTATCGGAACCCTCACAATGTGTGCATTCTTCGATGCATTTCTCGAGATGGATTTGCGTACTCTCGATGTTGATAAGTGCGTAGAGGCTTGGCCTTCACTCGAGGAGGAGCAACAGCGAGCACTCGACATCTTCAAAGATTTCGTATCGCCACAGCTCGGCTACAAGGAGATCACTACAAAGAACAACGACAAGGAGACTGTTCGCGAGCAATTAACAATGTTCAAGAAGCACTGGCCACTCCTCAAGGCACAATACCGCAAGCAGGTCTACACCTTCGAGAAGATGCAGGAATGTTTCCGTAAGGTTGGCGCACCAGCAGACCCATCGGATATCGGCGTAACTCGTCAGCAGCTGAAGGATATGATGCCATTTGTGCAGTTGATGCGTTGGCGTATGAATCTGCTCGACTTGGCTCGCCGTGGAGGTTTCTACGAGGAGTTGGTAGAGAAGGTATTCGGCAAGGGCGGTGCTTGGGAAATCGCATAATTAACCTCTAAAAAAGCGACTTAGATTATGAAGTTTATCAAATCTATCTTATGCGTTGTGGCAATATTGACTATTATTGCTACATACGCACAACAGCAGGAGATTCGTGTATTCTCGCACCGAGGAGGACGTATGGAGTTCGATGAGAACACTATGGCCGCTTTCCAAGCGAGCTACGATGCTGGATACCGTGGTTTCGAGGTTGATATCAGATTGACAAAAGATGGCGAAATGGTTATTACTCACGACCACACATTGGAGCGCACAACCAATGGCTCGGGTATTGTCGAGGAGAAGACGGCCGATGAATTGCGAGCCTTGCAGACCAAGAAGGGCGGTAAGTTGGCTTTTCTTCCCGAACTGCTCGATTGGTTGAAGGATAAGGAGGGTTTGTATGTCGAGTTCGAGATGAAGACCAGACCTGAGAAGTTGTACCCTGAGGCTCGCCTTAAGGAGTATTGCGACCAACTCTACGCAATGGTAATGACAAATAAACCTGCCGATGCCGACTATGTATTCACCTCGAGTGACTACCGCGGTTTGCGCTACTTGCAGCAGAAGTATCCAGGTGTTCAGTTGCTTATGATTACCAGCAAGCCATTGAATGAGTGGACTATCCGTATGGCGAAGTCTCTTGGCGTCACACGTATTGGCGCAAAGATGCCAGGCACTACCAAGTCAGACGTAAAGAAGGCTCACAAGGAGGGTTTGGTCGTAAGTTTGTGGCCAGGCTACTCCACTGCCGATTTTGTACTCGGAGCATACCTCGGAGCAGACTATATGTGCACCGATGTACCCATTGCTGTCAAGAAATTTGCAGCAGAGCATACACCGTGGTTGAACGTAAAATACTAATAATATAAACTAATACAAAACTATTATTATGAAGAATTTAAGAATGTTGGCAGTTGCTTTGCTATCGTTGATTGCATCAACTGCAGTTGCTCAGGAGAGCGAAATCGTAATTTTGGCTCACCGTGGAGGTTGCGGCGAGGGTATGGAGAATGTTCTTCCAACCTTCGAAAAGAGTCTTGCAGCGGGTATTCGCGCATTTGAGATTGATGTACGTATCACAAAGGACGGCAAGATCGTTCTTCAGCACGATGACACTCTCAAGCGTACCGCAGGTATTAATCAGCACGTTGAGGATTTGACCGAGAAGGAGTTGCGTGAGATTTCTCTCAAAGATGGCTCTAAGTTGTGTTTCCTCGATGAGTTCTTGAAGTTGATGAGCAAGCACCCAGGTCTTTTCATCGAGTTCGAGATGAAGAGCAAGAAGTACACTGACGAGTTCCTCTATGGAACAGGCTATGCAGACAAGGTTGCAAAGATGGTCCTCAAGGCTAAACCTGCCGAGTCGACCTATGTATTCACCTCGTTTGACCCACGTCCGTTGCGCCATATCAAGGAGCACTACCCTGAATCGGAGACTGGCTACATCTCGAGCAAGGGACTTGCACCTGAGGTTATCGCTGTAGCTAAAGCTATTGGCGCTACTCGCATTGCTACCCACATCGGCAGAACATCGCGTGACGATATGAAGAAGGCTCACAAGGAGGGTATCAAGGTTAATTTGTGGCCAGGCAATAAGGACAACTCATTGCTTCTTGCTTGGTCGCTTGGCGCAGACATCCACTGCACCGACTACCCTGTTACTTTGACCAAGTTCGCTCGCGAAAACTGCAAGTGGTTTAAAGTGAAATAATCGACCAAAATCAACAATAAAGGCTGTCGTTCGCGACAGCCTTTTCTGTTATAATCTTGCGAGCAATCGTTTGACCGCAGGAATTTTCAAAATTGGTAGAATTGCGTGGGCTGGAAGCAACCAACAGGCAAAGACCGCAACCTTTGTAAAGAGTCCCGGGATAGCCTCTCTGCGACCTCGCTCCAATGCTCGAATGCCAGCTTTTGCCATTCTCTCAGGACGCATCATAAATCCTATGGCTCTCAACCACTTGCGATGCTTCTCCTCAAGTGTATAGAGAGGTGTATCTACCGCACCTGGATAGACCGTAGTTACCACCACACCGTGTGGGCGAAACTCGTACCACAAAGACTGCGCAAAACTTTTAAGATAGGCCTTTGTCGCAGCATAGTACGACACCGTGATAAATGGAGTCCACGCAGTCATCGAGGACATTATCAAGATGCGACCCTCTCCCCTACTGCACATATCTTCGCCAAACAAACGGCACAACTTCGATGGAGTTACGCAGTGAAGGTTTGTGATAAACTCCGCCATCGAAGGCTTGGTGTGCAGAAACATTCCAAACTGCAAAATTCCCGCATTGCTGATGAGAGTTGAAACCTCGTAGTTGTGCTCCTTGCACCACTCGTAAATCTGCTCGGCAGAGTCCGCTTTCGAGAGGTCTGCGTACAACGCAACCGCATCTACGCCAAAGCGTTGTTTCAAATCGGCAGCAACCTCTTCGTTGCGCTCACGCTGATTGCTTACAACTATGATATTTTCGCCTTTTGCAGCGAATTGCTCGGCATAGCAGAGTCCGATTCCCGATGATGCTCCTGTAATTAAAGTAAATTTCATAGCGCAAAAGTATCTATTTTTCGGCAATTTTGCTCGCAATTCGCCAACTTTTTAATACTTTTGCGGTCGAAAAACAGCCAATGGCTAATGGCCAATGGCTAAAAGCAAGAAAATTATGATTGGAAGAGGACTCTCCGCAGTAGGACTTTTGATATGCTCAAACTTATTTATGACCTTGGCTTGGTATGGCCAGGTGATGTTCAAGAGCAAATTCGAACGCATCGGCTTGGTAGCTGTGATTTTCATCAGCTGGTTGGTGGCATTTTTCGAGTACTGTTTTATGGTACCTGCTAATCGACTTGGCAGTTTGGAGTATGGCGGACCATTCTCGATTTGGGAACTAAAAGTTATTCAGGAGGTCGTGTCGCTGACTGTCTTTGCGGTTATCGTGCAACTAATAATGAAAAACGAAGCCCTCCGCTGGAATCATATCGCCGGCTTTGCCTGCCTTGTCTTGGCGGTGTTCTTTATCTTTAAGAAATAGAGACAATCTACACCTTTGACTTTTAACTGAAAACTGAAAGTTTTCCGCTTTCCGTTTTCAGTTTTCCGTTTTAATTACTATCTTTGCGCACAAAAGAAAATAAGAGCAAAAACTATGAATATCGAACAATACATTTCAAGCGTTATAAAGGCGGCTGTGGAGGCTCTCTATGGCGAAGTTGCCGACTCGCAAATTCAGTTGCAGAAGACTCGCAAGGAGTTCGAGGGTGACTACACTCTCGTAACTTTTCCTCTCGTAAAGATGGCTCGCAAGGCTCCTGAGGCAGTGGCTACCGAGATTGGCGAGAAGGTCGTAGCTTCGGCTGCAGAGTTTAGCTCGTTCAATGTAATCAAGGGATTTTTGAATCTCTCGCTCGATCCTTCGTTCTGGGCAGAGCGTTTTGGCGAGATTTCGACAGACAAGAACTATGGCAACGCCCCTTCGACAGGTCGTACCATAATGATTGAATACTCGTCGCCTAACACCAACAAGCCGCTCCACCTCGGCCATATCCGCAACAACCTCCTCGGTTACTCGGTGGCTCAGATTTTGGCGGCTAACGGTCACAATGTAATCAAGGCAAACCTTGTAAACGACCGTGGTATTCACATCTGCAAGTCGATGGTTGCGTGGTTGCGCTACGGAAATGGCGCTACACCAGAGTCTACCGGCAAGAAGGGCGACCACCTCGTAGGCG
>JAZOWM010000102.1:0-28764 GCA_045659225.1 Alistipes sp.
CACCATAATGCGCGGACTCTCAGCCCCTTACGGCTTGTCCTACACACCTGGAATGTGGCTATCATAGATTCAGGTGTCGTAGGGTATCTCCTCGGTTACGGGTGGTCACGAGGCCATCACAGGACAGATTAACCTCGAGCATCGCAAGCCGACTGACGAGGAGCGAATGTTCCTCAATGTCTACCTCGACACCCACCTCAAGCCCGAAATAAACCTCTCGACAGCGCAGCCTGTGACCAAGGATAAACGCCTCTCAACAGTGGTTTTGGCGCACGCCTCGATGGATACAATGGAGCACGATGGTAACGGTGACGGCTACCGCGATATGCCGATGATGCGCCAGTTCAACATTGCCAATCGTTGGCTCTACCAGGGAGATGGAGGCTTGCAAGTGCGTTGGGGTGCGAAGTACCTTAACGACTACCGCGTAGGTGGTCAGATGGGTTACAACCCCAAGATGCGTAGCGACTCCTACTTCAACAATGGGGAGTCGTGGCACGACAACTGGCACAAGGCAAACATCTACGGCTCGGAGGTTAAGAATCAGGAGGTTAACGCCTACTTCAAGTTGGGTAAGCCCGTTGGTGAGGCGGTCTACGACAAGGCAAACAACGAGGAGTTACGCTCGAACGTTGCCTTCGTGGTCGACTACGACTTCTTCGATGAGAATGCCTACTTCGGAGCCGACAAGGCGTACCTCGGTCGTCAGCATATGACCACCGCAAATGCGATGTATGCACACTACTTCTCGCCGCGTTCATCACTCGTGAGCGGAGTGAGTGCATCGTCACGCTGGGTGGACGAGAGATTGCAGTTCAGTACCTTCTTGCAGGGTGAGTTTAGTGCTATTGACGAGGCTCTTGCCAACGAAGTTCCCAGCACCATAGGAGCACCGCGCAACGAGAGCGAGGTGGGAGCCTACACCGAGTACACCTATAATATTAAGGACAAACTCTCGGTGGTGGCAGGCCTGCGCTACGACTACGCCTTCTACTTCCGCAAGCACCTCGTGACACCGCGTGCCCACGTCAAGTGGAACATCACACCTACAACCGTATTCCGAGCATCGGCAGGTATGGGTTACCGCCCTACCGACATCGTGACCGACAATATAGGCATTATGGCTACAGGTCGTAGCATCAACTTCTTGCAGGGACTCGACCGTATGGAGGAGGCTCTAACGGCTGGAGGCTCGCTCTCGCAATCGTTCTCGACCTTTGCACCAAACGATTTGACCGTGAGCGTGGACTACTTCTACACCCGACTCTTCAACACCGTAGTTGTAGATCAGGAGCGTAGCCCTTTCTCCATCGACATCTACAACAACTATGGTCGCTCGCGCACCCACACCGCGCAGATTGACCTCACTTGGACTCCTGTCAAGCGTTTCGATGTCTTTGCCACCTTCCGCTACACCGATTCGCGCTACACCATCAACCACAACGGAGTAGATATGTTCGTTGAGAGACCGCTCCTAAGCCGCTACAAGGCGTTGATTAACCTTCAGTACGCCACCAATATGCGCAAGTGGACTTTCGACTTCACAGCTCAGCTCAATGGCCCAGCACGCATCCCTACGCAGACGGGCAAGTTGGAGGACGAGAGCTACTCGCCAATCTACCCTATGCTCTTCGCGCAGGTGTCGCGCCGTATCCGCAAGTGGGAGATATATGTGGGTTGCGAGAACCTACTCAACTACAAGCAGAAGAACCCTATAATCGCAGGTGATACCCCATACGACACAACCTTCAACTCCTCGCTCATCTGGGGACCATTGATGGGTGCAAAGGCGTACATCGGCGTGAGGTTTAACTTGTATTAGCGCCAAGAAAGATGGCATTTAATGGCATTCGGGCCTATCAGCCCTTAATGGCATTTAATGGCAGCGCAGTCAGAAGAGTGCTTAATGTGGCGCTTTTGCCATTCAGCGAGCGAAGCGAACGCATGCCATTATGCTACGCTAAAAATAAAGAAACAAAACAAACTAAAACAATAAAAACTATGAAAAAGACTATTTCGATTATTGCCCTCGTGTTGGCATTGTTAGCATTCTTGGTAGGTAGCGTAGTTGCAGCACCTAAGGCCGAGAAGAAGATTGCAACCGTAGTATTCACCACCGATATCGACTGTGCACACTGCGCGCAGAAGGTCTACAACTCTATTCCATACGAGAAGGGCATCAAGGATGTGGTAGTGAATGTTCAAAAGAAGACCGTACTGGTGAAGTTCGATGAGTCGAAGAACAACATCGAGTCATTGACCAAGGCTTTCGAGAGCATCAAGGTTAAGGTCGAGAAGGTAGAAAAAAGAGAGCAGTAAGCTCTCTTTTTTAGTGAGTAGTGAGTAGTGAGTAGTGAGTAGTTGAAACTCCTAACTCCTACCTCCTAACTCCTAACTCCTAACTCCTAACTCCTAACTCTTCGGAAACTGAAGCACTATCGCCAGCACCACCATCACACCTATCGCCATCGGATAGTAGAGGTGTGGTATAATCTCTACAGGCGAAATATGTGCCAAGCCACTCGCCATCAACAACTGTGCGCCGTATGGTAAAATGCCCTGCGCAAAGCACGAAGCCGTATCCATCAAACTCGCACTCTTGCGTGGTGAAATGCCATATCGAGTGCTCAAGTCGCGAGCTATAGGGCCCACCGTAATTATCGCAATCGTATTGTTCGCAGTACATATATCGGTCAGCAGGGTTAAAGCCGCAATAGCACCCTCGGCACCTCTACGTCCCGACACGCAACGGGTAATAAGGCGAGTGATGAACTCGAAGCCGCCACTCTGCTTGACTATATTCATCAAACCACCTGCCATCAGGGTGATAATTATCAGCTCGCCCATCGAAACTACTCCCGAGCCAGCCTTCTCGCACAACATCACCATAGTGGTAGCGCCACTCGCAAGCCCTATCACCACGGTCGAGAGGATGCCTAACACAAGCACCATAAGCACATCTACGCCCGCAATAGCACAAACAATAACAAGGAGATATGGCACCATCTTGTACCACTCCGACAGATTTGCAGCACTCTCCACCTCCGCACCCGAGAGACCGAGCAAGAGGTACAATCCGAACGAGAGCAATGCCGCAGGGAGAACAATCAGGAGGTTGGTGCGGAACTTATCCCTCATATTGCACCCCTGACTCATCGTAGCCGCAATGGTCGTATCGGAGATAAAGGAGAGGTTATCGCCAAAGAATGCGCCTCCAACCACTATCGCAACCATCTGCGACACGTCTACGCCCATCTTGTGGGCCAAGCCCGTAACCACAGGTGTAAGAGCCACGATTGTACCAACCGAGGTTCCTACCGAGAGCGATACGAAGCACGCCACAGCAAAGATACCCGCAGGGAGGAACTCCGCAGGTACGAAGTGCAGAGTGAAGTCCACCGTTGCATCCACCGCACCAATGGCACTTGCTGTACTTGCAAAGATGCCCGCAAGCACGAATATCCAAATCATATAGAGGATATTCCTATCGGCAGCACCCTCCGAGAATACTCCTATACGCTCCTGCAACGAGCCACATCCTCCTCGTAGCACCGCCACAGCATAGATTGCTGCCACAACAAATGCCACCGAGATAGATATCTTATAGAAGTCACCCGATGCGATAGCCATAGCCAAATAGACCACCAAAAGCACCAATACGGGCGACAATGCCAATAGACCTCTCTTCATCGTTTCTTCGTCTTAGTTTGCCACTACACAATCGACATAGATAGGTAGGTGGTCCGAGCCCCACTTACCATCGTAAGGCTTGATAATAAGCTCCCACTTGTTGATACGCACCGAGTTTGGAGTGTAGAAGAGGTGGTCGATATGCATACCATTCTTCGCCTTCTTCTCGGCTGGTTTATACTCGGTATGCGACTGATACTCCGCATTGATAGGATTCGGCACAGCCGTCATCGAATCATCCACAATACCCGATGTTTTGAGCACCTCATACGGCTCGCTCTTCTCGGTTGCGTTGTAGTCGGCAGTAATAAAGGCTGGCATACCCTTCGAGATGTGACGCACCATATCGAGTACAATGTGCGATGCCACAATCTTAGCCTCGTGACCACGGTGGTCGTAGTGACCATTGAAGTGGAAGAATATCTTGTCGGTCTTCTTGTCGTAGAACTTAACCCAGGTAAAGAGACGCACCGAACGCGCACCATAACCAGGTGTGCCAATCTTGTCGGTGAGCCATACGGTGTCGTAGTCCAACACCTCGAAGCGTGACTTGCGATAGAATATCGGATTGAAGTGGTGACCTCTATCGTTGTTGTCGCCCGTAACATTCTGTCCCACCCAAGCGTAGGTATCGCTCAGATGCTCCATCATATCCTCAATCTGAGGCAAGTAAGGCTCCTGCGAACCTATGATATCGAAGTCGTACTCCTTGATTAGAGCCACCGTTGGAGCCACACGCTCCTCCTTCCAATTCATCACGGGATACTGGATGTTGAAAGTTGCAAGGCGCAAGTACTCGGTTGCCCAATTTGTCTCTGGCGCAACCAACACCTTCATCTCCTCGGTCATAGCACTACCCGTACCGCCTAC
The DNA here is from genome assembly GCA_045659225.1 of Alistipes sp. Lineage (GTDB taxonomy): Bacteria > Bacteroidota > Bacteroidia > Bacteroidales > Rikenellaceae > Alistipes. The sequence continues at coordinate 4,561 of JAZOWM010000102.1, forward strand.
GGTAAGCACCACGCGACTACTCTTTGGGGTGTTATCGTAGTTAGCAGTCGCCGCATCAATCTCTGCTAACGAGGTAACAACCAAACTATTCACACTCTTATCTTCGGGAGCATTGAGCATCGAGATGTAGATTGTACCACCCTTACCCTCGGCAATGGCTGGGTTGATGGTTGCACAATCCTTTGCAAGGCGCAAACCACCATACCAAGTCGCGCCATTATCCTCCGAGAGGTAGGCATACAACCCCTCAGGCAACCAATAGAGGTTTCTATCGAAGCGACCATTGCGGACCATCAGCAACTCACCACTCGATAGGCGATGCAGAGCAAAGTTTTGGTCGGGAGCCGAGACAAAGCGCTGAGGCACGCTCCACACCTTGCCATCTGCCGAAGTCGCGCTATACGACCACGCAGTACCCGATGCACGCAATACCATACGCATCGCACCATCAGCCTGAACAAATATATGAGGATTGTTATAACGCGCAGTTATAAGCTCGTCTGTACACTTCACTGCACCGAGGTTCTCCCTCCAGGTAGCACCCTCGTCCGAGGAGATATAGACACCAGCACCGCGCTTTACATCGAGTTCGGTATATTTATCTAAGTAGGGCGAATCGAAGCGTTTTCTATCCCATCTATTCGCAATAAACAACATTCTGCCGTAGTCGAGGACATCTCTACCCCACAACGCTGCAGGCAACACCCACTCGCCATTCTGATTGACCATCGGACGAGCAGTAGCCACACCTACGCCCAAGTATCGAGGCTCACCCCACACGGGCTTTGCATCGTCAGGATTTTGGCACACCATAGCCCACATCGAGCCACGTCCATCGTAGAAGCCATCGAACACCGAGTAGAAGAGCCATATCTCCCCCTTTGGAGAACGCCACAATACACCATTACGCACTGACAACTTCTCCGCACGAGCATCTATCGCAACCACAGGTTCCACCCACGATTTGCCCTGCGAATCACTATATGCGAGAGTCAGAAAGCCATCTGCCCCCTCGCCACCACACAACACCGATGCCCACAAACGTCCCTTGAGAGTGGTTTCGATTGCTGTAATTTGGGTACGGTCGAGCCTCTCCACCGCATACTTCGCCTTCTCGGGCGAGAGGTTTGGCACAACCTTCAAGTACGACTCATTGGCTGTAGCCGCAAATGCCACAAGCACCAATGCTATATATAACGAGATCTTTTTCATAACATCCTCCCCACTTTTAATTGTATCGCACCACTAACGAACCAAAATTGACCACTGTAAAAAACATTGTATATGGACGCAAAGCACCGTTCACGGCATAGTCGTAACCCAAGGTCGCGTAGTTCTTCGCCACAGGCACAACCCTCACATAGTCCTTCGACTTTCCGATCTTACTCTTTGGCTCCACCCCCATCTGTTCGGTATAGCCCGCACCCGCCAGGATGCTGTCGTAGTGGATGCCGTTAACATACTGTGACCAATGCCAAGGCAACGAGCGCAACTTCTTTGGTGCGCCCTCCACTGCTGTCCACTTCTTACCATCTGTCGAATACTCCACACTCCAAAATACTGGGAAGCCGTAGGATGTTTCGGCGGAAATCTCTCCCGCAGCAAAGGTGAATCCAACGAGGAGTTTCTCACCCGAGAGTCCCTTTGTTGAGAATTGAACCTCAACACCCTCGCCGCGATTCTCCTTCCAGTTCCACCAGTTGCAAGCCTCGGTTTTAATCGAGAGAGCACCATAGCGCACAAAGCCTCCAAAGCCCTTTGTACCCTCCACCTTGCCAGCATCTACGCGAGTATTGTTTGTATCGCGACCACGTATAGCCTCGCAGTTTGTCGGAATACGCAGTGTACCCTTGCCCTTGTCTGCCAAAATACGCTCGGTAGTAACGCTCTCCATATCGCCCTCATCGGTCGTAAAGCTCTTCTTGTTGTCGCTCCAGTTCCACTCGGCAACGCTCTTATAGATAGCCTTTTCCGACTCCCAATCCATCGCGAAGTCTGCCTTATCGACTGGTCGTAAGATATATCGACCAAAGACATCTCCACCATAGCGAGCGTGAGTGGTGTGCGAGAGGATACCCTTCATAGAGCCTGCACCTTGAGGAACGCCCTCGCCATCTCTACGCCAAGAGCAGAGTGTATTTGTCAGGGCATAGATCTGTCCGCCCTCTCTATCGCAGATGAGCGTAGCCCAGCAATCCATCGACTTATTGGGCTTCACGCGCTTGTTAAACGAGGTCTGCTGAACATATCGCTCGTAGACATTGGAGAATGAGCCATCTTTGAAGAGAATCTCGCAATCCTTGTGAGTAACATAGGTATAGAGGTCGTCATCGCACAACTCACCAATACCCTTCACCTTACGAGGCAGTTCGTCCTCTGTGCACTGCTCCATTCTTACGATATTAGCCTCGGCAACCCCCTCTATGGTCACACGCAAAGGCTCCTTCTCGCAACGGAGAGTTGTTCCCTTCAGCGACATTACAACCTTCGCATAGCGAGGATATTTCTTTGCAACGGGACGCTCCACGAAGTTCAATCTAAAGCCTACATCTCCCGTTAGAGACTCGATATAGCCCGTAGCGAGATCGTTATTCTTCATACTCGCATAGTGCACCTGAGCATTCATCTCGTTGTTGTAGCCGTACGGCTTACTCACAACAAAGCCCTCGATTAGGAGATCCTGCTCCACAACCAGAGCCTCACCCCTTCTTGCCACCATATCGCGCACCTCTCGCATTGAGGTTATCCGCTCGGTTGCACCCACTGCGCCAAACAGCACCAATGCCACCAACATCGCGCAAATGCGTCTAAAACTATTCATTCTATTCAAGGTTTAATATCTACTTCACACTGTCAATATAGCTCTGAAATTGCTCTTTGTAGCTATCTCCAATAGGCACGTAGTCGTCATTCGAGAGGAATACACGTCCCTTGGTATAGCCCGCCACGTGGTCGAGGTTGATGATATAGGAGCGATGCACACGCATAAACTGCGCCGACTGCAATGAACTCTCCATATTCTTCAGACGGAAGAGCGTCACCAACTTTGTGCCGTCCACCAGGTGTAATCGCACATACTCACCCGCGCTCTCCACATAGACGATGTTCGACATCTTCACCAAACGAGTCTTACGGTCGGCATAGACCGAGAGAACGCCATCACCACTCTCTGTGGCCTGCTCCTCCTCGGTATGCGCACTATCCTCCGCCAACTTCTGCTCCTGCAACTGCAACAACTCGTAGAGCGATTGTGCCTTCTCCGATGCGCGCACAATATCCTTTAGCCCAAATGGCTTCAAGAGATAGTCTATAGCCGAGAGTTTGAAGCCCTCGATGGCATACTCTGCATAGGCTGTCGTAAAGATAACCATCGCAGGAGTCTCGAGCCTCTGCACAAACTCCACACCCGTCATATCGGGCATATTTATATCGACAAATATCAGATCGGTACGGTTCTCTTTGAGCCACTCCTGAGCCAATACGGCACTACGAAATGTCGCAACCAACTCCAGGAATGGAATCTTCGATATGTAGCTCGAGATTTGGCGCAATGCCTACGGCTCGTCATCAATTGCTATGCATCTCATTCAGCGTAGGTATTTTAAGTGTCACACAATAGTTGCTACCCGTATCCTCGACATTGAGTTCGTAACGTGTATCGTATATCAAATCGAGGCGTTTACGCACATTCTCCAATCCGATACCAGGCTTCGACTTCTGATTGTTTAGGTTTACCGAGTTCTCGAAGCAACCTACAACATACCCCTCCTCGCACTGAATATTGATGTAGACATAGGAGTCGTTATCGTAACTAACACCGTGCTTGAAGGCATTTTCCACAAAGACAATAAAGATAAGTGGCGGTATTTCGATGGTCGAACTCAACTGCTCGGGCTTGTTGTAGAGAATCTTCACATCGTCCGTATAGCGAATACGCATCAGCTCGATGTAGTCCTCGATAAACTTGAGATCCCTCTTCAGCGATATAACATCACCTCCCGCACCATATACCACGTAGCGCATCATATCCGAAAGCTGTATCACCGCCTGCTTTGCTGCATCGCCATCAATATCTACCAATGCGTGAATATTGTTGAGCGTATTCATCAAGAAGTGGGGATTTATCTGATGCTTCAAGTAGTACATCTCGGCCTGAAGATTTTGGCGTTGCAATCGCTCCTCATCCTCGTCTCTCTGCATATTGCGATAGAGTGTGGAAATGGCATTGTTCGCACCGACCATCAACGCACCCGCAATTATATTGCCCCACCACGGGAATACCGCCAAACCGATAAAATCGGGCTTCAAGGAGTTCTGTTGCTCGTAAATCTCAATCATCGAGAAGAGGAACACAACAAGCACTACAACAACAACATAATAGAGCCAGCGGAAGCGACCTCGATGCAGATAGCGGAACAGCAACAAATGGTTGAACAAAAAGAGCGACATAAACGGCAAAATCTTCAACAACGCAAGCAACGATACACGAGGGTTTGCAATCTCCTCGGACATCAATCCTGCATTCATAAACGGTGCAATAAACACAAGCACCCACACCAAAAAGTAGAGGGTGCTTTCGCCAATAAATTGCTTGCGGATATTTATCTTCTTGCCAAGTTTCATTTATTAGGGGCGTTAGAGGCGTTAGGGGCGTTAGGGGCGTTAGAGTTTTTCTCTACGCCCCTGCCCTATTATACTAACTTTGATACATCATAGAGGTATCGTTTGATACTGCGCTTCGGAGTCTTTTCAAACTCGTTAGGATAGATTATGATGCGTACCAATCTCTCATAGCCAGCCACCTGGTCGTTGAGAGTCTTGAGGTTCTCGTTCATAATCTCGTTGAGACGATCCTTGTCGATACCCTCCTTCTCGCAGAGTGCGAAATCAGGCACCACCAAGCCGTACAACTTGCCTCCATTCTCCAAAACGAGAGACTCGGCAACAAGTGGAAGGTTATTCAACTTATCCTCAATCTGCTCTGGATAGATATTCTGTCCTGTCTCAGTCAAAATCATAGTCTTGCAACGTCCCTTGATATAGATTGTGCCGTCCGAATCGACAGTACCCATATCGCCAGTATGCAACCAACCATCAGCGTCCAAAGCCGCCTTGGTATCCTTCTCGTTCTTGTAGTAGCCCTGCATCACGCACTCACCCTTAACGAGAATCTCACCTGGGATATTGTGCTGGTCTTCCGAGTCAATCTTAACCTCCATCATACCCTGCAAAATCTTACCGCACGAGCGAATCTTAAACTCTGTTGGATCTACCGTAACCGAGATAAGCGGAGCACACTCGGTCATACCATATCCCACGATGATTGGGAAGTGGATAGACTTCAAGAATGCCTCGGTCTCCTTGTTGATTGGAGCGCCACCAATGATGAACAACTCCACGTTACCACCGAACGAATCGAGCAACTTTTGACGAATCTTTGCACGAATAATCTCGTTTACCAACGGCACTTTGATAGCCACACTCAACGAACCCTTCTCCAACAATGGAGCAACCTGCTTGCGATATATCTTCTCCAATACGAGAGGCACCGAAGCGATAACATTTGGCTGAACGTGCTGCATAGCCTCGACTAACACCTTTGGTGTAGGCATCTTGCCAAGCAGGTTGATATGACCACCCACAGCAAGCGGAGTCAAGAAATCTACAGTACAACCGTAGGCGTGAGCCAAAGGCAGGAACGAGAGAGTTCTACGGCCCTTTGCAAAGTAGTGAGCACCACCATTCGCAGGCTTCAAAGTCTTGATATAGGCAACATTTGCAGTAAGGTTATTCACTGTAAGCATCACACCCTTCGAGTAGCCGGTAGTTCCCGATGTATAGTTCAACAGAATGAGTTGTTCATTCGGAACATCGGCATACTTAATATCGTTTACGGTAAAGCCCTGAGGATAGCGGCGGCGATAGTTCGCTGTCATACTATCCACGCACTTTGTCAGCACACCGCTGCGGCGCTCGAACAACACGTGGTAATCGGTAAGCGAGAATACACCCTCGATATTTGGCAGAGCATCCTCGTCCAATCCCTCCCAGTACGAATCGGTGAGGAACAAAAGACGGCTCTCCGAGTGGTTTACGATGTGAGCAATATCGGTCGATGTGAAGGTCTGCATAATAGGTACGATAACTGCACCGTAGGTCATTGTTGCGATATAAACGGCGCACCAACGAGGTGTGTTGCGACCTACCAAGGCAATCTTATCACCGCGCTTGATACCTGCCTCATCGAACAAGATATGGAGTTTTGCAATCTCCTTTGCAAATCCATAATAGGAGTAGCTCTCTCCCGAGAAGTAATCCGTCACAGCACTCATCTCGCGGTTCTCGCGAAACGACTGCTCATACATTTTTATAAGGTTGTCTTGTAACATAAGTTTCTTTTTTTAGACGAAAGACGAGAGACGAGAGAAAAAACTCTAACACCCCTAACGCCTCTAACGCCTCTTATTACTTTATTCCCATTCGTTTTACATCGTAGAGGTAACGCTTAATCGAGCGTTTTGGAGTCTTCTCGAACTCGCTCGGGTGGATGGCAATCGACACCAAACGCTCGTAGGCTGCCACCTGCTCGTTCAAAGTCTTGAGGTTCTCCTTCATAATATCCTCCAACTGCGAACGGTCGATACCCTCTTTCTCGCAGTGGTCGAAGTCAGGCACCACCAAACCATAGAGTTTTCCCTCATTTTCCAATACGAGCGACTCCAATACGAGTGGCATATTATTCAATTTATCCTCGATCTGCTCAGGGTAGATATTCTGGCCTGTATCGGTCAAAATCATAGTCTTGCAACGGCCCTTGATATATACGGTACCGTCAGGATCCATAACACCCATATCGCCCGTATGCATCCAACCATCCGGCTCCAATACAGCCTCGGTATCCTTGGCGTTCTTGTAGTAGCCCTGCATCACCATCTCACCCTTGACCATAATCTCGCCAGGGATGCACTGTGGGTTCGAAGACTCAATCTTCACATCGAGGTACTCCTTCAAATACTTACCGCACGAGCCGAGTTTGTACTCCTCAGGCTGAGGTGTAACGCAGATAAGCGGAGCGCACTCGGTCATACCATAACCCACGATAATTGGGAAGCGGATAGATTTGAGGAATGTTTCGGTCTCCTTGTTCATCGGAGCACCACCCACGATAAACATCTCCAAGTTGCCACCGAACGAAGCCATCAACTTCTCCTTAATCTTCATACGCACAACCTCATTTACCAAAGGCACCTTCATTGCGATGCTCAAAGGTCCCTTTTCAAGCATTGGAGCAATCTGCTTGCGATAGACCTTCTCCAACACGAGAGGTACCGAGCAGATGATGCTTGGCTGAACCTTTGCCATAGCCTCGACCAACACCTTTGGAGTAGGCATCTTACCAAGGAGGTTGATATGACCACCCGCAGCCAATGGCGCGAGGAAGTCGAAGGCACATCCGAAGGCGTGTGCCAATGGCAAGAATGCCAAAGTGCGACGGCCCTTCTGGAACCACTTTCCACCAGTTGTCTTATTCACCTTATTTACAGCGTAATAAACATTCGCTGTAAGGTTGTTCACAGTAAGCATCACACCCTTCGAATAGCCCGTAGTACCCGAAGTGTAGCTCAACACCATAAGAGCATCGTTAGGCACATCGGCATACTTAATATCATTTACCGTAAAGCCGTTAGGATAGTGTTTGCGGTAGTTCTCGGTCATAGCATTCACAAACTTGGTGAGATTATCGCCCTCACGCTCATACAAAGCGTGGTAGTCGGTAATCGAGAACACAGCCTCAACATTTGGCAACGAATCCTCGTCCAAGCCCTCCCAATAGGAATCGGTGAGGAACAAAAGACGGCTCTCCGAGTGGTTCACGATATGGGCAATATCGGCAGAGGTAAAGGTCTGCATAATAGGTACTATAACTGCGCCGTAGGTGATGGTTGCGATATATACGGCGCACCAACGAGGCGTGTTACGACCTACGAGTGCAATCTTATCACCTGGCTGAATACCCGTCTCTGCAAAGAGGAGGTGTAGTTTTGCAATCTCCTTGGCAAAACCATAATACGAGTAGGTTTCACCCGAGAAGTAATCTGTTACAGCCGACATCTCGCGGTTGTCGCGAAATGACTGCTCATACATTTTAATTAAGTTTGCTTCTAACATAATTTATAGTTTTAAGAGCTATTAGCATTGAGCCATTAGCCGTTAGCATTTTTATTTTTATCTTTATCTATTTCGTGCGAAAAGTATCTCCACAAATCAATCTTCGACTCGGTACCATCGAGCAATCGTCCAACATTCTTGCGATGGGTCCAAGCCAGGGCTATTGCCACCACAAACGAGAACACGAGGAACGATATAGAGGTATGGTTGAGTCCGTGACGGGCGTAGATGCTACCCGAGAATATCGACACAAAGACTGGGAATGCGCACCCTGCAACAATCGAAGCGAGCGAGACATAGTGCCACAACAACAGCACCACCACCCACACCGCAAAGCACAAGAGTGCAACATTGGGCTGGATACCTGTAACTGCTCCAAGAACGGTTGCTACACCCTTTCCGCCCCTAAAATTGGCGAATACGGGGAAGATATGTCCCAAAACGACCACAAAAACTGCCAAAATTTTCAAATTTACCACCCAAGCACCCGATGGAATGGCACTATCGTATTTGAGTAGCGAGAATATAGAGACCGCCACAAAACCCTTGAGGAAGTCGATAGCAAAAACAGGAATAGCGGCACGTGTACCAAGTACGCGCAGCACATTTGTTGTTCCCGCATTCTTGCTGCCGTGCTCGCGGACATCCACGCCATAGTAGCGTTTACCAATCCACACCGCACTCGGAATCGAGCCCAGCAAATATGCGATAATAAACAGAGTTACAATACAATAATAGGTTATAACCATACTATTTTCGTGTACACATTCAGTGCAAATATAGTAATAATTTCTTAACCTCCAAAAAGTAGTTATTATGGCCAATGTTCAAAAAATCGCATTTTCGAAAACTTCGCAACAAAAATGTACATTTCTTGCAATAAACCATATTTCTCAGATTTTTTTACTATATTTGCGAGTTGAAATATATACAAATATATATTTGCTATGAATTTGAAGAAGCATCTATCGGCTTTATCCTCGCCTGCTTGGTGGTGGTCCTGGTTTATGATTATCTTGGGTTGCTCGCTTTTGGCGGCAGGATACGTGTTCTTTATTAGCCCCTACAACATTGTTCCAGGTGGCGTGTATGGCGCAGGTATCGTTCTGCACAACATCTTCCCCGATATTCGGGTGGGAACATTTGGCTATATGTTCGACACTGTGCTTCTAATACTTGCATTTCTCGCATTTGGTCCCCGCTTTGGTTCAAAGACAGTAGTAGCAGCGCTGCTCACACCAGGACTTATGAACCTCTTCACAAACCTTGCCTATCCCAACGAGGAGGCTATTCGTTCGCTCGACCCTGCACAGTTGCTTGGCGGCATTCTCGATATGTCCGACCATCTTATGCTGACAACAATCGTTGGTGCTGTAGTGCTTGGTGTGGGAGTAGGTCTTGTGGTTAAGGAGCAAGCCACAACCGGAGGAACCGACATCGTAGCTATGATATTGCAGAAATACTGCAAGATGACCTTCTCGAAGGGTGTACTCATTGCCGACTCCGTGGTAGTATTGGCAGGACTGCTTGTCATTGGCTTCGGTTTTGGCGGTGGCGAGGCGCAGGGTTGGCAGTTGTCATTCTATTCGCTCATCGCCATCTATGTATCGTCACGCGTATTGGCATATATGCTCGATGGAGCATCATACGACCGCATAATCTTCATCGTCACATCGCACCACAACGAGGAGTTCCGCAAGTACATTCTCGAGGAGATGGACCGCAGTGGTACCTACATCAAGGCGAATGGTATGTATACCAACGCAGAGAAGGAGATGATATTTCTCGTAGTACCTCGTCACGAATTGGTGAAGGTGCAACGCGCTATAATGGACTACGACCCGAAGGCATTTATGGTAGTGGCGAATGCCTACAACACCTTTGGTGAGGGCTTCAAGCCGATGCCAGAGAAACACGAGTTGGAAAATATGTAATATTTTCAAAATTGAGGATTGAGAATTAAGAATTAAGAATTAAAAAATTGGCTAATGGCTAATGGCCAAAAGCTAATGGCTAACAATATGAGTTTTACGAATTTGCGACCATTGCAGGGCGATGGCAAGAAGATATTTATTGAGACCTACGGCTGTCAGATGAACTTTGGCGATAGCGAGATTGTGGTTTCGATTATGCAGAAGGAGGGTTACTTCTACACAGAGAAGATTGAGGAGGCAGATATCATCCTTATCAACACCTGCTCGGTGCGCGATAATGCGGAGCAGAGAATATGGGGACGATTGAGCGAGATGCGCCGTCTGCGCCGAAAGAAACCTACGTTGTTGGTGGGCGTTATCGGCTGTATGGCGGAGCGACTGAAAGATGAGTTGCTCGAGAAAAGCAACGGAGTGGATATCGTGGCTGGTCCCGACACCTACCGCGACCTTCCGAAGCTATGCCGTGAGGCAGAGAGCGGAGGCAAGGGTATCAACACCCTACTCTCCACCGAGGAGACCTACGCCGACATCGCACCCGTACGTCTCGACAAGAATGGCGTAAGTGCATTTATCTCGATTATGCGTGGTTGCAACAACTTCTGCGCCTACTGTGTAGTGCCCTACACTCGTGGTCGTGAGCGCAGTCGAAGCCACGAAACAATCGTAGGCGAGGCTCGCACACTCTTCGAGAATGGCTATCGCGAGGTGACTCTGCTCGGTCAGAATGTGAACTCGTATGCAGATGGTGAGGTCAACTTCCCAAAACTATTGGCTAAGGTTGCCGAGATTTCACCACTTCTTCGTGTGCGCTACGCAACTTCGCATCCAAAGGATTTGAGCGATGAGTTGATTACAACAATGGCATCGTACAAGAATATCTGCAAGGCTGTACATCTTCCTGCGCAGTCAGGCTCGAATGCTCAGCTCGAGAAGATGAATCGCAAATATACCCGTGAGTGGTACTTGGAGCGTATGGCGGCTATCCGCAAGGCTATGCCAGAGTGCGCTATCACAACCGACCTTATTTCGGGCTTCTGTGGCGAGACCTTGGAGGACCACGAAGCTACCCTCTCGCTTATGCGTGAGGTGGGTTATGCTTCGGCATTTATGTTTAAATACTCGGTGCGTCCCGACACCTTCTCGGCACGCCACTTCGAGGATGATATTCCCGAGGAGGAGAAGACTCGCCGCTTGAATGAGGTGATTGCTTTGCAGAATACCCTCTCGCTCGAGGGCAACCGCAAGGATATAGGCAAAGTGTTCGAGGTATTGATTGAGGGACGCTCGAAGCGTAGTGCGGAGCAGCTTTGTGGTCGCACCTCGCAGAATAAGATGGTCGTATTCGACCGAGTGGAGGGTTACGGTGCAGGCGACTACATCGAGGTTGAGATTACCGACTGCTCATCGGCCACACTATTTGGAAAAGCAATTCAGAGATAGAGATGAAGATTCTAAAAGTAATTCTGACAATATTAACTGTTGGATTGGCAGCTTGCTCGGAAAAAGAGTATTATTATGGTACTGAGCCCGACACCTCTATTCCTTCGTTGGGAACACCCGCGAATAACGAGATATGGTGCACTACTACAGATGGTCGAACACTATCGTTTGATGACACTGCATTCAACACTGCAGTAATAGCTGTAGAGAATTTCGAGTATGGTATAGGCATTATTCGCTTCGAGGAGGATCTCGTCTCCATCGGCGAGAGTGCGTTTAACGGCTGTCACAACATCTTCAACCTCTCGTTGCCAAACTCCGTTGCTGAGATTGGGGAGAGGGCGTTCTACGACTGCAAAAATATGGAGAGCCTAACTCTCGGTAGCGGTCTTTCCCACTGCGGAAAGATGGCATTCGATGGCTGTTATAACCTTCGCTCGTTACACATACCATCTATCTACAATTGGTGCAATATTGCCTTCGACTCCCCTACTGCAAACCCACTGAACTATGCAGGAAGCCTCATAATCAACAAGGCAAAGGTTACTGCACTCAACATTCCCGAGGGCATTGAACATATTAGTAGCTTTGCTTTCTACAACAACTCGGAACTCAAAAGTGTCAGTTTTGCCTCATCTGTAAAGAGTGTAGGCGATAGTGCATTCTACGGCTGCAGCGAGATTACCAAGGTGAAGATTCAAGATTTACACAGTTGGTGTAGAATCCAGTTCAAGAATGAGGAGTCCAACCCTCTCTCAATAGCCGAGGTGTTGCAATACTCTAACGACAAAGCCGTAAGCACCGTTTCGCTTACCGCCATAGAGCACATCTCTCCCTACGCCTTTATCAACTGTTCCACTATAACCAGTTTTACGGCCGATGACTCGTTGGTGAGCATTGGTGTAGATGCATTCCGCAACTGCTCATCATTGAGCAAGGTATCACTCGGTAGCGGAGTAGGAGCAATTGGCAAACACGCATTTATGAATTGCAAGGCACTCAAGAGTGTAACCTGCTTGGCTCTACTACCACCAATACTTGAAAACAGATATATATTCGAAGGTAATAAGAAGGGGCGCAAGTTCTACGTTCCGAGTAGCGTGGTCGAAGATTACAAAACGGCAGATATATGGAGTAACTATGCCGATACAATCTACGAAATCAGCAATCAATCTAACAACTAACAAGATAGTAAAATGAAGATAGTTCTCACAATCCTATGTGCTATTATGGCAGTGGCGATGACTTCCGCATCTCCACAACGACAATCTCTACACGAGGGGTGGCAGTTCAAGCAACATCGTGGAACAAATTGGTTCTCGGCAACAGTGCCAGGTGTGGTGCATACCGATTTGATGGCAAATGAGATTATCGAAGACCCATTCTTCCACCTCAACGAGCGCGGAGTGCAGTGGGTGGATAAGGAGGATTGGGAGTACGTCACCACCTTCGTGGCAAACAAGGAGATTCTCAACAAGGAGTGCATCAACTTGGTATTCGAGGGTTTGGATACCTACGCCGATGTCTACCTGAATGACGAGTTGCTCCTCAAGGCGGATAATATGTTCCGCTGCTGGCGCATAGATGTCAAGAAACAGTTGCGCGAGGGTGAGAACAAACTGCGCATCTATTTCCACTCGGTGGTGAAGATTGATATGCCAAAGTGGGAGGCTCTGCCATTCCAATACTACCGTTGGAACGACCAGTCGGAGAATGGCGGTCTGCTCAAGCGCAAGATTAGTGTCTTCTGCCGTAAAGCGGGCTATCACTACGGCTGGGATTGGGGACCACGCCTTGTAACATCGGGCATTTGGAGACCTGTATACCTCGAGGCCTGGGACTCGCTCCGCATCGACAACATCTTCTACAACCAAAAGAGCGTTACCGCAAAGCGTGCCGATATAGATGTAGAGTTCGAAATTCTCTCGCAAAAGGAGACTGCCGCCCAACTACGAGTAGTTGACGAACAGACAGGTAGAATAGTTGCCAAAGGTTCGACAACCCTCAAGGCGGGAGAGAATAAGGCTATCGTGCCGATGACTATTGCCAAGCCAAAGCTCTGGTGGTGCAACGGTTTGGGTGAGGCTCATCGCTACGCCCTCCGTACCGAGGTGGAGATTGATGGCAAAGTGGTTGATAGCCGTCATCACGATATTGCAGTGCGTTCGTTGAAAGTTATCCGCGAGGAGGACAAAGATGGTCGCTCGTTCTACTTCGAGCTCAATGGCAAGGCGGTATTTGCCAAGGGTGCGAACTACATCCCTTGCGACTCGTTCCTCACTCGTGTAACAGACGAGGTCTACGAAAAAACCATAGCCGATGCTGTGGCGGTAAATATGAATATGCTCCGCGTATGGGGCGGTGGCATCTACGAGAACGAGAAGTTCTACGAGGAGTGCGAGAAGCACGGACTGATGGTGTGGCAGGACTTTATGTTCGGTTGCGCTCTCTACCCTGTCGAGGGCGAGATGATTGAGAATATCCGCCAGGAGGCTGTCGACAACGTAAAGCGTCTACGCAACTACGGTTGTATTGCCCTTTGGTGTGGCAACAACGAGTGCTACGACACGCTGATGGCGGGCAAACGCAGCTTCGAGAAGAAGGGCGTAGATATGAAATACTACGACATAATGAAGGCGCAGTTCGACTACCAATACTACGAGCTTCTGCCTGAGGTATGTGCCAAGTATGACCCTATGCGCTACTACCACCCGATGTCGCCGTGGGCAGGTAAGGATATCAAGGCTGGCGATGCTAAGCACCTCGGCGACTACCACTATTGGGGCGTGTGGGGACACCGTCACCCATTCGAGCGCTACAATACAACCCGTTCGCGTTTTATGTCGGAGTATGGTTTTCAATCGTACCCAGAGTTAGGTTCTATAAAACTCTACGCTCCGAACCCAAAGGATTGGAACATCCACTCGGAGGTTATGATGTCGCACCAGCGCGGTGGCAAGAGTGCCAATAGCAAGATTAACGACTACCTCACCAAGGAGTATTGGGCGCAGAGCGACTTCGAGAAGTTCCTCTATATGGGACAAGTGATGCAGGGCGATGCCATAAAGATTGCAGTAGAGGCTCATCGCCGCGATATGCCATTCTGTCAAGGCTCGCTCTACTGGCAGCACAACGATTGCTGGCCAGTGGCATCGTGGTCAAGCCGCGACTACTATGGTCGTTGGAAGGCGCAGCACTACTTTGCACGCTACTTCTTCGATAAGTATCTCCTCTCGGCATACAAGAGCGAAGGTCGTCTACGCGTATATGTCGTGTCGGACAATCAGAGCAACGCCAAGGCCGAATTCGAGGTTAAGGTTATGACGCTCACTGGCAAGGTCGTAAAGTCGTATCGCAAGGCGGTGGTTGTACCAGCCAACACCTCAACAATTATGCTCGATGAGGCTACCGATACTATCTTGGCGGGCGAGAAGGCTGAGAATGTAGTTATCGTATCATCGCTCAAGGTTGGTGACAAACTCTACTCAAATAATAACTACCTCGTAAAGCAAGGCGCATTGAACTTCCCTGCTTGCAACATCACAACCAAGGTCGAAAAGATTGATGGCGGTGTCTCCGTAACAGTAGCAACCGACAACTTTGCACGTGCCGTATATCTCGCAATAGAGGGTATCGACAACTTCTTCGAGGATAACTATTTCGACCTCCTCCCTGGCACATCACGCACCATAAAGGTTAAGACAAACCTCTCGGCAGAGGAGTTCGAGAAGCAGTTGAAGGTGTTGCACTTGGGTGGTTGTAAGGAGTCGGAATCGAAGAGCCAAGGAACTAAAATAGCAAACGATGAAGAGGTACATTTCGTTAGTTAAATTCGCTCACACGATATTTGCAATGCCATTTGCGTTGATGGCATTCACCTACGCATTATGGAGCACCGATGCGGAGTTTTCGTGGTGGCTGCTCGTGCAGGTTGTCTTGTGCATGGTCTTTGCGCGCAATGTCGCTATGGGCTTCAATCGTTGGGCAGACCGCGATATAGATAAGGAGAATCCGCGCACTGCAAACCGCGAAATACCGGCAGGGGTGATTTCGCCTCGCAATGCAATGATATTTATAGTTGCAAATGGCCTACTCTTTGTGGCTACCGCTTGCAGCATCAACACCCTTACCGCCATTCTCTCGCCTGTGGCATTGGCAGTAATTATGTTTTATAGCTATTGCAAACGCTTCACCGCCCTGGCACACATCGTACTCGGCCTATCGCTTGCGATTGCCCCAGCAGGAGCTTTTATAGCCGTTGCAGGAACTCTCACTTGGGAGGTGTGTCTGCTCTCGTTGTTGGTACTCACCTGGTGTGGAGGTTTCGATATAATCTATGCGTTGCAAGATGCCGAGTTTGATCGTCAGCAAGGTCTGCACTCCATACCTTCGACATTCTCGGTGGCTACATCTTTATATATAAGTATAGCCCTCCACTGCTTGAGTGTTGCATCGTTGGTGGGATTCGCACTTCTTCTCCCTCAAAGTTGGGTATTGTGGTGCGGTGTGGCTCTCTTCACCGCTATATTGGTGGCAGAGCATATCCTTGTAACCCCTAAAAAGCAACGCTCCATAGCTATAGCCTTTGGCACATTGAATGGTTTGGCAAGTCTTACATTAGCGGCCTTTGCCATTGCTGACATCTTGATTTTCGGTTAGATATGTGGGTATATTTAGCATTTCTCTCGGCTGCCCTATTGGGACTCTACGATGTGGCAAAGAAACGCTCATTGAGAGATAATGCTGTATTGCCCGTACTATGGTTAAACACCCTCTTTTCATCTCTTATTTTCGCCCCTGCACTACTCGACTCAATCGTGGGCGGAGGGTGGCTCGATGGCTCGATTTTTGAGACCACAAGTGGTTCGTTGCACGACCACGCAAGGGTTATATTGAAGGCTGTGATGGTGCTTTCATCGTGGATTTTCGGATACTTTGGAATCAAGCACTTACCTCTGACCATCGTTGGTCCAATCAATGCCACACGCCCTGTGATGACGCTCGTAGGTGCGATGATAATCTTCGGCGAGAGGCTCAATGGCTACCAGTGGGTAGGCGTTATCCTCGCCATTGTATCGCTCTATCTACTAAGTCGTTCGAGCAAGAAGGAGGGCATCAATTTTGCCAATAATCGTTGGATTTTGTGCGTGGCAGCTGCAGCTATGATTGGCGTATGTTGCGGCTTGTACGACAAACATATAATGCGTACGCTCAACCCTATCTTTGTGCAGAGTTGGTACACCTTCTATCAGTTTCTGCTAATGACTGTTATCGTGGCGGTACTATGGTTGCCAAAACGCGCAGAACAGAGATTCCATTGGTCGTGGGCAATACCGATGATATCGATTCTACTTACCACTGCCGATATGGCATATCTCTACGCCCTACGCGATGGCGCAGCAATGATTGCAGTAGTGGCTATGATTCGCCGCTCATCAGTGGTGGTATCGTTTGGTTGCGGCGCTCTGCTCTTTGGGGAACGCAACCTGCGAGCAAAGGCTCTCGATCTGCTACTTATACTCGTAGGAATGATTTTCCTATACATAGGTTCGAAGTAACAAACTTAAATTACAAATATTATGCAGTTAAAAAAGATTAAACTCGGACTCTTTCCGAAGGTGGTAATTGCCATCACTTTGGGTGCATTACTCGGCTTATTCTTGCCCGATGTATTTATCCGCATCTTCAAGACCTTCAACCTCTTGTTTGCTCAACTTTTAAAGTTCTCGGTGCCGTTATTGGTACTCGGCTTGGTAACTCCTGCCGTAGCAAATTTGGGTAAGGGAGCAGGCAAGATGCTCCTCTTTGTGATTGCGGTGTCTTACATCTCTACTGTGGGTGGAGCGTTGTTCTCCTATGGTTGTGCAACAGAGTTCCTACCTCACATTCTCTCGGTTGGAGAACTCTCGCCTGAGGCACTCTCGGAGAAGAGTTTTGCACCATTCTTCGAGTTGAAAATTCCGCCAGTATGCGATATGATGACCGCTATCGTTCTTTCGTTTGTTATCGGCTTGGGTTGCATCTTCCTCAAGGCGGAGTCGGTTAAGGGTTGGTTTGAGGAGTTTGGCGAGATTGTGAAGTGGTTTATCGAGAGCGCTATCATTCCGTTGTTGCCAATCTACATCTTCACAATGATTTGCGAGATGAGTGCAAAGGGTGTTATAGATGTGGTACTCGGCACTGGCGCAAAGGTTATCGGAACAGGCGTGGTATTGTCGATTCTCTACCTCGTTTTGCAGTACATTATCGCAGGTATCATCGCACGCAAAAACCCATTCCGTCTCCTTTACAACATCCTCCCTGCATACCTTACTGGCTTCTCTATCTGTTCATCAGCAGCAGTGATTCCAGTAACTACAAAATGTACCCTCAAGAGCGGTGTACGCGAGGATATTGCGAACTTCGTCATTCCTATCTGCTCGAACACTCATATGTGTGGCTCGACCATCAAGTTGGTGACCACTTCGGTGGCTGTAGCCTATATGTTTGGCGTGGATATTCCGTTGGCATTGTTCATCAATTTCGCCTTGATGCAGGCTATCGCCGCAGTATCGTCACCAGGTGTTATGGGTGGTGTATTGATGGCTTCGGTAGGTTTGCTCGGCACGATTTTGGGATTCTCGGCAGAGATGACCGCCTTGTTGATGGCTATCTACTTGGCACTCGATGGCTATGGTCCTGCTTGTAACGTCTCGGGCGATGGCGCTATCGCTATCGTTATGGACCGTCTCTTCGGAGGAAAGAAATAAACAAGAGAGGTGTTTTCTCCTCTCTTTGCTTTTAGCCATTGGCCATTAGCCATTGGCTTTTTTTTATTTTTTAATTTTAAATTAAAATCTTTCGTCTCTCGTCTTTCGTCTTTTGTCTTTTTTTTACTATCTTTGTCCGATTATTGGCAAATAGCAAATAAATTAAAAATTTATTACGATATGAATATTTCATTTAATTGGCTAAAAAACTATGTAGATACTTCTCTTACCGCAGAGGAGATATCGAAAGTTTTGACAGACATCGGCTTGGAGGTAGAGGGTTTCGAGAAGATTGAGACCATTCGCGGAGGCTTGGCAGGTGTTGTTGTTGGTGAGGTACTCACCTGCGAGGATCACCCCGATTCGGACCACCTCCACATAACTACCGTAGATGTAGGTGGCGAGGCTCCACTTCCAATCGTTTGCGGTGCAGCAAACTGCCGCAAGGGTTTGGAGGTTATGTGCGCAACTGTTGGCGCAGTGCTCTACCCTGATGGTGGCGAGGAGGAGTTCAAGATTAAGCGTTCGAAGATTCGTGGTGTAGAGTCGCTCGGTATGTTGTGTGCCGAGGACGAATTGGGCATTGGCTCATCACACGCAGGAATTATTGAGTTGCCGGCTGATGCAGTTGTGGGAACACCCGCAAAGGAGTATTACAACATCACCGATGACTACCTTATCGAGGTTGGTTTGACTCCAAATCGTATTGATGCCGGCTCGCACATCGGCGTTGCTCGCGACTTGGTAGCATATCTTCGCGCTCAGGGCGTAGAGGCAGAGTTGAAATTGCCAAGCGTAGAGGCTTTCGCAGTGGAGAACAACAGCGCAAAGATTGAGGTAGAGGTTGAGAATACCGCCGCTTGCCCACACTACACAGGTGTAGCAGTCACAGGTTGCAAGATTGCTCCATCGCCAGAGTGGATGCAGAACTCATTGCGTGCAGCGGGCATCAACCCAAAGAACAACTTGGTGGATATTACCAACTATGTACTCTTCGAGCTCGGTCAGCCACTTCACGCCTTCGATATGACGAAGATTGAGGGCAACAAAATTGTTGTTAAGAACTGCGCTGAGGGTACTCCATTCGTAACTCTCGATGGCGTAGAGCGCAAGCTCACAGCTGACGATTTGATGATTTGCTCGGCAGAGCGTCCAATGTGTATCGCAGGAGTTTATGGCGGTTTGGATTCGGGCGTTAGCGAGACTACAACCGACATCTTTATCGAGTCGGCATACTTCAACCCAGTATCGGTGCGTAAGACTGCAAAACGCTTCGGTTTGAATACAGACTCATCGTTCCGTTTCGAGCGTGGTATTGACCCGAACATTCAGATTTACGCATTGAAGCGCGCAGCACTCCTCTTCAAGGAGTTGGCTGGCGGTACTATCGCAAGCGAGATTTACGATTCAAACCCAGAGGAGGTCGCTCCGTTCCGATTCGACTTCTCGGTAGCTCGCGCAAAGGCTCTTATCGGCAAGGAGATTCCAACCGAGACATTCCGCACCATCATCGATGCTTTGGAGGTAAAGATTGAGAAGGAGGAGGGCGATGTATGGAGCGTTGCCGTACCACCATACCGCGTAGATGTTCAGCGTGAGGCTGACCTTATCGAGGATGTTTTGCGTATCTACGGCTACAACAATGTAGAGGTTTCGGAGAAGGTTAACTCTACCCTCTCGTACGTTCAGAAGCCTGATAAGACTCGTTTGACAAACCTCGTAGCCGATATGCTCACCGCACGTGGCTACACCGAGATTATGTCGAACTCACTCACCAAGACTGCATACTACGAAGGCTTGCAGTCATACCCAGTGGAGAAGTGCGTAAAGATTATGAATCCACTCTCGGCAGATTTGGGTGTAATGCGCCAGACCTTATTGTTTAACACAATGGAGGCCGTACAATTGAACGCTAACCACCGCAATGGCGACTTGAAGATATACGAGTTCGGAAATTGCTATTTCTACAACAAGGTAGAGCCAACGGAGGGCGAGGAGGTTGCTCCGTTGGCCTCTTACTCGGAGAACTACCGCTTGGCTATCGCAGTTACCGGCTTGGCAACACCGCAGTCGTGGAACCAAAAGGCAGAGTCTGCATCGTTCTACACCTTGCGTGCTCAGGTTGAGTTATTGCTCCGCCGCTTTGGCTTGGATATCTACGCATTGCGCACCGAGTCGCTCGATAGCGATCTGTTTGGCGATGCTGTGGAGTTGTATGTAAACAACAAACCATTTGTGCAAATGGGTCAGGTAAATGCAAAGATTTGCAAGGCATTCGATTTGAAGCAGGATGTATTCTTTGCAGAGATTGACTTCGATATGCTTTTGAAGGCTACCCGCAAGCACAAGGTTTCGGCAGTAGAGTTGTCGAAGTATCCTGAGGTTAAGCGCGACTTGGCACTCCTCGTGGATAAGAGCGTATCGTTTGCTCAGCTTCGTGCTACTGCATTCGCAACCGAGAAGAAGTTGCTCAAGAGCGTTTCGTTGTTCGATGTTTACGAAGGCGACAAGTTGCCAGAGGGCAAGAAGTCGTATGCATTGTCGTTCATCTTGGAGGACAAGAACCAAACCCTCAATGATAAGACCATCGAGCGCACAATGTCGGCATTGCAGTCGGCATTCGAGCATAAGCACAGCGCACAAATCAGATAAAAAACACCCAATATGAAAAAAATCTTAATCATTGCAGTTGCAGCTCTTGCGGTATCGTGTTGCAAAGTTGATTACAAAGACCCAACCGCACCTATCGAAAAGCGTGTTGAGAGCTTGCTCTCGCAGATGACCCTCGAAGAGAAGGTAGGACAGATGAACCAATTTTGCGGTGTTGTACATGTATCTAACATGGACAAAAAGGCACAGGCAGACAATCAGGATGCACAGGGCTACTATCCAGGCATCAACGCCGACACACTCCGCAAGTGGACAAAAGAGGGTCGCATTGGCTCTTATCTTCATGTTTTGACACCGGAGGAGGCTGTCGAGTTGCAGGAGTTGGCCATGCAGTCGCGTTTGGGTATTCCATTGATTTTTGGAATTGATGCAATTCACGGAAACTGCCTCGCTCCAAACAATACATCCTACCCTACAAGCATAGGTCTTGCCTGCTCGTTTGATACCGATATGGCATACAAGATTGCTCGTCAGACCGCTTTGGAGATGCGCGCAATGAATATGCACTGGACCTTCAACCCGAATGTTGATGTCGCTCGTGATGCTCGTTGGGGTCGTGTAGGCGAAACATTTGGAGAGGATCCATATCTCGTAGGCGAGATGGGTTTAGCATTGGTAAATGGTTATCAGGGCGATATGCAGGGCGGAGATGATGTCTTAGCCTGCATCAAACACCTTATCGCAGGCTCGCAATCTATAAATGGAGGAAACGCCACTCCGACAGATATCTCGGAGCGCACCCTCCACGAGGTTTTCCTGCCACCATACGAGTTAAGCGTTCGCAAAGGTGGCGCAGGCTCGGCAATGATGGCTCACAACGACATTAACGGAGTGCCTTGTCACAGCAACAAGTGGCTTATGGAGGATGTTCTGCGCAAGGAGTATGGTTTCGATGGATTTATCGTAAGCGATTGGATGGATATCGAGCGTCTGCACACCAGACAATTCACCGCAACAAGTCGCAAGGAGGCATTCTATCAGTCAATTATGGCAGGTATGGATATGCATATGCACGGTATCTATTGGAACGAGGAGGTTGCCGAGTTGGTGCGTGAGGGTCGTATTCCTATGAGCCGCATCGATGAGTCGGTGCGTCGCATTCTCACCGCAAAGTTCCGTCTTGGATTGTTCGAGAACCCATACTCAAATGTTGCTGAGGGCGAGAAGGTGCGTATGTGCAAGGAGCACCGTACAACAGCTTTGGAGGCAGCGCGCAACTCGATTGTACTCGTAAAGAACGACGGTATTCTTCCACTCGATGTAAAGAAATACAAGCGCGTACTCGTAACGGGTATCAACGCCGATGACGAAAATATTATGGGTGACTGGTCGGCTCCTCAAAAACCGGAGAATGTAACCACTATTCTCGAAGGCCTACGCGAGGTGGCTCCTAAAACCGATTTCGTATTTGTAAATCAGGGAGATTCTCCAAAGTTGATGAAGCAGGAGAATGTGGATAAGGCTGCACGCATAGCACGCTCAACCGACCTAAATATCGTTGTTGCGGGAGAGACTAGCATGCGTAATCGCAAGGGGTTCAAGACCTGCGGCGAGAACCAGGATCGTGCAACCATAGATCTCTATGGCTTGCAGAAGGATTTGGTACGCAAGGTTGCAGCAAGCGGCAAGCCTACAATTCTCGTTGTCGTAACAGGCCGCCCAAACAGCCTTGTATGGGAGGATAAAAATCTCCCTGCTATACTCTACGCTTGGGAACCTGGAATGCTTGGAGGTAAGGCTGTTGCCGAGATCCTCTACGGAGAGGTCAATCCTTCGGCAAAGTTGGCTATAACTATTCCTCGACACGAGGGACAGATTCAATCCTACTACAACCACAAAAAGGCTACTATCAAGCGTTATCGCCTTGTAGATATGTCAACCAAGCCTCTCTACCCATTCGGCTTCGGATTGTCATATACAACATACGAGTACTCAGATTTGCAACTCTCGAAGTGCGAGATTACCCCTAACGAGAGTATTGAGGTTAGCGTTACCGTCAAAAACACAGGCGCACGCGATGGTGTGGAGATTGCACAACTCTATATCAACGACTGCTACTCGGAGGTGACTCGTCCAATCAAGGAGTTGAAGGGCTTTGAGCGTGTGACATTGAAGGCTGGCGAGAGTAAGCGCATCAGCTTCACCCTCACCCCAGAGCACTTGCGCTACTACAACCTCAATATGGAGCGCGTAGTTGAGGCTGGAACCTTCGAGGTGATGGTCGGAGGCTCATCACGAGATAAGGACCTCCTCACTGCAGAGTTCGAGGTGAAGTAGACTAAAAACACAAGACACAGAGCGAGAGTTTTCTCGCTCTTTTTTTTGCACGTTTAGAAATAAATTTCTACCGCAGGTATTAAAAATCATACCCAGGGGCATAGCTATCGCTCCTATGCCCCTGGAATCCTCATAACCCACGAAAGCGCCCTGAGCATCTATCGCGTATTTTTGCGGTAGGATTTCTCGCTGCGGTTAGGAAAAATGTACATAAATTTATTTTTTCTCGCTCTCCGCATCGTCAGTTCGCATTTTTTTTGTATATTTGTTCCGAAAAGTGCAACTACATTTATTTTACAAATAAATTAAACAAATTAAACAACTATGATTTATTCACACGAAGTGCAGCAGATGTGCTGCGTTAAGAAGGGTGCGAATCACGAGTCTGCTCCAATTCCGGAGGAGGGCAAGTGGGTGCGTGCTAAGGAGATTAAGGACATCTCTGGTCTTACTCACGGTATTGGTTGGTGCGCTCCTCAGCAGGGTGCGTGCAAGCTTACTCTCAATGTAAAGGAGGGTATCATTCAGGAGGCTTTGGTTGAGACTATCGGTTGCTCGGGTATGACTCACTCGGCTGCGATGGCTTCGGAGATTCTCCCAGGCAAGACTATTCTTGAGGCTTTGAACACCGACCTCGTTTGTGACGCTATCAACACCGCTATGCGTGAGTTGTTCAAGCAGATCGTTTACGGTCGTACTCAGTCGGCTTTCTCGGAGGGTGGTCTCGTTATCGGTGCATCGCTCGAGGACCTCGGCAAGGGTTTGCGTTCGCAGGTAGGTACTATGTTCGGTACTTTGGCTAAGGGTACTCGTTACCTCGAGATGGCTGAGGGTTACTGTACTCGTATGGGCCTCGATGCTAACGATGAGGTTATCGGCTACGAGTTCGTTCACCTTGGCAAGTTCATGGACTTCGTAAAGAAGGGCATCGAGCCAGTTGAGGCATTGGAGAAGTCGAAGGGTTC
>JAZOWM010000103.1:0-17395 GCA_045659225.1 Alistipes sp.
TCTCGCCGAGCTGAGTACGCGTCTCCTCAAGCGAAAGCGTAATAACAGTTTTACCCCCCCCCACAATGTTTGCGGCGAGGTCCTCAGTTACGTCTGTTGTACAAGCAAAGCCTGCAAACAGAGCGACAACTGCCACAAAAAATTTAGTCAATCTTTTCATTTTGGTTTTGTTGTTAGTTTTTTGAATTTATTGTTTGTTGAAAATAATTATTTTCACCACTATATACTATGCGGGGCAAATATACAAAAAAATGATGGAAATTTTACGGATTTAAAGAAAATTATTATTTTTGTAGTGGGCAAATTTAACTTTTTTGCAAAAGTGATGTCTTAATAAGTGAACTCGGACAAATGAAGAGCGCAGGAGGTTTAATTGCTCAACTCAGGAGCAACTCGGTAGAGGCATTTGATAGGCTGATTGAGCAGTATGGTGACAGGCTCTATTGGCATATACGCCGCGTGGTTGTTCAGCACGAAGATGCGGAAGATGCTCTGCAGGAGACATTTACGCGAGCCTATCTCTCCATTGGTGATTTCCGAGGCGAAACGGATAGCTCTTTGACGGCGTGGTTATATCGTATCGCTACGAGTGTCGCAATAAAGAGTCTGAATAAGCGCAAGAGATGGGTTTTCTCTTCGATAGATTCGTTGAGGGGCGATTTGTTGGCAACATTCGAGCACGAGCTCGACCCCTCGGCAGACGAGATTGTGGTGCGACTACAGCGGGCAGTTTGGGCGCTACCAACCAAGCAGAGATTGGTTTTTAATATGCGCTACTACGATGAGTTGTCGTTCGAGGAGATTTCGCAAGCTACGGGGCAGAGTGTCTCGACACTAAAGTCGAACTATCACTACGCAGTGCAAAAGATTAAGGAGCAGGTTAGGGTTATTGAAATAGAGTAAGATGATGAAGATGAAACAGATGCCGTACAAGATTGACGAGGGTGCCGTAGAGCAGGCGAAGTATCGCGCAAAGATGGCAGTGCGCGAGGTGGCACACCCTGCGGAGCCGACAACGCACAGAGTGCAATGGCGCTGGGCGAGTGCCATAGCTGTAGCGGCTGTGGTGGTAGTTGGCGTGTTGGGAATTGTGGAGTTTAGCGATGATATTTTCCATAAACCAACACCTATGGAGGAACTGATTGCCGAGGTGCAGTGTGCGCCAGATGAACTTATTAACGAGTGGGCGCAGGATGCCAACTACTATATTGAGGAGGAGATTTCGTTGTAAATGTTTTAATTATAGAGAGATATGAAAAAGATTTTTGTATTATTGGTAGCCCTTGCTACAATGTTCGCGCAGGATGTGTTTGCGCAGGAGAAACCTCGCTTGAGCGAGGAACAACGCGAGGTAGCAAAAGCTCGCCGTGAGCAGTTGATGCAGACCCGTTTAGAGTTGCTCAAGACCGAGTTGCAGCTCTCCGATGCACAGATGGAGAAGTTCGATCCTGTCTACCGCAACTATCGTAATGAGGTGCATAAGGTGACCAGTGCAAACAAGGAGGCGCGAATGAAGAAGGAGTTGATTACCAACGAGAATGCTTTGGCTGTGGTGTCGGCACGCTTGGCAAACAATATCCTTACATCGACAGTTAAGCAACGTTATATAATGCTCTTTGCTGAGGTTATCGAGCCGTTGCAGGTGATGAAACTCTACAAAGTTGACGAGAAGATCTCTCGCGAGGCAAGCAAGATTCTGAAGGCCCGCGAGGCGGCAGAGAAGAAGTAGAATTAACCCTCTATGGAGAGGTGGGTATCTAACGAGTTTTAGATGCCCACCTTTTTTGTTGCCTTGCACGATTGTTGCTCCGAAGGAGAGAGAGTATTATTCCATAAATCGGAGCAATGAGAATATTTTTGACCTTATTATTAGTATCTATGATTGGAGGTGCTACTGCGCAGAGTTATCTTTCGCTCGATGATGCACTTTCGCTCGCCCTTGAGCGAAATCCCGCCATTCGAGCCTCGGAGTATGCCGAACGTGCGGCACACCGCCAACGGCAGGCTGCAATCGGTCTGTTTATGCCTCAAATATCAATCAAAGGCGCATATTCCCACCTCAACAAGAGTGTAAATCTCGATTTTAATCCATTGCTCTCCTCGTTTTCGCCTATAGTCGGTGAGGGGTTGGCGGCTCTTGGGTTGGATCTCTCCTACACGTTGCAACGCCGAAATATGGCCTTTGTTGGTGGAGATGTGGTGCTACCACTCTTTGCTGGTGGAAAGATATGGATAGCCAACAAAGCGGCAAAGATTGGAGAGGAGCGCGCACAACAGCAGAGCCTTCAGGTGCGAGGCGCATTGCTTGTAGAGGTTGTTGAACGCTATTTTGGAGTGGAGTTGGCACGGCGTGGAGTCGCCATTTGCAAGGAGGTTATAGCGGTTGTGGAACAGCATCTTCACGATGTAGCAATGCTCGAAAAAGAGGGGATGGCTGTTGCGAGTGAGCGACTCTATGTTGAGTATCGCTTAGCTGAGGCAGAGCGTGATTTGCAACGTGCCGAACTGCAGTTGGAGATGGCGCAACGTGCCTTGCGAACATCACTCGGAGAGGATGAAGATGTGCAACCATCAACCCCAATGTTCCTACTCTCAACGATAGAACCATTAGAGTATTTCCAGGCTATGGCGAAACTTCATAATCCCCAACTTGGCGAGATGGATAGGGTGCGAGAACTGGCGCGTGCGAATATGAAGTTGCAACGAGCAAACCTCTTCCCCGAAATTGTAGCGATGGGAGGAATGGTATTTTGTGACTACCAACTTACCCCACTAATACCGCGTATGGCGGTGGGTGTAGGGCTGAATTTTAAGATTTTCGATGGCCTGAACAAGGAGTATAAGTGCGCGGCAGCTCGTATGGAGTTGAATCGTGTTGAGGAGTTGGAGCAAAAGGCAAAACAAGATATATCGTTAATGGTTGAAAAACTCTATAATAGGGTGGAGTCGGTGATGGCAACCCTGTCGGCAGTGGATCGTTCGGAGCAGTTTGCCCAGGAACTATTAACCTCTAAACACAAGGCCTTTAGAGAGGGTATGGCTACTGCTACCGATGTTGTAGATGCCGCGCTCAACCTCTCGCGTGCAAAGTTCGAACGGGTGCAGAGTGCCTATGAACTCGATGTGGCTTTGGCGCGTTTGTTGGAGGCTTCGGGTGTAAGCGACCTCTTTGGGCACTATATTCATAGTCAGTTTGCACAATCTGTTCTTTAATTTGAGCGAAAATATGAAAAAGACAAATATATCGTTGATAGTCGTGTTGATACTCTTAATCTCCATAATAGTGTATATTGGCTACCGCTGGGGGCGGAGTGATAAGGTCTCGCTATGTGGCTATGTCGAAACCACTACGTTGCGTTGTGCCTCGAAGATTGCAGGACGCATCGATAAGATGTTTGTCGAGGAGGGTGATTTGGTGAGCAAGGGAGATACACTCTACATCATCTCTACGCCCGAACTCGAGGCTAAACTCTCGCAAGTGGAGGCTATATTGAGTGGAGCAAAGGCTGTAGATGCCAAAGCGAAAGCGGGAACTCGCAAGCCGATAGTTCGTTCTGCACGCGATATGTGGCAGAAGGCAAAGGTGGGAGCAACACTCGCAAGGCAGACCTATGCGCGTGTGCAACGCCTCTATGAGGAGGGGGTGGTGTCGGCGCAGAAACGCGATGAGGCGTACGCTTCGTTGGAGGCGGCACGAGCAACGGAGATGGCAGCCAAGTCGCAATATATGTTGGCGGTAGAGGGGGCCTCACGCGAGGATAAAGAGGCTGCAGCCGCGCAGGTTCAGCAGGCAAAGAGTGTGGTTGAGGAGGTCGAGCGCTATATGGCTGATAGGGTGGTCTACTCGCCTGTCGATGGCATCGTGGATACGGTTGTAGCAAACGAAAGCGAACTTGTGGCGAGTGGTTTTCCTGTCGTTACGATTGCTAAAAATGGTAGTGCAAAGGCTGTGTTTAATGTCGCCGAGACGCTCTTGCCTGAGTTCGTTGTGGGAGGTCATTTCGAGGCTAAAGTTCCAGCCTTGGACAAGAGATTGCGCTTTGAGGTCTCGTCAATCGCGGTGGAGGCTGACTATGCTACGCAGAGTGCTACGTCTGCGCGTGGAGATTTCGATATACGCACTTTTGAGGTGAAGATGCAAACCTTGAGCGATGCGCCTTTGCGGGCTGGTATGAGTGTGATTATAGAACTGCCAAAACCCAATAAGCAATGACCTTAAGGCGATTTTGGTCGGGTGTTGCGGCTTCGGCAATACGTGAGATGGGGCGAATAGAGGGCAATGGCGAATATCGCGCATTGTTGCTATGGTTGCCGCTGGGACTTATTCTCTTTTTTGCTCTCTTCTTCTCGTGCGGGGTGGTAGGACCGCTTCCCGTTGCGGTGGTCGATGAGGATGATAGTTCTCTCTCGCGTAAGATAGTGGAGATGATAAAGGCAACACCTCAAACCTCGCTTGTTGAGGAGGTTGCCGATATGGCATCGGCTCAAAAACGGCTGTTGCAGGGAGATGTTGTCGGAGTGGTCGAAATCCCAAGTGACTTTTCGCGAAATATTCTTTCAGGCAATGCGGCTGAGGTTACTTACTACGATTCGGGCACAAACATATCTACAAACTCTCTCTCGGCAAAGGGGGTGCATACCGCAATCACCTCGTTTGGTGTAGGGGTGGCGTTGCAGCGTGCCGAGATGGAGGGGGTGATGTCCGATAACGCTATGGCTCAGGTTATGCCTATAGCATTTACGACATACGGATTGTTCAATCCTTGGCTAAACTACACCTACTATATTGCTCCTTGCTTCTTGGCAATGGTGCTGATTATTGCCGCTATGTTGTCGACAATTTATGCCGTAGGCTCGGAGTTACGATATGGCACATCGGTTGAGTGGTTGCGCTCGGCAAATGGCTCGTTGACGGGAGCAATTATGGGCAAACTCGCCCCCGCGACTGTCGCGCTGTGGTTATTGGCGTTGGTGGTTGGACTCCTTCTCTTTGGTCTCTTTGGTGAACCTATGCGTGGTAGCTGGGTGATTCTTGTTGTAGGGACGATTCTACTCGTGATTGCCTACCAGGCGGTTGCGCTCTTTGTGGTTGCGCTAACATCTTCGTTTCGATTGTCCCTCTCGTTGGGCGGAGGCTACTCGGTGCTTGCCTTCACCTTCTCGGGTGTAACATTTCCGACAATAGCAATGTTCTCGGCTGTGCAACCCCTCACAATGCTCTTTCCCTACACATACTATATGCGACTCTATATCGACCAAGTGGTGCGAGGCTCGGCGTGGTGGCTGTCGATGCAGGATATTGCTGCAATGTTGCTATTTTGTCTGCTGCCATTGCTTGTGTTGGGCAGATTTAGGAGAGTGGTGGTAATGCGTAAATTTTGGGGAAGACTATGATACTTTCGGTTGTAAAGCAGGAGTGGCGGGCCGTTTGGCACGATGAGGGAGTGGCACTGATAGTTGTCTTTGCTCTCTTTATTTACGGAATATCCTACTCGCTTGGCTATGGTGGCGAAGTGCTAAACGAGGTACCTATCGCAGTGGTTGGTGGTGAACAAGGGGCTGAAAGCAGGGAAGTTGTGAATATGCTCAACGCCTCGCCGCAGTTGGCAGTGATCCACGAGGTTGCCGATATGGGCGGAGCGGAACAACTACTACGCGAACGTAGAGTATGGGGTGTAGTGGCGCTTTCGCCCAACTTCGAAGAGGATATTCTTGCCGAGCGACAAGGTAGGGTGGCGATATTGGGTGATGCAAGCTACTTCCTTGCCTATCGCGAGGTTGTTGAGGGTGCGGTATCCTCCATTCAGCAACGGAATGTTGAGATTATCGAGGAGCGTAAAGGGGCGTATGAACCTCCGATTATCTACGAGCAACGAAACCTCTTTAATGCACGACTTGGCTATGGAGTTTTTGTGATGCCTGCTATTATCCTACTTATTGTGCAACAGACGGCGCTTGTAGGTGTGGGAATGGTGTCGGCAACACGCAGGGAGCAAGCTCTGCAATATGCCGCAAAGTCACCCTTGGCTATAACTATTGGTCGCACAGTGGTCTACCTTGCCATCTATGCGCTGACCTTGGGTTTTATGCTTACGGTGCACTACTGGCTATTCGACTATCCGATGCGCGGAGTGTGGTGGCGATGTGTTGCGGTGATTTTACCCTACCTCCTATCGGTAATCTTCGTGGCGCAGATGGTAGGTGCGCTCTTTCGCAGACGCGAGAGTTCGATAGTGTGGCTCTTGTGGCTCTCTATACCATTTCTGTTGGTTAGCGGAGTGTCGCTGCCGCCCGAAGCCTTTCCGCAGTGGCTCTATTGGGTTGGTCGGGTAGTGCCGAGCTCCTCGGCTGTGGAGGCGTGGATTGCAGTTCAGTCTATGGGTGCAACACTCTCGGATATAGCTCCAAAGCTTGTGCTGTTGTGGGTGTTGGTGGTGGTCTATGGTCTCGGTGCCGTAGTTGCCAATCGCCATTGATTTGTATTTTCGAAAAAAAGAGGTTATCTTTGCTAAACGTTAAACCAAAATATTTGCAAAATGAAAAGATTAACCTCTCTCTTTGTGCTCTCATTGGTGTTCTCTGCCGCAATGGCATACACGCCAAATAGGATTGTTTTCCCAAATGTCGATGGGTATGTGACCTTGAAGGGTGATTTCCACATTCATACCATCTTCTCCGATGCCTCGGTGTGGCCTACCACACGTGTGCACGAGGCTGCGTGGGAGGGACTCGATGTGATTGCTATCACCGACCATCTCGACACTCGTCATCAGAAGATGAGAAAGCGTGGCTATTTTACCGAGAAATGCGATCGCGATGCCTCGTATAAGTTGGCAAAGGCCACCAAGAGCAATGTTATTGTAATCCACGGAGGAGAGATTACTCGCGGTATGCCTCCAGGACACTTCAACTGCCTCTTTGTGAAGGATAATGACGATATTTGCGCTGCTGCCGAGAAAAACGATCACGACCACGTTTTGGCAATGGAGGGTGGACTTCGTGAGGCTCGCAAGCAGGGCGCTTTGCTGATGTGGAATCACCCTAACTGGAGCAAGCACGCCCCTAATGAGACCATTATGTGGCCAGCCCATAAGAAGATTCTCAAGGAGGGATTGATGGATGCTATCGAGATTTTCAATGCCGAGACTGGTTACTCTCCAGAGAGCCACGAGTGGTGCCTGAAGCACAACCTCGCAATTATGGGTTGCTCGGATTCGCATTCGCCATTCTTTACAAAACTCGACTATAAGGGCGGTCAGCACAGAGTTGTTACCCTTCTCTTTGCCAAGGAGCGTTCGGCTGAGGGTGTGCGCGAAGCTATAGAGTCGCGCCGTACAGCAGTATTTGGCGAAGGTGTAGTATATGGTCGTGAGCAGGATCTCACTCCGCTTTTCCACGCGTGTGTCAAGGTTAGAAATGTGCGATTCTCTCCTAAGCAGGTCTCTTTCACTTTGGTGAATAACTCAAGTGTGCCAGTTCGTTTGACTAAAGCGCCAGGTTCGGAGAAGTATAGATACGACCGCCATATCTACTTGCCACCACATAGCTCATATCCGCTTAAAGTTAGCTTGGTGCAGGAGAATAACAAGAATGTCCTAATGAGTGAGGATACAAAGAGCATAGAGGTGAACTTCTACTCGGATAGCTTCCAAATTGGAGCCGACAAGCCATTGCCTGTCAAGCTTAAGTTGGAGTGGTAGGTCTCGCTATCGGAATAGAATAGTTTTCCCAGAATCGTACAAAAAAGAGTGTGTCCGATAATTTTTCGGACACACTCTTTGTTATGTGGCGAAGCGATAACTCGCTCTATATCACCTCCAAGAATCCATTATTCTTGAGGAATAGAGGTTCGCAACGCAGATATATCTCGCGAGCGAGGGCTTGCTGGGTTGGACGCTCCGAGGAGATATCCTTAAGGTAAGTCTCGTCTGCAGGATGCTCCGTAGCACGCAACTCCTCGCAGAGGTGGCGGTGGCGGTGCAAAGCCGGCAGCGCCTCAGCCGAAACGACACCTGTGCGTACATATTCTGACAAGGCCTCAACGAGTGGCTTAAATGCGCTCTTGTCGCCCAAATCGGGGAGAATATCCTCCAAGCACTCCCACTCCTCCAAGGCTATGTAGCATAACGCTAATTGTGGGGTAGCCTCGATATGGTCCTCGCTGTCGCACTCCAACAATAGCTCGAGCTGTGCGGCAGATAGTTCGACATCGCCAGCCAAGAAGTTATCCACAGCCGAACCATAGATAATCTCTATTGCTGCGCGAGTGTTGGGGTGCGAGAAGTCCAACTCGGCAGCCTCATCCTCGGGCAGTACATCTATAATCTGCTGGAATGCCTTGTAACGAGTGTTGCACGCAGCCTCGAAGTTGCCCTCCGACTCCTGCTTATGCGCCAAGTCGAGACTCTTTGCGAAGTCGCCACCAAGAAGAATAAAGTTCTGATTCTCGGTGGGTTTGAGCGATATTTTTCCCATAAATGTTATTTTTTCAATAGTTCTGCCTTGTGCTCACGTACTAATGTGAGGACCATATAAGTGGTGATTGTGAGGGTTAAAAGACCTCCCCAAACGTATGCTATAGGGTTGGTACCCATACCTACAAACTGCTTCGACACAAATACGAATGACGAGCAGATGTAGGTCATAAACACCGCAGGGACAAGAGCTACCCAGTAGTTGCTCTTAGCGCGGTGGAGATATACTACGATGCACCACAATACCACCGATGCCAATGCCTGATTTGTCCAAGCAAAGTAGCGCCAAACAACATCGAAATCTACGAATGTGAGTACAACACCTGCGGTGAAGAGTGGTAGAGCGATAGCGAGTCGCTTCCATTTAGTGCGCTGCTCGATGTGGAATACATCGGCAATGATAAGACGAGCCGAACGGAATGCGGTGTCACCCGAAGTGATAGGAGCTGCTACAACACCCAAAATTGCGAGGATTCCTCCGACAATGCCAAGTGTGGTGTTCGAGATCTCGTTCACAGCCCAAGCAGGAGTGTGTCCTGCCATAACTGTCGAAACACCACCTTCGTTATAGAAGAATGCCATAGCAATGGCTGCCCAAATCAAAGCGATAACAGACTCGGAAATCATTGAGCCATAGAATACGAAGCGACACTCGCGCTCATTGTTCACACAACGCGCCATAAGTGGCGACTGAGTGGCGTGGAAACCCGAAATAGCACCACAAGCAATGGTGATAAAGAGGGTCGGTACAAGCGGGAGATTTGCCTTGTTGATATGGAGGTTTTCGAGTGTCATCGAAGGGATGGTGTAGTCGCCGAAGAGCAACACGCCCAACAAACCGAGAGCCATCGAAACCAATGCGATACCGAAGAGTGGATAAATCTTGCCAATGAGCTTATCAACAGGCAACAATGTTGCGATGAAGTAGTATACGATAATGATACCCAACCACCACTCTTTGGAGATTGCCTCAAACTTTGTCGCAAGGATATCGGCAGGGCTGACAATGAAGACCACGCCCACCAACAAGAGCAGAATCACCGAGAATACACGCATAAACATACCAGCACCCTTGCCGAGATAGCGAGCTACAATTTCGGTGATGCTCAAACCGTCATTGCGGACAAGAATTACACCCGAGAGAAAGTCGTGCATCGCACCCATAAAGATACCACCAAAGGTAATCCAAAGGAATGCCACCGGACCATAGCACGCTCCGAGGATAGCACCAAAGATTGGGCCTGTACCTGCAATGTTGAGCAGCTGGATGAGGAATGTGCGCCAACGCGGCATAGGAACATAGTCTACACCATCGTAGAGTTTTGCACTTGGAACTTCGGCTTTTGCATCGATTTTACACACCTTATCGAGATATTTACCATAGGTAAAATAGGCAGCAACGAGCAACGCCAAACAGCAAATAAAGGTTGTCATAATATAAATTTTTGGTTAAACTAATTGCGAAGATACTAAAAAAACGGAAAACGATGTACGGAAAACCGAAAACTTTTACTTTTGATAGAAAATTATTACTATATTTGACGAACTAAAAAACGAAATTGCGACTCTCGTTTGCCGATTTAGCTCAGCGGTAGAGCACTTCACTCGTAATGAAGGGGTCTCGGGTTCAAATCCCGAAATCGGCTCATCAAAAAAGACAGGTTCCTTTTGCGGAATCTGTCTTTTGATTTTTTCGAGTATGTAATCACCGAGATTAAAGCCCTGCTACTCTCTACAAATATGACGATACAACAAATCAGTAATTATCTCAATTTCCCATCTCAATCGGTATTTGGCAAATATGTCAAAAGAGTTACGGGAATATCTCCTAAGGAGTATAGGAAGATATAAAGCCAAGTGTTAGGTTGTTACTTGATATTGTTTGGCACCCCAGTCGGTATCTATCTTTTTCCGTATAACCTCCACTTGCATAGTGTAATACACCCCCATAAAATTTGGTGGTTTGGAAATAAATATCTATATTTGCACCACAGCGCACCACTGTGGTGCGAGCCTTAGACCACAGTATTAGAAACCGATAGAAATTACTAAATGTCTAAAATACAAACAATTATGAAAAAGATTTTTGCATTAATGTTTGCACTTTTGGCAACAGTGTTTGTCGTTGAGGCAAAACCGAAGGAGATTAAATTGATTGAGGATGCACCTCATCAGTGTCTCAAAAGCCACAAGGCAAAACTCATTTGCGAGGGTAACGATGTGCTTGTCAAACCTAACAAGAACGAGAAGCATACTCGTTTTACTATCGATCAGAGTTTCGACTTCACGGGCTACAAGGCGATGTCGTTTACGCTTGAGAACCTGGAGGAGAAACCTATTCGTGTTTCCCTCTTTATAACTCACGCAGGACGTAAGGATATCACCAAGTTCCGTCGTACCTTACAAAATGTCACTGGTGACAACTACTACCTGCAACCAGGCGAGAAACGCGAAGTTGTATTGAACTTCCCAGAGCCTTTGCAGCACCCTGAGATTGCAAAAGAGTTTAAGTTGATGCGATTCACTCCATATGCGAGTGAGTTTGGATTCCACTCTTATACGGCAGATTTGTCACAAGTGAATATTATATCGTTTCATTTTCAGCACCTTGCAGCCAACACTGTTAAGGCCGAAAATGGAGTAAAGATTTACGACTTGAAGGTTATCCCTGGCAAGCGCGTGAAGAATCCAAAGGTTGTGCAGATGCCATTTAGCGAGTTCTTCCCATTCATCGACCAGTACGGACAGTACAAGTATAAGGAGTGGCCTAACAAGGTACACTCGGATGTCGACCTACAGAAGGCTCGCGAAGAGGAGGAGGCAGACCTCGCAGCACACAAAGGTGCAACAGGCCGTAACAAGTATGGAGGTTGGGCAAATGGCCCTCGCCACGAGGCTACAGGTCGTTTCTACTTGAAGAAGATTGATGGCAAGTGGTGGTTTATCGATCCAGAAGGTTGCCTCTGGTGGTCGCACGGCGTAGTGCGTGTTACTCCTTCGTCAGCAGTAACTCCACTCGATGACCGCAAGCACTACTTCGAGAATATGCCAAAGCGTGATGACGAGTTCGAGCAGTTCTACTACACTCACGACTCGCTGCTGAAGCCTTACTATACAGCTCGTAACATCAAGGAGACCTACGATTTCTCGTCTGCAAACTGCTACCGCAAGTATGGCAAGGACTACAAGCAAGTGTATGGAGAGTTGGCTCACCGCCGTTTGCAGAGCTGGGGTTTGAACACCATCGCAAACTCGTCGGATAAGGATATTTGCTTGATGTCGAAGACTCCGTATATTGAGCGTTTGGAGGCACGCGGTGTGCCTATCAAGGGTATTGGTGGCTGGTGGCCATTCCGTGATCCATTCGATCCAAGCTTCCGCCAGAGCATCATCGACCAGCTTAAGGATCGTGAGAAGTCGTTGAAAGATCCATATTTGGTAGGTCTTTTCGTTGATAATGAGCTTCGTTGGGGCAACGAGAGCTACCTCGCAGTGATGATTGCAAAGAATCCTGCAACACTCATCGGTAAGCAGGAGTTGGTTAAGCACTATAAGGCGAAGTATAATGAGGATATCCACGCTTTGAATAGCGATTGGGGTACTTCGTTTGCATCGTGGGAGTCTCTGCTCAACAACACCAAGGACCTTCCAAAGTCGGCACACAAGCACCTCGTTGAGTTTAACGATAAGGTTATAGAGAAGTATTTCAGCACCTGCCGCGAGGTCTTCAACGAGTACGCTCCAGGCGTGTTGTATCTCGGCTGCCGTTTTGCTGGCGCGAATCGTAAGGCTAGCACTATCGGCGCAAAGTATTGCGATGCTGTAAGTCACAACTTCTACCGCTTTACCATCGAGGATTATGTTCAGCCTGAGGGCATCGACTTACCTATGATTGTGGGCGAGTTCCACTTCGGTACACGCGACCGTGGTATGTTCCACCACTCGTTGATTGAGGTTCCAAACCACGAGGCTCGCGGTAAGGCATACGAGGCCTATGTTCGCTCGGCATTGGAGCATCCAAACTGCGTGGGTACCCACTGGCACCAATTCTCCGACCAAGCAACCACAGGTCGCTTCGATGGCGAGAACTTCAACGTAGGTTTCACCGACATCTGCGATAACCCATATTACGAAACTATCGCAGGTATTCGCCGCGTAGGTTACGATATGTACAAGATTCGTTCAGAGGCAAAAGTAAAGTAATCATACAATAACTTAAAACTATATGAAAAGAGTATTTTGGATAGTAGCTGCGATTGCAACCGTAACACTCGTTGGTTGCAACTGCAAGCCTACAATTAAGCTCCTCGAGGAGTTGTCAGCAGAACAGATTAAGCCATTTGGTGACCTCGCCGGCTATGAGCAAGATTTGAAAGGTACGTCCGACGCGACAGCTGGTTTCGTCGTAGAAAATGGTACAGTTTTTATGTGCCCTAATTCGGGCAATACCAACACAGGATTTGAGATTCAGGGCGACTTTGATTTCTCGGACTATAAGTGTGCTCGTTTCACTATCGAGAACATGGATCCAGCTCCACTCAATGTCTACATAACATTCTCGCACGAGAATACCAAGTACTACCGCTATCGCACTACCCGTCCGATGTCGGTAGGTCATCTCTACTTTATCAAACCCGGCGAGAAGCGTTATATTGAGTTGCCATTCCCTCGCCCACTCGAAAATCCCGATGTGGAGGCCGACTTCTTCAAGTATGGCAAAAACGATATGCTCTATACCCCTTACACACACGCCTTTGGCATAGCCTCATACGCAGGCGACCTCTCACGAGTAACACAGATTTTGGTTCGCGGTAAGGTTATGGGCTTTGGCACTTTGGAGAGCAAGGGTTGGAAACTCTCCAACTTCGAGATTGTACCTGGCAAGCGCAAGGAGAATCCCGATGTTGTAAAGATGTCGCACGATGAGTTCTATCCATTCATCGACCAATATGGTCAGTACAAACACCACGAGTGGGAGGGTAAGGTGCACTCGGACGAGGAGCTAAAACAAGCTATCGCAAAGGAGGAGGCAGACCTCGCAGCACATACCGCACCGGCTTCGTTCAACAAGTATGGTGGTTGGGCTGATGGTCCTCGCCAGGAGGCAACAGGTCGCTTCTACTTGAAGAAGGTGGATGGCAAGTGGTGGTTTGTCGATCCCGAAGGTTGCCTCTGGTGGTCGCACGGTGTGGTGCGCGTAACACCTTCGTGCGCTGTTACACCAATTGATAACCGCAAGTTCTACTTTGAGGCTTTGCCAGAGCAGGGAAGCGAGTTCGAGAAGTTCTACTATACTCACGATGCTCTGTTGAAGCCATACTACACTCAGCGCGGTCATAAGGAGACCTACGACTTCTCCTCTGCAAACCTCTACCGCAAGTATGGCGAGAACTACCTCGAAAAGTATGGAGAGTTGGCACACCGTCGTCTGCGCAGCTGGGGACTCAACACCATTGCAAACTCGTCGGACAAGGATATCTGCCTGATGTCGAAGACTCCGTATATCGAGCGATTGGAGATTCACTCCGCACCAATCAATGGTACAGGAGGCTTGTGGTGGCAGTTGTCGGACCCATTCGATCCATCGTTTAAGGCGGAGTTGAAGGCTCAGCTCGCAACTCGCGAGAAGGAGTTGAACGATCCTTATTTGGTGGGCTTGTTCATCGACAACGAGTTGAAGTGGGGCAATGAGAGCTATCTCGCAGAGAAAGCAGCTCAAAACCCTGCGACAGCGGCTGTTAAGCGCGAACTTGTGAAGCACTACCAGAAGAAGTATCGCTCTATTGCAAAGTTGAACGCAGCGTGGGGAACATCGTTTGCTTCGTGGAAGGCGATGCTTGCCAATACCGAGGCGTTGCCAAAGCAGGCAAGTGCCGACCTCGTAGAGTTCAACGATCTGATTATCCACGCCTACTTCCGTGGTATCCGCGAGGTCTTCAACGAGTGCGCACCAGGGGTGTTGTACCTCGGTTGTCGTTATGCTGGTCGCTCGTCAAATCCACGCGCATTGCTTATCGGCTCGCAGTATAGTGACGCTATCAGCCACAATATGTACAACTTTACCCTTGCCGACTATCGTCAGCCTGAGGGAATTGATAAGCCGATGATTATTGGCGAGTTCCACTTCGGAACAATGAATCAGGGTATGTTCCACCACTCGTTGATTCGTGTCGAGAATCAGAAGGAGCGTGGCGAGGCCTATGCCGCATACGTTCGCTCAGCATTGGAGCACCCTCAGATTGTGGGTACTCACTGGCATCAGTTCTCCGACCAGGCAACCACAGGACGCTTCGATGGCGAGAACTTGCAGGTAGGCTTTACCGATGTTTGCGATACTCCATATTACGAAACCATCGATGGTATTCGCTCGGTTGGCTACGATATGTACCAGATTCGCTCCGCTGCGAAATAGTGCGGTTGTCGAGCAATTTATATGGCGCAGGTCGATTTCGACTTGCGCTTTTTTGTGGATTTATGCGTTTTTTTAGAAAAAATTTCTAACTTTGTAAATCAGAAAATCAATAAAATCAGATACTATGAAAAAACTTTTCCTACTTTTGGTATTGTTTGGCTTTGTATTTACCGCTTGCGAGGCAGGTGGCGGGCTCGATGAAGGTGGTAATGGAACACCTGCATCATCAGACAAGATTGCCACCATTGAGGAGCAAGGTGCGAACATTAAGGCGACCATCGCAACCCTCGAAACCACAAAGTCGGCAGTAAATGCGACTATTGCTTCGCTCAACGAGCAGACCCCTGCAGTGCGTGGCAACGATGATGGCAACAATGGCGTAAAAGGTATGATTGCAGCTCTCGAGGAGCGCGTTGAGGCGTTGGAGGCGATGATTACCAATCTCAAAGAGTATGCTGATGGCGACCTCTCCGAGATGCAGGATTGGGCAACTGCAACCTTTGCAACAATGGAGCAATACAACGCTCTCGCATCGGAACTCGCAACATTGAAGGCTCTTTTGGAGGGTTTTGAAGGTGTTTCGACTGCCGAGTTGAGCAAGGCTCTTGCTGCATCGGAGGAGTCAATGAAGCAGTGGGTAAATGAACAGTTGTCGGGCTACGCAACTATTGCCGAGGTTGATGCGCAGATTGCGGTATTGAAGGAGAGCCTTACAGCAGAGTTGAACGAGGAGGTTGAGAAGGTGGTTGCTACTCTTACCGCTTTGATGAATGATACCAAGCAGGAGTACGAAAAGGCAATTGCCGAGGCAATTCAAAATCAGGGCGTTATAAACGAGCAGATTGCTGCCGATATCGCAGCCATAAACAAGCGCATTGACGAGGAGTTGGCAACAATCAACAAGCGTCTTGACGATATCGAGAAGCGCTTAGACGAGATTGAGGAGGCTCTTGCAAACCTCATTAACCGTATTCAGTCAGTCATTTATTATGGTGTTAGTACCCCAGAAGTTGTAGTAGGCAAAGATACCTCTCTTCTTGAACTATCTTATCGTATAACACCTTATGAGTTGGTAGCCGACATCGCAAATGCATGGGAAAAAGTACTCTCGGTATATGCGATGTATGCAAATACAGAAACTGCAACAGATATGCCTATTACCTCATGTGTGGCAGATGTAGATAAAGGTATAATCAAACTTACTATTTCGGGAGAAAATTTAAGTAAGGAGTTTTTAGGTGGAGGAGTAAAAGCAAGTGTTGTTCTCAAAATTTTTGATGGCAATAATGATTATGAGACGGACCCTACTGCAATCGTTCCTAAAATAGATAATTGGTCGGCAGATAGCATCACGGCAACCCCTGCCGATAATGAGATTTACTATTTGACAGATAATGGCAAGGCATTGACCTTTGACACAAATAAAACGGGCTTTGGGGCAAATCTTACATCAACATATTTTGATGCTAAAAATGGATGGTTCGTAATGAGTTTTGATGGTCCGGTGACATCTATTGCACCAGAAACTTTCTTGTCCGAGACGGATGATAAACCGGGACAGGTGCGCTTAACCGCAATTGCTCTTCCGAATAGCTTGCCATCAATAGGAAAATTTGCGTTTTACAATTGTAATAAATTAACCAAAATCGCAATTCCAGAGAGTATAACTACGATTGGAAATGACGCATTCTATGGTTGTAGTACATTGGCACGAGTTGATATCACTAATTTGTCGGCTTGGTGTAAAATTGATTTTCAGAGCAAATATAGTGCTCCACAGCATGGCGCAAGTCTATATCTAAACGGAGAGAATATTGTTGAATTGACAATTCCGGAGGATGTAACAAAATTGGAGAGTTATGCCTTTTATGGTTGTTTGAGCATCAAAAAGGTTGTAATTCACGACCAAGTTACATCTCTTAACAATTCGGTGTTTAGCGAGTGTTTGAATATCGAGAATGTGGCTATTGGTAAGGGTGTTGAAACCATTGGCAGCTATGCATTTGCACATTGTGCAAAACTGACAAACATCGTAGTTCCTGATAATGTCAAAGAGTTGAAGAATAATGTATTCAAAAATCTTGTTAGTTGTCAAACATTTACCATTGGTAGTGGAGTGGAGACAATGGGAGAAGCTGTATTTAATGGCTGTACAGGCGAACTTATAATAAACAGTAGAATTGTAGAGATGGATTGTGACAATGGAACAACAAATTCTGCGCATTGGCTCTATGGCTCGAATTTCTCGAAAGTTACTATTGGAAACAATGTGACAAAATTAGGAGCGATGGCTTTTTATGGTTATAGATCTCTAACAAATGTGACAATTCCCGACAGTGTGACTGAGATAGGTAATCTTGCATTTATGAATTGTACTTCGTTGGTGGATATTACAATTCCGAATAGTGTTACTTCGATGGGAAAGCAGGCTGTTTATGGTTGCACCAAGCTGAAAACTATATTGTTTCCGAATGAACTTACTGCTATCAACAGCTATATGTGTAAGAAT
>JAZOWM010000104.1:0-9877 GCA_045659225.1 Alistipes sp.
CGCCCATCTCACGACAGGCATCGACAATCGGCGAGAGGGTGAGTTCCTCCTTCTGCGCCGACGAGAAGATACGAGGGATAAACTGCAACTGCTTCTGGCGCATTCCCACCATCTGCAAGAAACGGCGAATC
The DNA here is from genome assembly GCA_045659225.1 of Alistipes sp. GTDB lineage: Bacteria > Bacteroidota > Bacteroidia > Bacteroidales > Rikenellaceae > Alistipes. The sequence goes on from JAZOWM010000104.1 coordinate 132, forward strand.
TCGGGCTGGAAAATGATCAGGAATGCAATAACACCAACGCTAATAATTTGGGTCAGAATGGTCGACAACAGCTCCATATTAAGAGCATTAACCACCACCCACGCAAGATAGATCAGGACAATACCCGTGAGAATGTAGAGTGCATTGGTTCCCTTCGTTGCGCGGTAGAGTCCGTAGAGCAACAACGAAACCAACAGAATATCAATAAAATCTACAAGTGTAAAGGGTATAAAATCCATAAGTTTAATCTTTCGCTACGCAAATATACAATTTAATTCAAAAATCAAAATGTAAAAAACCGAAAATTATTAACCGGTGCGTCGGCCTTAAAAGTTATCTATCGACCACTATTTAATTCCGTACTTCTTTAAGATTTTAGCAATCTTCGGCTGGTAGGCATCCACAAAGCGGTAGAAACCGAGGTCGGTAGGGTGGCTGCCATCCACTGTAGAGTCCTCGCCAAGGACACCGCGGATCTCGAGGAAATAGACATCCTTGTACTGCTTTGTGAGTCGCTTCATTATCTCGGCAGCTGTATCTTGGCGTGTTATGCGCTTCTGGTATTTAACTGTATCCACCGCATCGATAAATGGTGTCTGCAAGAAGATAAGCGGCTTGCCCGGATGAGCCTTTACAAGCTCAGCTACAAAGTTCTCCAAGCGAGCCTTAATCTCCTTGGTAGAAGGGTTCGAGAAGGCATCGAAGAGGAATGCGTCGCACTCGCAGCTCTTCAAGAACTCGAGGAACTGCGGTTGCATCTTGCACTCGCCGCTGAAGCCGAAGTTAACGAAGTCGATACCGAGGTTACGCGAGAGCATGGCAGGGTAGGTCAAACCTGCACGCGACGCCGACGCTCCGTGAGTGATGCTCGAGCCATGCACGATAACCTTGTGGTGGAATGGCGAAGGCAGACCTTCAATCTTTGCATCGCTATCTATGCCGAGTTCGAGGCTGAGAAGCTCGCACCAGATAGGAAGGTAGAGCAAAAATTCATTCTCACCCTCGGGGAGATTTTTGATAATCGGCTTTGTGCGCTTGCTCTTCTCGGGAAGTGTCGAAACGCGAGCAACAGAGGCATATACCCACTTGCCATTCTGCTTGATGTAGAGGTCGAGGCCCTTCTGAACGATACCTGTCATGTTGTCGCCCATGCGGCTTGGCTTGTTCTCCCATGTTGCCGAAATCTGCGACGAGTTGGTTTTGAACGAGAGGTACAAACCAACACACTTCTTCGAGTGGCTTACGATAGTCTTGTTATTCCACTCGTATGGTGTGTAGTCGAAGCGATAGTATGGGTTTTTGTCGCTCTTCTTGGTGTAACCGTGAATGCCCAACTCGGTGGCATTAACCCACTTCAAATCCTGCGCCATTGCCGAGAATGACATTGTGCAGAGTAGTGCTAAAAGTGTTAAGGTCTTTTTCATAACTATTGTTTGGTTGTCTTGATTCCGTACTTCTTGAGTATCTTGGCAATCTTAGGCTCGTAGCTCTTCAAAAGGCGGTCGAAGCCGAGGTCGTTTGGATGCGACATATCGATTGTATCCTCCCAATCGGTGCCAAAGGCATAATCGACAGAGAGATAATATACGTCCTTATACTGCTTGGTTATCGCCTTCATCTTGCGGTTGATGAGTTCTGTCTTTTGAATGTGGCGATTACGCTTTTTCATATCGTATTGACGATCTGCCTCGTGGAAGAGTCGGAGGAAGATAATAGGCTTGCCAGGGTGTGCCTTAACCAAGCGTGCTGCCCAATTGTCCACACGCTCATCAATCTGTTTTACAGATGGGTTGCCGAAGCAGTAGCAGAGGATTGCGTCGGTCTCGACCTGCTCCAATACCGATGCGCTCTCGGGGTCCATCTTGCACTGACCACTGAAGCAGAAGTTCGTGAACTCGATGCCGAGATGGCGGCTCATACGCGACAACATCGCCATACCTGGGCGTGAAGGCGATGCTCCGTGCATTGTGCTTGAGCCATAGGTTACTACGCGGTGCTTGTAAGGCGATGGAATAGCCTCGATGGTGGCATCCTCGTCCACGCCAATATGCAACGACTTGACCTCGCTCCACAGTGGGAGATAGAGCATAAACTCCTTCTCGGTCTTTTCCATATTGCGGACGATGGTCGATTGGTGCTCGTATGCGCCCGATTTTGACGAGAGGCGTCCCACCTGACAGAATCGCCAAGTCTTGCCCTCCTTCACGTAGAGGTCTACACCGAGCTGCACTATCGGAGTCATATTGTCGCGCACCTTGTTGTGGGTGTTCACCCACTTGGCAACGACCTTTGACGAGTTGGTCTTGAACATCACGTACATACCAGTCGAGTAGGTCGCGTAGCGAATCATAATCTTGTTGGTGTAGCCGAAAGGCTTGCTATCGAAACGAGAATAGGGGTTCTCAGCATTGCGGATTGTGTGGCCGCAGATGTTGAGGGTAGTAGCATCCACCCACTTGGTCTGACCATTTGCAGAGGCGAAGGTCAGGATGATAGTTGCTATAAGAAATAGTTTTTTCATATTGTTGGTAGTTTAGTATTTGATTATGCCTGAACCGATCAATCTTTCTCCCTCGTACCAAGCGGCAAACTGACCACCTGCGATGCCTCGCTGTGGCTGGTCGAAGAGGATGTAGAGTGCGTCTTCGTGCTGAATGAGTGTCGCATCTTCGAGTGGCTGACGGTAGCGGATACGCACTTTGAGCTTTCGCTCCTCACCCACTTTGAGGGCTTCACACGGCTCCACCCAATGTACCTCCGCATTGTCTATGTGCAACGCCTTGCGATACAAACCTGGGTGGCTATCGCCCTCGCCTACATATATAGTATTAGTATCGACATCGGTGCCTATTATGAACAGCGACTCCTTGCGACCGCCAATGCCAAGGCCTTTGCGCTGACCTATGGTGTAGAAGTGCGCCCCGTTATGCTCGCCAATCTTCTTGCCATCGCGCACAGTGTAGCGGTACGGCTCGGCAAGTTGCTCCAATGCGGTCTGCTCCGCACGCTCGGCATATCTGCGCCATGCAGGGAGTATCTCGTGAATGTTGCCCTTCTTGGCTGCGAGTTGTTGCTGGAGAAATACCGGCAAATCGACCTTACCCACAAAGCAGATGCCCTGCGAATCCTTGCGCTTGGCGGTTGCCAACTTCTGCTCCTCGGCAATGCGGCGCACCTCGGGTTTGAGTAGGTGTCCGATAGGGAACATCGCATAGCGGAGTTGCTTCTGCGAGAGCTGGCATAGGAAGTAACTCTGGTCTTTGTTCGGGTCGCTACCAGCAAGCAACGAGTAGACGGTCTGCCCATCCACCTCGCGCTCCTCCTTGCGGCAGTAGTGTCCCGTAGCCACCGCCTCGGCACCAAGTTTCAACGCCTCCTTCAAGAATACATCGAACTTGATTTCGCGGTTGCACAGTACATCGGGATTTGGCGTGCGACCTTTCTCGTACTCCGCGAACATATAGTCCACCACGCGCTTGCGGTACTCCGCAGATAGGTCTACGTAGTGAAATGCTATATCCAAACGCTTGGCAACCAACTCGGCAAATACCTGGTCGTCGTGCCACGAACACTCGCCCTCGAGCTTGCCCGTAGTGTCGTGCCAATTACGCATAAATAGACCGATAACCTCGTGCCCCTGCTCTTTGAGCAAGTACGCCGCCACCGATGAATCTACGCCTCCCGATAATCCAACTACTACTTTCATTAGCCTAATTGAGGATTGAGAATTGAGAATTATTTTCAACTACTCACTACTCACTACTCACTACTCACTACTCTCCGTAAGAGTCGCGCTTCATCTTCCACATTGGAACGAAGATAGCAGCGCCGATGATAGCCATAACAACCATCGCTACGAATACACCGTTCCAGCCATACTTAGAGTCGGCGATAAGACCGAAGCCCCAACCTGAAACGAGTACACTGACGTAGCTCACGAAGCCAATGATACCGAGTGCGGTAGCCGAGCCCTTACGTGTAGCGTGGTTAGACGAGATAACGCCGATAAGTGCCTGAGGTCCGTAGATGAATGCTCCAGCCAATGCCAATACGAAGAGCAATACCACTGGGCTTGCGCCAGCCTTCTGCAATGCGATGAAGCCGATAACCGATACCAATGTACCGAGCATACAGATGAGGCAAGTACGTGCCGAACGACCATTGAACAACTTGTCGCTCGCCCAACCTGCGATGAGCATACCGATAACACCGAAAATCTCGAATACGAATACGGTGACACCTGCCCACTCTGCATTCATACCGCAGTGCTCGCGGAGGAATGTTGGACCCCAGTCGAGTACGGCAAAGCGGATGACATATACGAAGAAGTCAGCCACAGCCAACGCCCAGATGATAGGGTTCTTCCAAACGTGCTTGCGGATAAATGCCGAAATCTCAGCTGGAGTTTCGGTGCTCTCCTCCTTCTTCTCGTTACCCTCCTGCAACTCAGGCAAACCTACGCTCTTTGGAGTGTCGCGCAAGATTGCAGCAGTTACGAATACGCCGATTGCGGCAATGATACCTGGGATGATGAACATCATCTTCCACGCGCCATAGTTCTGCGCTGCCGAGATAACTGCGGTGTCGGTAACCTCCTTGTTAAGGTTTGCGGCGATAGATGCAACAATCTCCGAGTTACCCGACATATCCATACCCATACTACCCATAATGAAGATACCGCAAAGGCAAGCGATACCTGCACCAATCGAGTGCGAGGTGTTCCAGATCGACATCTTGGTTGCCAACTCCGCTGCAGGTACCCAACGAGGGATAAGACGGCTGCAAGGAGGGAAACCACAGCCCTGGAAGAGCTGGTTGATGATGTAGAATACCGAGATAAGCAATACGAACTTGCTTACGAAGTCGGCAGTCGAGCCCTCGACAACACCGGTCAATTTGGTGATAAGGATTGTACCGAAACCAATACCGAAGGCGGTGAGGGTGCTACCAATCAAACCGATAACCATATGCCAGCGACCATTTACGCGGTCAGCCAACATTCCGTTGAGCAACTTCGATACTCCGTAGAGGAAACCACCCAACGAGAGGATGATACCGAGGCTTGCCTTGGTGATGCCGTACTCGGCGGTCAAACCTGGCATTGCGAACGAGAAGTTCTTGCGGATAAGGTAGAAGAAGATGTAGCCAATCATCGTACCGATGATGGTACGCCACTGCCAATACTTGAATTTTTTCTGCTGTTCTGGTGTCATTTTATCTTTTGTTTTTTAGTTTAAGCGATAGTGTTATAAGCCTCGATAATTTTTGCTACGAGGGTCTCGTTGGTGATGCCTGTAACCTCCTTGATTGCTGTCTCCAAGCCGAGCTCTGCAATCTTTGCCTGCAACTCTACGCTCTGCTGATCCTCGGCATTCGAGTAGTGCAAAGCTGCACCGATACCGAGCAAGAGGTTCGGTGTCTCAACACCTGCCTCGATTGCAGTGAGCATAGGCTTGATAAGGCGGTCCGAAGCCGAGAGCTTACGCAATGGCTCGCGACCTACGCGGGTAACATCGTCCTTGAGATATGGGTTGCGGAAGCGACCGGTAATCTTCTCGATATACTTGAAGTGAGCCTCCTTGTCGGATCCATACTTAGCAACCAAGCCCAAGCCACTCTCCTGCATTGCAGCCTTCACGATAGTGAAAATCTCCTCATCAGCGATGCTCTCATCGATAGTTGCCTTGCCGCGCAATTTGCCGATGTAGGCGGTGATAGCGTGACCTGTATTGAGGGTGAAGAGCTTGCGCTCGATGTAGGCGATGAGGTTCTCTGCCAAGTTCATACCTGCGATGTGTGGTACCTCGCCCACGAACGACTTCTCCTCCACGTTCCACTCGTAGAATGCCTCTACAACTACATCGATAGGGTTCTCGGTGCGTACTGGTGGCACGATGCGGTCTACCGAGCAGTCAGGGAAACCTACCCACTCGTTGCAGTATGCCTTCTGCTCCTCGGTGAGGTGCGAGAGGACGTGCTCCTTCAGTTGCGATGATGCGCGTACTGCATTCTCGCAAGCGATGATGTTGAGTGGTTGCTCCAACTTAGCCTCGCAACGAGCTGCGATAGCCTTAGCGATAGTTGGTGCGATGCGAGGAAGAATCACCACGCCTACGGCGGTGGTTACGATGTCGGCCTGTGCGATCTCCTCCACAACTGCTGGTGTCAAAGAGTTTACTGCCGAGATGTTGGTGATGTGCTGCTCGATGCACTCCACATCCTTGACGAGTACGGTGTACTCCTTCTTTTCGTTAATAAGGTCAATTACCTCCTGATTAACATCGGCATAGACTACGTGGTAGCCAGCCTGCTCCAATACCGCGCCGATAAAGCCACGGCCGATATTGCCTGCTCCAAATTGAACTGCTCTCATGGTAATTTATGGTTTTGTTGTTTATTTATTTCATAAATAGTTTGCAAAGTTAGTCATTTTTTTGAAAAATTCCCTTGTAGCTCGGAAACTTATTCTTCGAATTCTTTGATTTTTTAATCAAATTACAATAATTTTGTACTTATATTCGTTTTGAGAGCGAAATTAAAACACAAATTATGAGAAAAAACACTTTTGTATTGGTTGCAGTATGCTTTGCATCGGCACTCCTTGGTGCTGGTGTAGCATCTTATGCGGTAGTGCGTAATTCGCAGATTGCGACTACCATAGAGTATGTAAATAGTGAGGGCGATAGCGTATCTGTCGCTAAAACCCAGTTTGTAGCGTTGGAACAGTCGGCCTCCTATCCCGATTTGACCTATGCTGCCGAAAATGCAGTTAAGGCAGTGGTGAATATCGAGGCTATAACCGAGGTTGAGGTGCGCCAACAGGGTTTGATGCCATATAACCCTTTCTTCGAGTTTTTCGGTTTCCCACAGCCTCAGCAGGGCAATGGCCAGCCGCAGAAGCGCGAGCAGAAGTCGGGTGGCTCGGGTGTGATTATCTCGACCGATGGTTACGTTGTAACCAACAACCACGTAGTGGATGGCGCGACAAAGTTGCGCGTGAAATTGAACGATGGACGAGTGTTCGATGCAAAGGTTATAGGTAAAGACCCTACGACTGATGTAGCCCTTATCAAGGTTGAGGCGGAGGAGTTGCCAATATTGAAGTTCGGCTCTTCGGACGATTTGCGCCTCGGCGAGTGGGTGTTGGCTATCGGCTCGCCATTCGATTTGCAATCGACCATCACCGCAGGTATCGTAAGTGCCAAGGCGCGTCAGTTGGATGTTATCCCTAACGAGTTCCGCATTGAGTCTTTCATCCAGACCGATGCTGCCGTAAATCCAGGAAACTCAGGTGGTGCATTGGTGAATACTCGTGGCGAGTTGGTGGGTATCAACACCGTGATTAAATCCTCGACTGGAAGCTATATTGGTTACTCGTTCGCAGTGCCTGAGAGTATTGTTCGCAAGGTGGTAAATGACCTGCGCGAGTACGGCATTGTGCAGCGCGCATTGCTCGGAATATCATATCGTTACATCGATCAGGACTTTATCGACCAAATGGGTAAGGATACAGGCATCAAGGAGGTTGGTGGTGTCTATGTCGCAGGTGTAAGCGAGGGTGGCTCTGCTTCGGAGGCGGGACTCCGCAAGGGCGATGTTATCACCGAGATTGACGGTGTAAAAATCACCTCTCCTACAATCCTTACCGAGCAGATTGGTAAGCATCGTCCGAACGATAAAGTATCGTTGGTTGTAAAAAGAGGCGATAAAGTGAAACATTTTGAGGTGGTTCTTCGTAATAAAGCAGGTAAGGCTGAGTTGTTAACCAAAAACGATGTCGATGTTGTTGAGGTTTTGGGCGGAAGATTTGCTGATATAGATGGCAAGATCGCAAGGAAACTCGACATCAAGGGTGGAGTGCAGGTGCAGTCGATAAAGAGTGGCGGTTTACTTGCTAAGGCTCGTGTTCGTGAGGGATTTGTGATTACTCACATCAACGACAAGGCGGTGCGCTCGGTGGCTGACCTCGGTCGCTTGACCGATAAGATTCAGTCGATAGATGGAGTCTATCCAGACGGCAGAGCGGCAAGTTATACGATAGTTGCAGAATAGCAGGAAAGTCGTTCTGATGAGTTAGTTGCGCCAAGAAAGATGGCATTTAATGGCATTCGGACTTTCAGTCCTTAATGACATTTAATGGCAGCGCAGTCTGCGACTGCTTAATGATAGGCGCCTTGCCATTCAGCGAGTGTAACGAGCGAATGCCATTCGTTGCCATTCAGCGACCAATGGGAGCGAATGCCATTTTGCTACGCTAAATTTTGAATTATAAAAAAGCTAAAAGCTAAGAAGAAACAAATATGCGTCAATTAAAGATTACGAAATCCATCACCAATCGTGAGAGTGCATCTCTCGATAAGTATTTGCAGGAGATTGGTAAAGAGGAACTTATTACAGTAGAGGAGGAGGTAGAACTCGCGCAACGAATCCGCAAGGGCGACCAGGAGGCTTTGGAGAAGCTCACAAAGGCTAACCTTCGTTTCGTGGTGTCGGTAGCAAAGCAGTATCAGAATCAGGGTTTGAGTCTTCCCGACCTTATCAACGAGGGTAACCTCGGTTTGATTAAGGCTGCCGAGAAGTTCGATGAGACACGCGGTTTTAAGTTTATCTCCTATGCAGTATGGTGGATTCGTCAGTCGATTTTGCAGGCTCTTGCCGAACAGTCGCGTATTGTACGTCTTCCACTCAACCAGGTGGGTTCGCTCAACAAGATTAACAAGGCTTTCGCTCGCTTCGAGCAGGAGCACGAGCGTACACCATCGCCAGAGGAGTTGGCAAATGAGTTAGAGTTGCCTCGCGAGAAGGTTACCGACACTCTCCGTGTTGCAGGTCGTCACATCTCTGTTGATGCTCCGTTTGCAGATGGCGAGGATAACTCATTGCTCGATGTGTTGGTGAACCCAGATTCGCCAAATGCTGACCGTGGTCTTATCAACGAGTCGTTGGCTACCGAGGTTGATAGAGCGTTGGAAACCCTCACCGACCGTGAGCGCGATATTATCCGCTACTTCTTCGGTATTGGTTGCTCCGAGATGACCTTGGAGGAGATTGGCGAGAAGTTTGATCTTACACGCGAGCGCGTGCGTCAGATTAAGGAGAAGGCGATTCGCCGTTTGCGTAACTCTTCTAAGAGTAAGCATCTTAAATCCTACTTGGGTTAAAAATCGTTCTGATTGGCTCTTTTTGCACGAGTGCGTCTGTCGCCAAATTCCTCACATACACTTTAGTATGCTGCGGATTTGTCGCATAGCATCGCACAAAAACAGCTCAATCATTTACGCTTTTTGAGGAGGCAGAGTTCTGATTGGTTCTTTTTGCACGAGTACGTCTGTCGCCAAATTCCTCACATACACTTTAGTATGCTGCGGATTTGTCGCATAGCTTACAAGGAGGGGTGATCCTTGTAAGAATATAATCAAAAAAGGTGATGTTGCAAAACATCACCTTTTTCTATTGGTATCGTGCGATTACTCCTTCTTCTTGCCCTTGCCAGTGTAGAGGAAACGGCGAATCTTCTTGGTAGCAGTCTTCTCGAACTCCTGCTCCTCCTCGACTACCTCCGAAATCTTCGAGTAGCGATTTACGCGCTCGTTCACATACTGCTTAATATCCTTCATCAGCTCCTGCTTGAAGTTTTCGAGTCCCTGCTTTGTCTGGTTCCACTTATCGACCATCTCGGCATATTTTGCCTCGATAGCCTCGGTGTCGAAGTGTACCAATGCCACCAACTTACCCTCATCCTCGGT
>JAZOWM010000105.1:0-3846 GCA_045659225.1 Alistipes sp.
GTTGCACCATCGTTCTGAGCATATTCTATTCTTCGCCAAATGCCATACCTACGCATCGTGCCGACACTATCTATTTCTAAATTCCAAAGGCGAAACAGCACCCCTAATCGTAAATGGCGGAAAACTAATATCTATCATTTATAACTTTTCTGCAACTACTCCCACAATAGCATTAGAGGTAGGGCAACCAAGCCGAGAAGTCGAAAGAGTTGAGATATATAGTCAAGACAATTTTTATCTTCCGCCTCTCTCCATTGTCACCCCCGCAATTAGGTGTATAAATCAGTTGGGAATTGTTGATTGGGTGGTAAGGTAAATACCTTTCTATTGGCTAAAAGCTAATGGCTGCAATCTATTATCTTCATCTGACACGCTTTGCAGTCGAACGAAAGGCGGTACTTTTTCGTGCCACGCACAAGGTAGAGGTCGCCCTTCAAACGAGGTCGTTCGAGTAGACACTCGCCAATCTCACGGCGGATGCAGTAGTCCGAAATAATTACTTGCTCCCCTGCGGTTGAGGTGCGGCAATCCAACCCCTCGGCAATCTCCTCCCCGCCACACTGGGTGTAGAACTCCCTCGCCAGACGGTTTGTAACATTGTCCTGCGGAGTAAGCACCTTTGACGGGTACTCTGCAAATTGTTTTGTAACGATATTTTCCGACTTTTCGACTTGTGCTAAGCGCTCCTTTTCGAGTAGGTCTAACGCCTCACGACGAAGTGTGCCAATTACCGACATTGGGGCAAAACGTACCTCCTCTATCTCTATATTTCGCACCTCGAAAATAGTGTCGCCCGAACGCATCAATTGTCGGCGCAAAGCCTCCTCACCCTTTGCCTTATCACGAGCCTCCTCGCTCGGTTGAGCAATGGTCGCAGTTGCTGAAACTCCGCACTCGTCGGTGGCGGTGAGGGTTATACTATTCTCGCTGAACTGCAAGAATAAATCTGCTGATATTGTGCGTTTTACTCGACTGCGCTCCACCGACTGCGAGAATAGGCGGTTGTAGTTGCGGAACAACTCTATGCCCACAGTCACGCCATCGTAGCGGTTGAGTTGCACGCGCTCGCCCTCCACGCCTACGACATTTGTGCCGACCAATAAGCCATTCGAGATAAAGCAAACGCCATCGCCCGTTGCGAGGTCGTGTTTGTGGTTGAGAATGATACCTCGGCGGTCTGCTCTCGCAACTTTGCCGATGCGCTCGCCCATAGCCTTTGGGGTGTCGAACGATGCCACACCTCGACACTTACCATCGAAGAAGTATTCGCCCGCACCACGAGTAAAGGTGCGTGAGGCGTTTGGCTCGAACTCAATAGTGCTACGCCCCACCGAACTGCGCTCAACATCATTGCGCTTGGCAATCTCCTTGTCGAGTAGTTGGCGGTAGAGGCTTACGATATTGCGAACATAGGCGCGGTCTTTTAGGCGGCCCTCGATTTTGAATGACGAGATACCCAAATCAATCATCTCGCTCAAACGAGCCGAGAGGTCCATATCGCGCACCGAAAGAAGGTGTTTGCTCTTGATGATTATTTCGCCCTTATCGTTGCAGAGGTCGTATTCGAGGCGGCAAGGCTGACTGCACTCGCCACGGTTGCCACTGCGCTCCGACGTCGAGCGCGAGAAGAAGCATCGACCACTCTGCGACACGCAGATTGCGCCGTGAACAAAGGCCTCCAACTCCACCGAAGTTGCTTTGCGTATTTCGGCTATTTCTGTTTTTGAGAGTGAGCGCTCCAAGATTACTCGCTCGAAGCCGAGTTGCTCGAAAAATTTGGCCTTCTCTGGTGTTACGCAGTTGGTCTGGGTTGAGGCGTGCAGAGGAATTGGCAACTCCATCATATAATATGCCATATCCTGAACGATAAGTGCATCTACGCCCGCATCAATAAGTGCCAATGCCTGCGCTTTTGCCTCCTCCAACTCGTGGTCAAAGAGCAGTGTGTTGAGCGTTGCGTAAACCTTCACACCAAAGCGATGTGCATACTCTACCACCTTCGCAATATCCTCCACCGAGTTGGTTGCCGAGAGGCGAGCGCCGAACTTTCCTGCTCCGATATAGCCAGCATCCGCACCGCAGTCGATTGCATCGACCGCCGTCTCAAAATCCTTTGCAGGGGCGAGAAGTTCCAATTTGCGAATGTCACGAACACTTTTCATATTGCAAAGATAGTGAAAATTAAGATAAGTTTTCCGGTTTATGCTTTCTGTTTTCGGTTTATTTGTCTACCTTTGTGCCAATAAACTATAGATCAGATGAAAAGATTATACATTTTGATTGTTGCAGCACTCGCTTTGTGCTGTGTTGGTTGTACCACCGATTTCCAAAAAGAGATTGGTGCTGACGCTCCTAACTCTACACTTATCACCGTAGCTGTGCAATCTCCAACAAAGGTATCCCTTGGCGACAAAGATGACAATGGTACCTATTCTGTATGTTGGAACGTGGGTGACAAAATCTCGGTGAACGGACATATTTCGGAGGCGGCTGTTATAAGTTCGAGCAATGCCGCTTCGGCTCAGTTCGAGGTAAAGAGTGTGTTGGACTATCCGTACAATATCCTCTATCCTGCATCGGAGAGTAACCTCGCAAGTTTCCCTTCGATTCAGAACTACAAGGAGGGAACCTTCGAGAGTGGAACTACTCCGATGTATGCAATGGTGACAGATGCGAGCAAAACAGTAAATATTAAACACCTGGGCGGAGTTGTCAAGCTGAGCTTCAAGGGCGATAAGAACGATACAGCCCTTAAATCTATGGTTTTAAAGTCGGGTGAGGGTGCTATTGCTGGCGACTTTTCGGTAGACTTCACAACAGGCAAGATTACCCCTACAGAGACATCAGTTTCGACAATAGAGTATTCGTTTGGCGAAGGTTTGCTCCTTTCGACCGAGCAGGAGAGATCCTTCTTTGTGGTACTTCCATCGGGCGACTTTGGCCTATGCTCTGCCGAGATACGCACTACCGATAATAGGGTGATGATTGTACGATTCAAGACCTCTGGTAGTTCGGCTATTAAGGCTGGTGTTATTCGCGAGTTCTCGGCTGTGACATTCAAGAGTGGCGCACAGTGCACCTTGACACCTTTCCAAATCGAGGAGGATGAGCTTATTGTTGACATTTCGACATATATTGCCGAGCCTACAACCGTTGATAATGACTATCTCGTTATCAACACTCCACAGGAGTTGATGTGGTTGTGCTATAACGAGCCTGTTATCGATGATGTAGAGTATAACAAGATTCGTATTGGCGAGGATATAGAGATGGGAATCTTTAGCAAACTTCTTTTGCCATCTATGCAGCTCAATGATGATGCAGAAATCGACGGAAATAATAAGACTATCTCGGGTTTGAGTATGGACGAGGAGGCAAGCTCTATCTTCGGAGATGTAGACAATGCCAATATCCACGACCTCACCCTTACCGATTGTTCGGTAAATACCGAGTTGCAGACCGGAGCAGGTATCTTGGTCGGTATGGTGTCGAAGGGTTTGACCGTAACAAATGTAACCTGCAACAACTGCTCGGTTGTGGCTCCGTGCAAGATTGGTTTGGTTGCGGGTGCGCTGCGTACAGGAACTTTCAATATCTCGGATGTAACCGTAAATGGCGGTCTTGTCGAGACTTCGTATTTGTCGGGCAAGTCGGGCTTGGCAGGCGGCTTGGTGGGTAGCTTCGCAAAGGATGGCGATGGCGCAACCACAAGCACAGCAACCTTCACAAACTGTACTACTTCGGCAACCGTTAAGGCATATATGGAGGCTACAAACTACTTCTATGGTAAGATTGTTGGTCAGATGGGTGGCTACAATGGTGACGAGAAGTTGTACTTCGTGAATT
>JAZOWM010000106.1:0-46839 GCA_045659225.1 Alistipes sp.
AGCGGTGGTTATATACGATTTAACCTACCACTTCTGCGAAAGATTTATTGCCATGGGCGACCGCACCAAAGACCAGATGATACAAGCGGCTCGTTCGGGTAAGCAGAATATTGTCGAAGGCAAAGCCGCATCGCTTACCTCCGCCGAAATGCACTTGAACCTATTGGGCATAGCGAGGTCGAGCTTTCAAGAGTTGTTGGAAGATTATTTTGACTATCTGCGAACTCGTAATTTGCGAATATGGGAAACAGACTCGAAAGAGGTCGAGGCTATGCGAGGACTTGGTGTAAAGCATCGTGACTCGAAATTCTTCATAGAATTAGCCGAAACGAGAAATGACGAGGTTATAGCAAATATGGTGATTGTATTGTTACACCAAGAGGATGTTTTGTTGCGAAAACATCTTGAGAAACAGATTGGGCGCTTTGTTGACGAAGGAGGTTTTCGGGAATCTTTAACAAAAGCCCGCACCGAGAAAAAGAAGAAAAAGTAATATTTTGCCATTAAATGCCATTCAGCAATCTATGATTGCGCTTGCCATTAAGGGCTGAAAGCCCGAATGCCATTAAATGCCATTTATAAAAAAGCTAATTTTGAATTTTAAGTTATGTTTTATCACTTATTTGACTTTTTGACCAGCAACTTCGACCTCCCAGGTTCGGGTGTGATGCGTTACTTGAGTTTCCGTTCGGTGATGGCAGTGGTTTCGGCTCTGCTTATCGTTATCTACTGCGGTAAGAGTATTATCCGAGCTTTGCAACGTCACCAGATTGGCGAGAGCATTCGCGATCTTGGCTTGCAGGGACAGTTGGAGAAGAAGGGTACACCAACTATGGGTGGAATCATTATTCTCCTTGCTATTGTAGTTCCCGTTCTGCTCTTTGCTCGATTGGATAATATCTACACAATTTTGCTCCTTGTGGCGACAGTGTGGTGTGGCGTTATCGGATTTTTGGACGATTATATCAAGGTCTTCCGCCACAACAAGGAGGGCTTGCAGGGTAGATTCAAAATTGTAGGACAGATAGGTTTGGGCCTGATTGTTGGTACGGTGATGTGCTTCTCCCAGGATATTGTTATTCGCGAGCATACTACAGTGCCTATCGAGCAGCAGATTGTCGATGAGCAGACGGGCGAAACAATTATTATGACTTCGCAGAAGATTCATCTCGGAGAGGATGTTATCAAGACTACCAAGACAACCATCCCATTTATCAAGGACAATGAGTTCGATTATAGCTGGCTGGTTGGTGGCAACAAGGCTTTGGCGTGGATACTTTATGTGCTGATTGCGATTTTTATCATCACTGCGGTGTCGAATGGTGCAAACCTTACCGATGGATTGGACGGTCTGCTGTCGGCAGTATCGATACCTACAGTTGCGGTGTTGGCGGTGCTGGCATACCTCTCGGGTAACATCATCTATGCCGACTACCTCAATATTATGTATATTCCGAACAGCGGAGAGTTGATGGTCTTCGGTGCAGCTATGGTGGGAGCTTTGATTGGCTTCTTGTGGTACAATTCGTTCCCAGCGCAGATATTTATGGGTGATACCGGTTCGCTCGCTATTGGCGGTATCATCGCGGTCTTTTCTCTCTGCATTCGCAAGGAGTTGCTTCTGCCTCTCTTGTGCGGAGTATTCTTGGCGGAGGCGTTGTCGGTGATGGTGCAAGTTTCATACTTCAAATATACCAAGCGCAAGTATGGCGAAGGTCGTCGTCTGTTGAAGATGTCGCCACTTCACCACCACTACCAAAAGCAGGGCATCTTCGAGACGAAGATTATGATGCGATTTATGATTGTGTCGATTATTCTCGCGGCACTTACCCTTGCAACCCTCAAAATTCGATAACGATGGCAAAGTTTATAGCAGTCTTGGGCGGAGGTATTAGTGGATACGGCTCGGCAATCTTGGCAAAGAACCAGGGCTTCGATGTCTTGCTCTCGGATATGGGAACTATCGCACCTCGTTATCGTGAGCGCCTCGATGAGTGGGGTGTGGAGTACGAGGAGGGAGGTCACTCGGTGGAGCGCATCTTGACCGCTTCGGAGGTTATCAAGTCGCCAGGTATTCCCGACAAAGCCCCTTTGGTGAAGGCATTGCGCGAGAAGGGTGTGCCCGTAATCTCGGAGATGGAGTTTGCGTGCCGCTATATGGGCAAGGCAAAGAGCATCTGCATTACAGGCAGCAACGGCAAGACCACTACCACCTCGCTCATCTACAAGATTATGAAGGACAGCGGAGCGAATGTGGCTCTCGGTGGCAATATAGGCGAGTCGTTTGCCTACTCGGTGGCGACTGGCGAGTACGATTGGTATGTCTTGGAGTTGAGTTCGTTCCAGCTCGATGGAATGTTCCGTTTCAAGGCGGATGTGGGTGTGCTGATGAATATCACGCCTGACCACCTCGACCGCTCCGACTACTCGTTCGAGAAGTATGCCGAGTCGAAGATGCGTATAACACAAAATCAGAAGTCGAACGACTACTTTGTCTACTGCGCCGATGATAAGACCATTTTGGAGCAGCTCGAAAAGCACGATGTGAAGGCTAAGGAGTTGCCATTTATGGTGCACTCGGCTATCGCAAGTGGTGCAGGTGATGCCTACCTCGTAGAGGAGCAGGAGTATGTTGCTACGGTGGGTAAGCACTCGCTCCGAATCGACACCTCGCGCCTTAAAATCAAGGGTAAGCACAACATCTACAACGCTATGGCGGCAACATTGGCAACCCTTGCGGCGGGTGTTGTGCCAGCGAAGGTGGAGGAGTCATTGTACGATTTTGCGGCTATCGAGCATCGCTTGGAGCCTGTTGGCACAAAGGATAATATAGAGTATATCAACGATTCGAAGGCTACGAATGTGGACTCGGCGTGGTATGCGCTCGATAGTATGACTCGTCCAACCGTATGGATTGTGGGCGGTACCGATAAGGGTGCAAGCTACGCACCACTCTTCGACCTGGCCGAGAAGAAGGTGCATACAATGATATGTATGGGAGTGGATAATGCCCGCTTCGAGAAGGAGTTTGCGGGTGTAGTGCCTACAATCATCTCGTGCCACTCGTTCGAGGAGACAATGGAGGCGGTGGTTCGCTCGGCAAAGGAGGGAGATACGGTATTGCTCTCGCCAGCGTGCGCAAGCTTCGACCTCTTCAAAAACTATGAGCAACGAGGTCGTATGTTCAAGGAGTGGATCCGAGAGAATATTCTCAAAAAATAGCAACAATGAAGCAGAACAAAGAAGATAATATTGTGGATGAGGTTCCCTCGATTCTCGTCAAGCGCAAACTCTTTCCGGGCGATAGGGTGCTGTGGGCTATTGTTGTGATGCTCTTTGCCATCTCCTTGGTGGCGGTATATACAGCATCATCCAAACTCGGCTTTACCGAAGGCTCTATCGACAGGGAGTTCCGCCGCCATATCGCCACCATTGGTATGTCGGTGATATTTATGTTCTGTTGCTACTTTATGGGGGCAAACTTTATGCGTGCCTGCACTCGAATAGTGTATGCAGGTGTCTTTGTGATGACGCTGATTCCCTACTTCCAGGCACCAATAAATGGTGCGCATCGCTGGTTGGATTTGGGTTTCTTTATGTTACAGCCCTCGGAGTTGCTCAAGATTACCACGATTATGTTGCTTGCAGCGCAGCTCTCGGCACGCCACCATATGATAAAGAAGATTCACCTCTTGCCTACCACTTTCGATGTCCGAAAGTGGGGTAGCGAGCGTGAGCGCAATATAATATTCGATGAGATAATCCCAATTCTCTCTCCTATAGCCCTCACTTGTGCAGTGATTCTACCCGATGCAACATCTTCGGCAATACATATCTTTACGGTGTCGTTGGTTATGCTCTATATTGCGGGAGTAAGACTCAACGAGATAGCCAAGTTTGTGGTTGTTGCAGCCTTCGTGGGTTTGACAATGCTCTTTACCGTGGGTCGTGGCGATACGGTTGTTGGACGTGTGGGCACCTGGCTGAGAATAGAGAAGTTCGTGAATGCGAAAGATGGCGGCAGCAAAGATACCTACTACTCTAAAATGGCTATTCAAAATGGAGGACTCTTTGGTGTTGGGGCGGGCCGCAGTATGATGCGAACAAAGCTTATGCACCCCGAGAGCGACTACCTCTTTGCCATTGTGGTTGAGGAGTTTGGTCTGTTACTATCTTCGGTGATAATCTTGCTCTACTTGTGGCTCTTCTTCCGTTCGTTGCGTATCTTCGAGAGGTGCGAATGGCTCTATGCGGGATTGCTTGCCGTAGGTTTGGCTCTCCTGATAACGAGTCAAGGATTTCTCCACATAAGTGTGGCATTAGGAATTCTCCCCGAGACAGGACAGAACTTACCGTTCCTAACTCACGGTCGTACTGGTATGTTCTGCGCCTCGATTGCCGTGGGCTTAATTTTGAGTATCAGCCGTCAGGTGGAACAAGGAACGCTTGTGCCTCCTTCGCAGCAGGATAAAAATAGACATATCTAACAATGGAAGTAAGACTCGACAAATATCTCTGGGCAGTGCGTATCTTCAAGACTCGTAGCGATGCCGCCGATGCTGTACGCAACAATCGAGTGTTGGTAAATGATGCCTACGCCAAACCTTCGCGCGAGGTGAAGGTGGGTGATAGAATCTCTGTAAAACGAACACTCGTAACCTACTCCTACCTTGTGAAGGACCTGGTTGTGAATCGTCAGTCTGCAGCTAAGGTGCCCGATTACTGTATCGATACCACACCGCAGAGTGAGCTTGATAAGCTGAACAAGCCGCGCGAAACAATATTTGTATTCCGCGAGCGAGGTACTGGTCGCCCAACCAAGAAGGAGCGCCGCGAGATAGATGCGCTGATGGATAGTTTTTACTATGAAGGAGATGACTAATGATAAAGGCTGACCTTTGGGTCAGCCTTTATCATTCTATTTTCTGCATCACCCTCTTTTGTCTATCGATGCTCTCGATATGGATAGCATCGAGCAATACTCGGAGGAAGTGCTCGCTCAAGCCCAACTTCGAACGGCTTGTGAGAACTCGCTCCATAATATCCTCCCAGCGAGCCTCCTGTAGGATGCGGACATCATTGTCGCGCTTGATACAGCCAATCTTCTCGGCTACATTCATTCGCTCGGCAAGGAGTTGGAAAATCTCGCGATCGAGGCTGTCAATCTGCTCGCGCAATCCCATTAATGCTGTCTGGTACGACTCCGAAGAGGACTCGCCAGCGCGCCATTTGATACTCTCGAGGAGTGTAGCAAGAGCCTCGGGGGTAAGCTGCTGCTTGGCATCGCTCCACGCTACATCGGGGTTGATGTGGCTTTCGATCATCATACCATCGTAGTTCAAATCGGCTGCTTGCTGCGATATTTCGGGAATATATTGACGGCAACCGCAGATGTGCGAGGGGTCACAAATCATCATAAGTTCGGGCATTCGGCGGCGCATCTCGAGGGCAAGGTGCCACATCGGAGCATTACGCAGATGTCCCGCTCCAAAGCCCGAGAAACCTCGGTGAATAAGACCGATATTCTTTACTCCACAAGCTGCAAGGCGCTCAACCGCACCACACCACAAATCGACCTCACCATTTACGGGGTTCTTCACGAATACGGGTTTGTCGGTACCACGCAATGCCTCGGCAACCTCCTGCATAGAGAATGGGTTTGCGGCAGTTCGCGCTCCAATCCAAAGGAGATCGAGGTCGTAAGGTACTGTTGCCTCCACGTGCTTGGCATTTGCCACCTCGGTAGCGATAGGCAAGCCTGTGACCTCTCTCGCCTTCACGAGCCAAGGTAGTGCCTCTACGCCTGCGCCTTCGAATGTACCTGGTTTGGTGCGTGGTTTCCATACGCCTGCACGAAGAATATCAACTTTGCCAGTTGCGGCAAGTCCCTGAGCTGTCGAAAGAATCTGCTCCTCGCTCTCGGCGCTACAAGGTCCAGCAATAATTAAAGGTTTGTTCAGGTTCATAATATCTATTTTTTATCCAAAATTTTTCGTATTGTATTTGCTCTCTCTATTGTCTGACGAATCTCGTTGTGGTTATCTTTCTCGAGTGCTTTGCGGAAGATTTCGAGCTGGTGGATATACTCGCGCAAGACATCCAGCACGTTATATTTGTTCTGCATCAAAAAAGGCAACCACATCTCGGGCGAGGACTTTGCAAGTCGCACCGTACTCTCGAAACCACCTCCTGCCAGGTCGAGAATTGTGTCACTCTCACGCTCCTTTTCGAGTACCGTAGTGGCAAGAATAAACGATGTGATGTGCGAGATATGGCTCACATAGGCGGCGTGAGTATCGTGCTTTTCGGCAGACATATACATAAGATCCATACCAATAGCCTTGTAGATAGCCTCTACCCTGGCTACGGCATCCTTGTCGGAACGCTCGGCTTCGCATATTACGGTATTGCAACCCGCAAATGCCCCTTCGACTGCCGCTTCAGGACCACTGTGCTCCGTACCCCACATAGGGTGGGTAGCTACAAAGCGGTTGCGGTGAGGATGTTGGCTTATGAGTTCGCATAACTCCTCTTTGGTTGAGCCCATATCCATAACAATTTGCGTGTCGGAGGCCTTGTTGAGCAACTTTATTGCAAGTTGCGGAATGGTATCTACGGGCGTAGCGATGGCGATAATATCTGCCACCTCGGTCGCCTTGTCGAACTCCACAATCTCGTCCACAAGTCCAAGCTCCAACGCCTTTGCGGCATTGCGAGGCGAGGCATCAACGCCATATACTCGCTTGGCAAGCGAGCCTCTCTTCATCGCCAGCGCAAACGAGCCTCCAATCAATCCAAGACCTATAACGCAAACTCTCATTTTCTATCCATTTATTCTATCCAAAACTCGTTGTAGCATCTCCTCCGATGCGCAGAGGCTTATGCGTACATACTTTTCGCCCTCACTGCCGAAAATCCCACCAGGCGTGAGGAATATATGCTTCTCGTAGAGCAATCTGTCGCAGAAGTCGTAGCAGTTTTCATCGTTCGGAATACCTCCCCAAAGGAACAATCCCGCCTGATTTGCTCGGCACTCCACGCCTAAAGCCTTCATAATCTCCAAACCCTTCGCCTCGCGTGAGCGATAGACTCTATTCTGCTCCGCGTACCACTCCTCTCCCAAGCGGAGAGCTGTCGCAGCGGCGAGTTGCAACGGTAGGAACATTCCCGAGTCCATATTGCTCTTGAAACGCAAAATCTCGTCAATGCGCTCCTTGGCTCCGCCAATCATACCTATGCGCCAACCCGCCATATTGTGGCTCTTGCTCAAAGAGTTAAGCTCGATGGCGCACTCCTTTGCCCCCTCAATCGAGAGCAACGAGAGTGGATTGTCGTTGCGGAGAAAACAGTACGGATTGTCGTTCACGAGCAAGATGTGGTGTTTGCGACACCAATCCACGATAGCTTGCAAATCCTCCTTCGCTGCCACCGCTCCCGTAGGCATATGGGGGTAGTTCACAATCATAATTTTCACCCCCTCGGTTGGTAGGGTGTCGAGTTCAGGCATATAGCCATTCTCCTCTCGGAGTGCGTAGTCTACCACCTCGCCCTCGGCAAGTCGTACGGCAGAGGCGTATGTTGGGTAGCCAGGGTTTGGCACCAATACCTTATCGCCCTTCGAGATGTAGGTCATCACCGTATGCATAACACCCTCCTTCGAGCCTATCAATGGGAGAATCTCGCTCTCGGGGTTAAGCTCCACGCCAAAGCGAGTTTTATACCACGCCGAGAATGCCTCTCGCAGCTCCGCAGCACCACGATACGACTGGTAGCCGTGAACACTCGGCTTTGCCGATTCCACTGCCAAACGCTCCATCACCGATGGATGGGGAGGAAGGTCAGGCGAGCCGATGCCGAGCGAGAGAATATCTGCTCCAGCACGGCGCATCTCATCTATCTCGCGCAACTTACGCGAGAAGTAGTATTCGCCTACCGAACATAGACGGCTTGCCAACTCAAATATCTCTGACATAACTATAAATCTTTACCCTTTTGATATACTCCGTAGATGTGTACCTCTACGCTTCGTTCGCGCAATCGCTCTATAGCCTTGGCGAAGTCCTCGCCCTTCGAAAACTCCATATCAACGTGGAACATATAGTGCCAAGGCTCGGTTGGTATAGGGTAGGACTGCAACTTTGTCATATTGAGATTCAACCCCTCGAAGCAACCCAAAGTGTCGTACAACGATCCCGAAGAGTTCGAAATCTTGAAGTAGAGCGAAGCCTTGCCGCTGCCCTCGCCAGCTTGAGGTTCCTCGTGTGTGCGGTCGCAGTAGTCGAGTCGTAGGAAACGGGTGTAGTTGTCACGAATGGTGTGGATATCGGGAGCGATAATGTCGAGATTGAAGAGTTCTGCCGCCAATGAGCTCGCGATAACCGCCTTTGTGCGTGAACCACTCGCCTGGAGCTGTGCTGCGCTGAGTGCGGTATCGGCGCTCTCGATAAGTTGCCAGCGATGCTTGTCGAGGTAGTCGGTACATTGTAGGAGTGCCATCTGGTGTGACTCCACCTCGCGAATATCCTCCAAAGCGACACCTCTGTTTACCATCAGGTTTTGGCGAATACGAAGGTATGCCTCGCCCGTAACCTGCACATTGCAGTTCTGCAGAATGTTGTAGTTGGGGAGAATCGAGCCAGCAATGGAGTTCTCGATAGCCATAATTCCGTAATCGACTCTATGCTCCTCGACTGCTTGTGCCACCTCGCGGAAAGTGTCACAGGCCAAGATCTCCACCTCGGCACCCTCTGCACCCTCAGCCACAATGTGGTGAAAACTGCCTCTATATCCTTGTATTGCTACTTTTTTCATATTATCAATCTTGCCACTATCGCTCGCCCTCTTATAATAAGTGAATCGAGACCTGAAAAGGTTAAGTCCTTGCTTCACTAAAAAACCGCTCTCTTCATCTCGAAGGAGCGGCATAATTTTTAGTTCTCTACATCTGCACACCGATTACCGCTCCTCTCCGTTCGAAAAGAAGTAAAAGTAAAAAAATCGGTTTGCCAATGAGTTAAACATACACTCCCTTTACAATTCGTTAGTACAAATATAGTAAAAAAATGACACATTTTGCCATTTTCTTCTGTTTTTCTGCAAAAAAATGCAAAACTCTACCCTATAATAAATATTGTGGGGCGTTTATTTATATCGGGTAGCCCCATTTTTCGCCATTCGGCAATGGAGGCTGTGCGGATAAACTCGTTGTTCGAGGTGATGTCGCAAGCGATGCAAAGGCATGTATTTGCTCCGCACGAGGCGAGAATCTGCTCTGCCAACTTGGTGTTGCGATAAGGTGCCTCGATAAAGAGTTGCGACTGATGCTCACTCGTAGCACGACTCTCCAAGCGCTTTATTGCCCGTGTGCGCTCTGGCTCTTTTACGGGGAGATAGCCGTTGAAGGCGAATGATTGACCACTTAATCCCGAAGCCATAACCGCCATAATAATCGAAGATGGGCCTACCAATGGTACAATCTTGATACCTGCCTTGTGGCACGCCTCGACAACGAGTTGTCCTGGGTCAGCCACAGCAGGTACTCCCGCCTCCGAGATTACACCTGCCGAGCGACCAGCCTTGATTTTTGCAACCATTCGCTCAATATCTCGTGGCGAGGTGGTGTGTTCGCTCAACTCATCGAACTCCAGCGCGTCAATTTGTCCCGACAACCCCGCCTTCGAGAGGAAGCGGCGTGCCGAGCGAAGATTTTCTACAATAAAATAGTCCAACGATGTTATAATATTGCGATTGCCCTCAGGCGTAACATCGTAGGGCAGAGTATCCTCCGAAATTGGACACGGTATTAAATATAGTGTACCTCTATTCATTGATGTAAATTCGTTTTACGCCCTTTGCTACTGAGGTCAAAACTGCATAAGGTATTGTGCCGAGCGCAGACGCCATATCCTCGGCAGTGTTGCCTTGCTCAGCCGAGAAGATAGCTACTTCATCGCCCTCCTCAACACCCTCGACATCGGTGATATCCACCATACAACTATCCATACAGATATTGCCGATGGTCTTGGCTCGCTTACCACCCACAATCATCTCCCACGCTCCATTTCCGAGGTGGCGGCTCAAGCCGTCAGCATAGCCGACAGGGATTGTTGCGATGCGTTGCACACCCTCGATTTTGCCATTGCGACCATAACCTACGGTGTCGCCCTCGTGGAGTGTGCGAATTTGCACAATGCGAGTGCGGAGTGTTGAAACCGGCTCTAATGCCTCGCCTGCGGTGGCCGAAAAACCATACAGGCCGATACCCAAACGGCACATATCGAAGCGAGCCTCCTCAAAGCGCAACATCGCCTCCGATGCGGCTGCGTGGCGCAATGGGCGGTATGGCAACGAAGCCATAATAGCCGAACTTATGTGGTCAAATTTTGCAATTTGCTCCTTCGAGAATTCGTCTTGTGTAGCATCGTCTGCTACGCAGAGATGGGTGAAAATCGAGGCCACACGCACGCTCTGCGATGCACGAGCCAACTCCTCGTTGAGTTGTGCAACATCACCTTCGCCAAAGCCAAGGCGGGGCATTCCGCTATCAATTTTTAGGTGAATAGGGTAGTTCACCTCGCCCGTGCGCTCTACTGCTCGAACAAACGATGAGAGCGAACGGAACGAGTAGATTTCAGGTTCGAGCGAGTGGGCAATCATCGTGTCGAAACTTGCATCATCGGCATTCAACACCACGATTGGCATCGTAATACCACCCTCGCGCAGTGTCACACCCTCGTCTGCAAATGCCACTGCGAGATATGCCACGCCCTGCTTCTGTAACATCTGAGCAACCTCCACCTCGCCTGCTCCATAACCCGAAGCCTTGATCATAGCCATTAGGCGAGTTGTTGAACCAATTTGCGAGCGGAAGTAGTTGATGTTGCGAGCCATAGCCTGTAGATCTACCTCCAAAACGGTGGTGTGGCTATGTTGCTCCAAGCGGTGCGAGATGCGCTCCATACGACTTGTACGATTACCCTTGATAAGTATTGCGTGGTCGGCAATATCGAGTTTGGAGATATTTTTCAAAGCCTCCTCAACCGATGCATAGAATGTGCTGTTTGGTGCAAAAAACGAGCGGTGCTCGGCCAATCTTTTGCCAACACCCACAAAGTGGTCTACGCCCGCCTCTTTGACCATTTGTGCCACCTCTCCGTAGACCTCACCGCTCTGCAAAATATCCGAGAGGATAAGCATTGTCTTGCGGTTGCCTGCCACCGAGCGAAGGTTGTCGAGAGCAATCGATAGCGAGTGTAAATCGGCACTATACGAATCATCGATAACCACCGAATTGTTCACGCCCTGTTTCACCTCCAAGCGCATTGCTACGGGTTGCAACTGCGAGAAGTCGGGCTCGGCAAAGCCCATCTCGCCAAAGAATGTTGCAACAATCTCGGCATTGCGTTCGGAAGCCTCGTTGCCCCTATGCAAAGTTGTTGCACAGGCAGCATCTACCAATTTTCTATCGTTATATCTTGTCGAAATCGCCTCTGCTAAAGCCGAGTATGCCGAGTGGTAGATAATCTTTGGTGCGTTTTGCGCCAAGAGCAATTTCTCGGAAATCTTCTCCTCCAACGATGCAAAACCCTGTTGGTGAGCATCGCCAATCGAGGTAAAGAGGACCATATCTGGCTCAATCATCTTGCGGAGTCTCTCCATCTCGCCCCTCTGCGAAATGCCCGCCTCGATAATTGCCATATCGTAGGAGTTGTCCAACATCAGGAGCGACAACGCCACACCCAACTGCGAGTTGTAACTGCGCGGCGAGCGGAAGATCTTTGCATCTTGCGGCGCACACTGCGCAATCCACTCCTTGACGGTGGTCTTGCCATTCGAGCCAGTGATAGCCACGACCTTGCCGTTGAACTGCTTGCGATTGTGTGTTGCCAACGCCTGCAATGTTGCGAGAGAGTTCTCAACTACAACAGCACCACAACCCTCCGCAAGAGCCACTTCACGCTCTATGATAAAGGCCTTAACACCTCGCTCAGCAACCTCTGCGATATGGTCGTGAGCATCGTGGTTAACGCCACGCATCGCCACAAAGAGTGTGTCGTGAGAGAGTGCATACGAGCGACTATCGGTGGCAACGGTTGTCACCTCCAAGTCGCATCCTACAAGCCTGCCGCCCACGATTTGCGCTATTTCCGACAAAAAGTATCTCATCGCTTATTCCTTAAATGTTACTATTGTTATGCCCGAGCCACCACGGTCTGGGTGGTCGTCTGTTGCGCTCGCCACTTGTGGCAACGAGCGAAGGTATCGGCGTACCTCCTCTTTCAATGCGCCCGTTCCCTTACCGTGCAAGATTGTTACGGTAGAAACGCCCACCATAAGTGCATCATCCACCAAGTCTTGCACCTGCTCCAATGCCTCCATAACCCTCTCACCACGAATATCTATCTGCGAACGGAAGTTCAATCGGCGTTGCGAGATGTCGGCAGAGATTACGGTGCGAGGAGCCTCTGGACGAGTCATTCGCTTAAATTCGGCCGAGGATATAATCTCCAAACGTGCCGCTTCGACTGTTGTTAGAATTGCTCCGAAAGCCACCTGCGCCCTCTTGCCTCGCACCTCTTTTACGATGCCTACGCCATTCTGACCAAACATTCGCACCTTTGCTCCAACCTCCAACGGTAGAGCCTTCTTAACGGGCTGTTGTGGTTGTTCAGCCTTTGGCTCGGCAGGGTTATTCTTGCGCTCCTCGCGGCGTTGCTGACGGCGGCGAAGTCGCTCCATCTCACGCTCTATGCGCTCGTTATCTTGCGAGTTGTCTGCCTCAATCTCCTCGCGGAACTCCTCGAACTCTCGGCGCAGCAACTTGGTCTGCTCCTTCTCGGCTTGTGCCTCACGGATACCCTTGATTGTATTCTCGATTTGGCGATTTGCTTCGGCTACCAACTCCTTTGCCTGCGCTTTTGCTTCGTGGATAATGCGGTTGCGCTCCTCGCGAATGTTCGACAACTTCTCGCTCAGTGTCTGCTCCATCTCCTCGACCTTGCGGTCTGTCTGACGGATGCGCTCACGCTTCTGCGCCCAATAGTGCTTATCTCGAGCCACCTCGCGCAACTGCTTCTCCAAGTCGATATGCTCCGAGCCCGCCTTCTCCTTTGCCGAGGCGATAATATCCTCTGGCAGACCGATTTTGCGTGCTATCTCGATGGCAAACGAACTACCTGGCTTTCCGCACTCCAAGCGGAAGAGCGGGCGGATGTTCTGCACATCGAACATCATCGCTCCGTTGATTACGCCCTCGTGATTCGAGGCGTAGTACTTGATGTTGGAGTAGTGGGTAGTGATAACTCCGTAGCAACCGCTTGCCACCAACTTTTCGAGTATCGCCTCGGCAATAGCCGATCCAATCACAGGTTCTGTTCCCGAGCCGAACTCGTCAATCAATACCATCGTATGCTTGTCGGCCCCTGCCACCATAGCCTTCATATTGAGAAGGTGCGAAGAGTAGGTCGAAAGGTCGTTGTCGATGGATTGTTCATCTCCTATATTTATGTATATCTTGTCGAAAATAGGCAGCTCGCTCGCCTCCGATGCGGTGACTGGAAATCCGCACTGGAACATATACTGCAACAAGCCTACGGTCTTTAGACAGACCGATTTTCCTCCCGCATTAGGTCCCGAGATGACAAGTATGCGCTTTTCGTTGTTTAATTCGGCATCGAGCGGAATGATAATTCGCTTGTGGCGTTTGAGCGACTGCGCTAAAAGTGGGTGCTTCGCTGTCTGCAACACCAAGCGGTCATCGGTTGAGATGATAGGCTTTGTTGCCCCATTCTCCAATGCCCAACGAGCCTTTGCACGCACCATATCTACGACAGCCATAAACTCCTCGGTGCGCTCAACATCCTTGATGTCGAGGCGGATAACCTCGGTGAAGGCGGTCAGGATGCGGACAATCTCACGGCGCTCCTCGTACTCCAACTCGCGCAACAAATTGTTCAACTCCACCACCTCGGCTGGCTCGATGTAGAAGGTCTTACCCGTAGCCGACTCATCGTGGATAAAGCCGTTGAGTTTGCGCTTGTTGCCCGCCGAAACTGGGATTACGGCACGACCATCACGAATGGAAATCGAGGCATCAACATCGACAATGCCACTCGACTTTGCCGACTGCAATATCGCTTGCAAACGCTTCGAAACTTGTCCCTCGTGGCGGCGTATCTGTTGGCGGATATTGCGCAACTCCTCCGAAGCTCCGTCACGCACCGTGTTGTTGTCATCGATAATTCGGCGAATATCCGCCACGATGTGCCACAACGCCTTTACGGGCTTGGCAAGTGTGGTGAGGGTGGCATAGCGCTCTACATCGCTCTTGTGTAGGAACTGCACGAAGTCGCCAGCCGAAATCAATGCTCTGCCCAACTGCACAACCTCCGCGACCTCCAAGAATGTACCCTCCACCTTCGCCTTTTCGACTATGTCGGCAATATCGTAGAACTCCTCGGTTGGAGCCTCACGCTCGGTGAGCAACACCTGACGCATCTCTTCCGCCAGGTTGTGACGGCGTTCCAACTCGCGCAATACATTGGTGAATCCCTCGCTTGCGAGCAAATCACGAGCGTGCTGCATTGTACACAATGCAACAACCTGCTCACGAATGGTCGAAAAACCAATCTTCGCCTCGAAATTCTCAGGATAGATTACCGGCTTCATATTTATTAAATTGATAATTGACAGTTGACAATTGATAATTAGAGGTATTTTGATTTATAATATAATACTCAAAAACGGCTTGTCGTTTTTACCATAATTCTCAATTCTCAATCCTCAATTTTCAATTAAAAACTACTTGTTTTTCTTCGCTTTGTCAGCTGCTTTTGCAGCTTTGTCGGCCTGCTTCTCCTCGTAGCTCTTCTTGCCAAAAACGGTTACGTTGATGTAACGCTTTGGGTTCTCCTTCAAGTCGGCCAAAAGGAGCGAGAGGTTCTGCGATCCCTGAGCCAACTCCTTGTACAACTTATCATCAGATACGAGATTGCCAATCGAGCCACTGCCGCTATTAACCTTTGCCAACAGAGCGTTTACCTCGTTGATAGCTTGTGTTAGCTTCTCGCCTGCATTCTGTTCGTTGAGAGCCTTGGTTACGGCGTTGATATCGGTGATGATGCCCTCCAACTTCTCGCCATTCTCGTTGAGTGTAGCGCAGAAGCTATCGATGTTGCCGATGATGTTCGACCTCTTCAAGTCTGCCATCACGCCATTAAGACTTGCGATGGTAGCTGTCAAATTTTTGGAGTTGTTATCAACCAACGAATCAATCCCTTCGATTGTCTGGTTGAGGTTGTCGAGCAGGGCTGCAACCTTAACTTTGATGTCGCCCAATTCATTAGCCAAGGTGTCGAACATATCGAGAGTTACACCCGTCTGAATTTCGTCATCACCCTTGAGGTACTCTGTTGCCTCTCCGAGTTTGATCTCGATAGACTTGCCTCCCATAAGTCCTGCGCTGAAAATCATTGCGCGCGAATCGATAGGAATATTGTACTCACTGCCGACCTCGAGCGAAATATCTACACCACCCTTCTCGGTGTTCAACTCCACCCTGGTTACCTGACCAACCTTCACTCCACTGATGTAGACTCCAGCAGCATTTTGTAGGCCTGTGACCTGCTCGTAGTGAGCCTTATAAGTACGGCTACGACCAAGTACATCGAGACCGCTCAAGAAGCGAATCCCTGCCCACGCCATAAGCAACACAGCTACAGCTACGATTCCAATTTTAATCTCTTTTCTCATCTTTAGTTATTTTTTGTATCTCTATTTCTTTTTTGAGGTTGCATACTTCTCGGTACGCCAGTCCTTGATAATGCCACTCCAGTTCAATCCGTAGGCATAGTCGTAGATATTGCCATCGGCGTCCTTGTAGCACTTCATATCGAATGGAAGGTCCTCCTTCTGCTCCTCTACGGCACGCATATCCTTTGGCATCTGCACTGGGAGCAATCCCTGTGGCTCTGCCTTACCCGAGATAATCTCCAAGAATGCGTGGTTCATAACCTCGAAGCCGATAAGGATAGCATCTGCCGACTTCTCAATCTCGTGGAAGCACATTGGTCGCTCTGCCGAGATAGCGAGGATGACTGGCTTCTTGCCCATCAACTTGCGTGTCTCGAGTACAGTCTCCATCTCTACCTTATTGTATGTAGTGATAGATTTGCCGAGGTATAAACGGTTTGTGAAGTTCTCCATAGGATCGCCACCTGCAAGACTCTCTTTGCGAGCATACTTTGCAGTGTAATCGCTATATTGCAACGAGATAGGAACATATCCGTTACCACCTGCTGCAACATCCTCTTTGCTATAGCCACGACCAACGGTTGGAGCCTTAATGAATACGAGGGCTACATCAGCCTCCTCGGGGTTCTCCACTACATCGTAGTATTGATTTACAAGGTTGAGGCTCACGCCGTGATTTTCGTAGGGTTTACCCTTGACTGCATTGCCCCAACGGCTATATACGCCAGCTTGCATACGCTTTGGAACATAGACCTTCAGACGGCCCTTGAGTGGGAGTGTCTGTGCGTGGTTCTTCAACATCACCACCGACTTAACCTGCGCCTCGAAGCCCTCCTTCATAAACTGCTCGCAACCTACAACCTCCTGGCTCTTTATAGGCTCGAGATAGGCATTCTCGAACAGACCAGTGCGGAAGATGTTCTTCAAGAGGCGTACTGCCGACTCCTCGAAACGGGCGCGGATAGCCTTCTCGCCATACTTCTGCTTGCCGAGTTCGTATGCTGCAAGGATACCGTCAGTCTTATTGATGCCGCCATACTGGTCTACACCAACCATCAATACTGTGAGGTAGCGTTCAGCCTCAGGCATCGACTCTACGCCCCAAGGCTTACCGTTGTTGATATTGATGTCTTTGTAGTCGCGTACAATACCCCAATCGGTACAGATTACACCCTTGTAGTTATACTTTGTACGGAGCAAATCCTTGATGATATATTCGCTATAGCCATTTGCTACATTCTTACCCGATGGGTCTACGCCATACGAAATGGTGTAGTAAGGCATCACAGCCGAAGCCTGCTCGGTGCCACCTTCGAGTTTGAATGCGCCCTCGGTGAATGGGAGGAGATGCTCCTCGAAGTTGTTACCTGGATATACGGCATACTTACCGAATCCAAAGTGAGCGTCACGACCAGCCTCGCCTGTGCCACCACCTGGCCAGTGCTTAACCATAGCATTTACACTATTCATACCCCACGCACCCTCGCGCGCATCTTCGCCCTTGGAGGTTTGGAAGCCGTCCGAATAGGCGCGTGCAAAGTCGGTAGCCAACTTCGAGCCCTCGCCAAAGGTCGCCATAACACGGCGCCAACGAGGCTCGGTAGCGAGGTCAATCTGAGGCGAGAGAGCGGTAGCCATACCCAAGTGACGGTACTCGGTTGAGGCCACCTCGCCAAAGCGCAAGGCTACTGCAGGGTCAAACGTTGCTGCCATACCGAGCAGACCTGGCCATACCGAAATCTTACCACCTGCACCTGCATTAAATTCGTCCTCTGCAATAAGTCCGTGGCGTGGATCCGATGAGTTGTTGGCAGGGATACCGTGATCGAGACTTTCGCACAACGCCTGCACCTTATTATTCCACTCGGCAGCCACGTATGGGCTTTGCACTTTAGTGAGAAGGATATGACGCACCTTATCCTTTACAATAAACTCGAGCTGTTGGTCGGTCAAATCCTCGGGCGAGGCGAATGACTTGCTGAATGGCTTACCATTGTAGGTGCCCTTCTTCTTTCCCTCCTCGAGTGCTGGGAGTGTTTGGTGCGAAGAGTAGAGCATCAATCCCGCAATCTCCTCCAACGAGAGTTGCGATGCCAAATCCTTGGCACGCTCCTCCGATGGAAGTCGCCAATCCTCGTATCTATCGAGCTTGCCGTTGCGGTTCAAGTCCTTGAAGGCAAAGCCATCTACGGTCAAAATCTTGACACCTGAATTTTGGTTGTAGCCGAGTGTGCGACCACCTTGCTGAGTAATCTCAATAAAGTCACCCTTGTCGATCTTTGACCACTTTGCCTCTGCCATTGCCGAGAATGACATTGCAATAGTTGCTGATAGAATTAAAGTTTTCTTCATATTAGGTTCAATTTTAGTTTGTTTTTACTTCTTCTTTGGGGCGTACTTCTCGGTGCGCCAATCCTTGATGATACCGCTCCAGTTCAAACCGTAAGCATAGTCGTAGACATTGCCGTCAGCATCCTTGTAACACTTGAGATCGAAAGGTAGATCCTCCTTATTCTCCTCCACAGTACGCATATCCTTTGGCATCTGCACTGGGAGCAGACCTTGTGGCTCTGCCTTACCCGAGATAATCTCCATAAAGGCGTGATTCATCACCTCGAAACCTACGAGAACAGCATCTGCCGATGGCTCAATCTCGTGGAAACACAATGGTCGCATAGCTTGAACTGCAAGGATAACAGGCTTGTTGCCCATTGCCTTGCGAGTCTCCAATACTACCTCCATATCCACCTTGTTAAATGTAGTGATTGTCTTATTGCGATATGTGCGGTTTGTGAAGTTCTCCTGCGGGTCACCACCTGCAAGGCTCTCCTTTCGAGCATACTTGGCAGTGTAGTCGCTATATTGTGCTGTGATAGGGGTGTAGCCATTTCCTCCTGCGTCGAGGTCACGCTTATTGTGACCGCGACCGTGTATTGGACCGCTGATAAATACGAGAGCAACATCAGCATCGGCAGGATTCTCCACCACATCGAAATATTGTTTTACGAGGTTGAGGCTGATACCATAGCTGTCGTAAGGCTTGCCCCTTACGATGTCGCGCCAGTGGTAGTATTTGCCCTGGTAGGTACGCTTCGGCAAATATACCTTCAAACGGCCCTTGAGAGGGAGTATCTGATTGTGATTTTTCAACATCACCACCGACTTCACCTGTGCATCGAATCCCTCCTTCATATATTTACTGCAACCTACAATCGCCTGACTCTTGATTGGCTCGAGATAGGCATTCTCGAACAAGCCAGTGCGGAAGATATTCTTCAAGAGGCGCACTGCCGACTCCTCGAAACGTGCGCGGATAGCCTTCTCGCCATACTTCTGCTTGCCAAGCTCGTATGCCTCGAGGATATATTTTGACTTGTTGATACCTCCGTATTGGTCGCAACCAGCCATCAATACCATAAGGTAACGCTCGGCAATAGGCATATTCTCAACTCCCCAAGGTTTACCCGAGTTGCGCCACATCTCCTTGTAGTCGCTTACGATAGCCCAATCGGTACATACTACACCCTGGTAGTTGTATTTTGTGCGGAGCAAGTCGTTGATAATCCAGTTGCTATAGCCATTACCTACATTCTTGCCCGAAGGGTCCTGACCATAAGAGATGGTGTAGTAAGGCATCACAGCCGATGCTTGCTCGGTACCGCCGTTGAGTTTGAATGCGCCCTCGGTGAATGGAAGGAGGTGCTCCTCGAAGTTATTACCTGGATATACGGCATACTTACCGAATCCAAAGTGGGCATCGCGACCAGCCTCGCCTGTACCACCACCTGGCCAGTGCTTAACCATAGCGTTCACGCTACCTACGCCCCACGCACCTTCGCGAACATCCTCGCCCTTTGAGGTTTGAAAACCATCGGTGTAGGCGCGAGCCATATCTGTAGCCAACTTCGAACCCTCACCAAATGTGGCATTGATACGGCGCCAACGAGGCTCGGTTGCAAGGTCAATCTGCGGATGGAGCGCCGTAGCCAAACCCAAAGCGCGATATTCGGTTGCGGCAACCTCGCCAAGACGCAAAGCTACCGCAGGGTCGAAGGTTGCTGCCATACCGAGCAAACCGGGCCAAACCGAAATCTTACCTCCCGCACCTGCATTGAACTCATCTTCGGCGATAAGTCCGTGACGAGGGTCGGACGAGTTGTTTGCAGGAATACCGTGGTCGAGTCTTTCGCACAGAGCCTGTACCTTGTTGTTCCACTCTGCTCCAACATATGGGCTGGGCACCTTGGTTACAAGGTTATGACGCACCTTATCGTTGATAAGGAAATCCAACTGCTGGTCGGAGAGATCCTCGGGAGATGCGAACGACTGGCTGAAAAGTTTACCTCCATAGGTGCCTCGCTGCGAGCCCGATTCGGCAGCTGGAATCATCTGCTGCGATGAGTAGAGCATCAATCCTGCAATCTCATCAATAGAGAGTTGCGATGCCAAATCCTTGGCACGCTCCTCCGATGGAAGTCGCCAATCCTCGTACTTGTCGAGCTTGCCGTTGCGGTTCAAATCCTTGAATGCAAAGCCGTTATCCTCCAAAAGTTTGACTCCGGAGTTCTGGTTGTAACCAAGGGTTAATCCTCCCTGCTGGGTAACCTCAATAAAGTCACCTTTGTCGGTCTTCTTGTACTTGACATCTGCCGAAGCTGCACCAAAGAGTAACAACATTGCAGATGAGAGAGTTAGAAGTCTTTTCATAGTCAATATATTTTAGTTTGTAATTTTGTCGTAGCTTATGATAAATGCCTGAGGAAACTCCTTGCGTACTGCTGCAATATCCTTTTGTGCCGAGGCTTTGTCGGCATAATCTCCATAGCAATACTTGTACTTGACAGAGCCATTGCCCTCCAATACCCATGCCTTACCTCGGTAGCTCTTTAATTCGGGGTGAGAGATAGGTATATTCTTGGCACTTGCCATTAGTTGTATCGCGTATCTCTTCTCGGTTGTTGCGCTCTTTGCGGTAGGTTTAGCAGGTGCGGCGCTCTTTTGTGGTTGCTCCTCTTCGTAGTCGGTAGTTGTGGCGCCCGTGGTGCTATCTACAAGAAGCGAACGGCGAACATTCTCGACATATTGTTTTACGGCGCGGAAGATGGCACCCGCAATCTCCTTTTGTCCCTTTTCAGATGTAATATACTTCAAATCCGAGGAATTCGACATAAATCCAATCTCGGTAAGCACGCTCGGCATATCGGTCGCATAGAGAACCTTTAATGGTTGGCGGCGAACTCCACGATTAGGGAATCCGAGCTTTACATACTCCTCCTGAATGAGTCGAGCCATCATCTCGCTATACTCGCCGTATGTGAATTGCAGGTTTTGAATGTAGGCGCGAACGATGGTAGCGGTCTTTTGGTCGGACATATCGAGCAACTCCTCCTTGTTGTTGATGTAGAGGGTGTTTTGGTTTGCTCGTTGCTCCATCGAGGTCTCACCCATAATGAGAGTCTCGACACCTCGCACCTCGCTATTGCGGTGGGCGTTGGCGTGTATCGAGATAAAGAGGTCTCCTTGGTTGCTGTGTGCAATGTCGGCACGAGCTTGCAGATCCTCCGAGAGGACAGTTGAGAAGTGTTTGTCGGTGGTGCGGGTATATACAACCTTTACACCTGGGAGATTCTTCGTAATCAAAGCTCCCAATTTGAGAGCGACCTGCAGGTTTATATTCTTTTCGGCATAGCCGCCATATCCAGCTCCAGGGAAGCGCGAGCCACCGTGTCCCGCATCGATAACGATTACTTTTACCCCTTGAGCAACATTTCCTGCGCCCCATCCGTTGTAGGGAAGAAGCAGTGCAAACATCGCCAAAAAGGTGTATAATAGTCGAAAGTTGTTCATAAAGTTTGCCATATAGACTTTTTTCACTATCTTTACGCGCCGAAAAAACGCGTACTCGTGCGTATACGAGGGTTTGTTAGGCGTTTTTGCCGACTTGTCGGCAAAGGTATTAAAAAAAATGGAATTTTGAAACATTTTGGACTGAAATATCTTGTTTTGATTGTTGTCGCATTGGCGATAGCACATATTGTCTTTGGTTCTGCCACCTCGCGACCTCTTGTCGAGAGTGTTGCCGAGGAGGTGCAGAAGAGAGATTCTCTAACCCTTGCTGTGGCTGCAGCCGATACTGCTAAGCGCAATGTGCAGCAGTCGTTGCGTCGTACTCGCCGTACCCGCCGCGTGAACGACTCTTTGGCGACCACCAAGCAACGTGATACTATGGGTAGAATAGTTGCGCCTATGGCGGCAGACTCCCTTGCGAAGGATAGTACAGCTGTCAAGCCGCTATCCAAGTCCGACACAACTGCTCGAAAGAAGGGTTCGCCTATAGAGCAGATTATTACAGGTAAGAATACCGACTCTCTCTACTACGATGTTGCGAACAAGCGCGTTTACATCTACAACAAGGGTGATGTCAAGTATGACAATATGGGATTGCAGGCCGACTATATGCAGATTGATATGGCAACCAAGGAGATTTATGCCTATGGTAAGGTCGATTCGGTAGATGGTGCAGCCAAAAACACCCACCCAGTATTCAACGAGGGAGGATCCTCCTACACGATGGATACAATAACCTACAACTTTGGCTCGAAGAAGGCGTACATTCAGGGTGTGGCGACCAAGGAGGGAGATGGTTGGCTTGTCGGTGGTCAGATCAAGAAGATGCCCGACAACTCTATCAACATTCGTCAAGGTAAGTATACCACTTGTGACCATACCGATCACCCGCACTTCTACTTGGCAATGACCAAGGCGAAGGTTATCCCGGGTAAGAAGATTATCACTGGTCCGGCATATTTGGTGATGCACGATGTGCCTATCTACTTTGCTTGTATCCCTGAAGGCTTCTTCCCAATCAACCTCGGCCCGAAGTCGGGATTGTTGATGCCATCGTATGGCGAAGATGCTTCGCGAGGATTCTTCATTCGTGGCTTGGGTTACTACTTTATCATCAATAAGCATATCGACCTCGCCCTTACGGGAGGTATCTATACGCTCGGTTCGTGGGAGGCGAGTCTCTCCTCGCGCTACACCAAGCGATATAAGTATCGAGGTAACTTGAATTTCGACTACTCCTCGATCAAAACGGGAGATAAGGGTGAGCCTGACTACATAAAGCAGAATAACTTCCGCTTTGCTTGGACCCACTCTCAAGATCCTAAGGCTAACCCTGGTTCGACATTCTCGGCATCGGTAAACCTCTCTTCGAGTGGTTACTCGCGATACTCGGCAACTACGCTGAATGACATCCTCGCAACGCAGACCAACTCCTCTATCTCCTATGCTAAGAGTTGGGCAGGAACGCCATTCTCGCTCTCGATGAACTTGGCGGTGTCGCAGAACTCGCAAACCCGACAGATGGCGATAACCCTGCCAAATATCGTGTTTAATGTAGCTCGCGTCTATCCATTCAAGCGCAAGGAGGCTATGGGACAGCAGCGTTGGTACGAGAAGATTGGTTTGACCTACTCGGCAAAGTTGACAAACTCGGTATCGGCACTCGAGAAGGATCTCTTTACGATGGAGACACTCAAGAGTATGCGAAATGGTGTGGAGCATTCGTTGCCTATCTCGACATCGATAAACCTCTTCAAGTATATAAACATCTCGCCTTCGTTCAACTATACGGAGCGTTGGTACTTCTCGCGTCAGAATCAGCAGTGGAATCCCGAGATAAACAAAGTGGAGACGCTCGATCCTGAGTATGGATTCTATCGCCTCTACAACTACAACGCCTCGATTTCGGCAAATACCACCATCTATGGTATGTGGCAGATGAAGAGTAAAACCGCCAAGGTGCAGGCTGTGCGCCACACTATAACTCCGCAGGTGGGATTCTCCTATGCTCCAGACTTCAGCAAGCAGAAGTATGGCTACTACCAGACCGTGCAGACCGATTCGCTCGGTAACTACAAGATCTACTCTCCATACTCGAATCAGCCGTATGGCGTGCCAGGCTCGGGTCAGCAGGCAAATCTCAACTTCTCGCTCTCGCAGTCGCTCGAGATGAAGGTTTTGAGCAAGCGCGATACCTCGGGTGTCAAGAAGATTAAGCTTATCGAGGAGTTGCGTATTAGTGGTTCATATAACTTCCTCGCCGATTCGATGAAGTTATCCAACCTTCCAGTCTCGTTCCGTACGACAATCTATGGAAACTTCGGTCTGAACCTCTCTGTTACGCTCGACCCATACGAGGTTACTCCACAGGGTGTGCGTATAAATAAACTTATGATGAAGCGAGGACGCCTTGGCCGAATCACAAGTACGGGATGGAGTTTTGGTTATACGTTTAAGTCGCGACAGGATAAATCCAAGCCTGCAGCTAACGATATTAACTCCATTCCGCCTGAATACTTCAATCCATTCTCCGATCCGTATGGATTGATGGACCCTCACTTGCGAAGACACTATATGGCAAGTTCCTACTACGACTTCTCGATACCGTGGAACTTAGGATTTAACTACGTTATCAGCTACGGTATATCGTATGTGAACAATGGTACTACGGGCTTCAAACGAAATGTATCGCAGACGATAGGTTTCAATGGTAGTATCAACCTTACGCCAAAGACGGGTATCTCGTTCACTACGGGATTCGATATACAGAACCGCAAGATGACTACCACGTCAATCTCGATAACACGAGACCTCCACTGTTGGCAGATGTCGTTTGTGTGGATTCCGTTGGGATACCACCGCAGTTGGAGCTTCAATATCGGTGTTAAGGCAGCATCGCTTGCCGACTTGAAGTACGATAAGAGTCAGTCAATGTACGATAACCTCTTCTAATCTCCCAGGGGAGCAGAAACGGTACATCTTTTGTGCAATAATAGTATTAGAAAACGATAAAATCAGAAATATGACAACTAAAACATCAGAAAAACAGACAGTTGAGGAGAAAGAGGGCGTTGTTGAGGAGACTACGAACCCTACTGCCGAAAATGATGCAAATGCCAATATGGCAGAGGAGGCCGAGGCTTCGGCTGACACTGTGGCAGAGGAGCCAAAGGCGGAGGAGATAGATTGGAAAGATAAATATCTGCGTTTGCAGGCCGAGTTCGACAACTTCCGTAAGCGTACCTTGCGCGAGAAGATGGCTCTTATAGAGTCGGGCGGTAGCGATGTTTGGAAGGCGGTATTGCCCGTGTTGGACGATATGGAGCGCGCGATTGCCGCTTCGGAGAAGAGCGAGGATATTACCGCTTTGCGTGAGGGCGAGAAGTTAATCTACAACAAGTTTGTCGATATTATGCGACAGAAGGGTGTTGTGGAGATTGAGGCAAAGGACGCCAAGTTTAACCCCGATTTGCACGAGGCTGTAGCACGCTTTGCTGCGGGCGAGGATAAGTCGGGCATTGTTATCGATGTTGTGCAGCGTGGCTACAAGCAGGGCGAGCAGGTACTTCGCTACACCAAAGTTGTAGTAGGCGAATAAGAAATAGTTAGGAGTTAGAAGATAGGAGATAGGAGTTGAAAAATAGTTCTCAATCCTCAATTCTCAATCCTCAATTATGAAATTTTATGGCAGAAAAAAGAGATTACTACGAGGTATTAGGCGTAGAGAAGAACGCTAATGCCGATGAGATAAAGAAGGCGTACCGCAAGGCAGCCATCAAGTATCACCCCGATAAGAATCCGGGTGATAAGGAGGCCGAGGAGAAGTTCAAGGAGGCAGCCGAGGCGTACGATGTGTTGTCGAACGAGGAGAAACGAGCTCGCTACGACCGCTTTGGTCACGCAGGTATGTCGGGTGCTGCTGGCGGAGCAGGTGGCTTCGGTGGTGGCTTCGGCGGAGGCTTCTCGATGGAGGATATATTCTCGCAGTTTGGTGACATCTTTGGTGGACACTTTGGTGGAGGCTTCGGAGGCTCGCGTGGCGGAGGTCGCTCGGTAAATCGTGGTTCGGATATCCGTGTACGCATCAAACTCTCGCTCGAAGAGATTGCCAACGGCACAACCAAGAAGATTAAGGTCAATAAGTATATCGCTTGCGATAAGTGTGGAGGACACGGAGCAAAGGATTCATCTTCGTTCTCTACCTGTTCGCAGTGTAATGGCTCGGGCTATGTCGTAACGGTGCAGAATACCTTCTTCGGTCGTATGCAGTCGCAGTCGGTCTGCCCAACTTGTGGCGGCGAGGGCAAGATTATCACTGCTAAGTGCGATAAGTGCGGTGGCGAGGGTGTAGTTCGCGATTCGGAGGTTATCGAGATTAAGGTGCCTGCAGGTGTTGGTGAGGGTATGGCTTTGACCGTTTCGGGCAAGGGCAACGCGGCACGCAGAGGAGGTATCAATGGCGATTTGATTGTGGTTATCGAGGAGGAGCACAACGCAGAGCTTTTGCGCGATGGCAATAACCTTATCCACAACCTCAATATTACCGTTGCAACAGCCATTCTCGGTGGCGAGGTCGAGGTGCCAACCATCGAAGGCAAGGCGAAGATTAAGATTGCTCCAGGTACGCACGCTGGTAAGGTGTTGCGCTTGCGTGGCAAGGGCTTACCTGATGTGAATGGCTATGGTAGAGGCGATATTATGGTTGTGGTGGATATCACCATTCCTACATCGCTCACTTCGGAGGAGAAGAAGCTGGTTAAGGAGCTCTCCGAGAAGCCTCACTTCAAGGAGGCAGAGAGCACCGAAAACCAAAACATATTCGAAAGAATGAAAAACTTCTTCCGCTAATTTGAGGCTCTTTTTGGCATCTTTTTGTTTTTGTCGCTTGGAAATAGGCCCACTATTACCTTCGCTCGAAAAATAAAAACCTGCTCAAAAATAGCTCTCAAACAGTTAGGAATTAGGAGATAGGAATTAGGAGTTAATTTTTAATTCTCAATTTTTAATTTTTAATTTGGTCAATGGGACTTTTTTCGCCGGTAAAGAAGCACGCCAATAAGTTTCGCTATATTCCGCGATACTACGATCCCGAGAAGGAGCGTAGGGAGCAACGCCGCAGGGAGTTGCACGGAACATCGAGCGAACAAGATGGGGTAGAGTATACTCCGGGTCAATATATCCGCACTCAGCGCGAAGCTCGAAGATTGGCGCAGAGTGGCAATAGTGGAGGGCGCAAGATGCCTTCGATGGCGGTTATGATGATTTTGGCGGTTACGGTAATAGTTCTCTATATGCTCTATCCGCGCATTATCGAGGCGTTCAATGGCGCTCGCACAACCCCCGAGGAGCGAGCAAAGCAGGAGATGGAGGAGTTTAACCCATACGCACCAATTACAATAGTACCAAACGATTATAAAGAGGAGTAGAAGCGGTGGCAGATTGCATTAAATTACTACCCGAAATAGTCGCCAATCAGATTAAGGCGGGCGAGGTTGTTGAGTCCCCTTCATCGGTGGTGAAGGAGATGATGGAGAATGCCATAGATGCAGGGGCTACGGAGGTCACTGTAAACTATGTCAATGGCGGTCGTGACCTTGTGCAGATTATCGACAACGGACGCGGTATGTCGCCTATTGATGCGCGTATGGCATTCGAGTGTCACGCGACCAGCAAAATCACCTCGTTAGACGATATCTATGCTCTCCACACCTTCGGCTTCCGCGGCGAGGCACTATCCTCGATTTCGGCGGTGTCGCAGGTTGAACTTATAACCCGCCAAGCCGATTGCGAGATAGGTACTCAAACCATTATCAATGGTGGTGAGTTTGTGTCGCAAACACCTATAGCGGCAGAGGTTGGTTCCCACTTTATGGTGCGAAATCTATTTTATAATACTCCAGCACGCCGCAAGTTTATCAATAGCAAGGAGTCTTCACTCTCGTCAGATATTAAACGCGAGTTTCGCCGTGTGGCACTCTGCCATCCCGAGGTCGCTTGTACGCTGATGAATAATAGCGCACCGATTTATTCGTTGCCTGCATCCTCTCTCGTGGAGCGTATTGTGGGCATTATGGGTAACGCCACCAGGCGCAATTTGTTGGAGGTGGAGGTCGAGACCTCAATTGCCACTGTGAAGGGCTATGTTGGTCGCCCTGAGACCGCTCGTAATAACTCGAGCGAGCAGTATATGTTCGTGAATGGTCGTTTCTTCCGTTCTCAATACCTCAATAAGGCGGTGTCGAAGGCGTACGAGAAACTTATCCCCGAGAAGGGATATCCAACCTTCTTTCTCTATCTTACGGTTGATGCCGAGCGCGTGGATGTGAACTGTCACGCCCAAAAGACCGAGGTTAAGTTTGCGGATAACGAGGCTATATGGCAGATATTGAATGCTGCGGTACGCGAAACCTTGGCAAAGAATGGTGCAATGCCACTCATAGACTTCGAGGCGGAGGCATTGGTCGATATTCCTGTGGCGACTACAGGTGTGCAATATGCCGAACCTCGTGCCACTACCAAGGATAACTACAATCCTTTTGCCAACAACTACGGCACCGAGGAGAGTGGTTCGGAGGCTTCGGGTGGTTGGTCGGCAATACCGATGATTTCGCCTGAGTTCGATATGGCATCGTCAATGGATTTCGGAGGAGGTGCTTCGGATACGGAGTTCGAATACTTTGAGTCGGGCGAAGGCGAAGAGCAACCGC
Source organism: Alistipes sp. (assembly GCA_045659225.1). GTDB lineage: Bacteria > Bacteroidota > Bacteroidia > Bacteroidales > Rikenellaceae > Alistipes. Next base: position 28,305 of record JAZOWM010000106.1, read on the forward strand.
TCGGTTTGGAGTTGGAGAGCCGTGAGGAGCCACTCAACATCTCGCTCTGCTGTGGTCGCTATGCGGTGGCAACCTTCACATCAAAGATGATGGTGGTAGATTTGGCGCGTGCAAGGGAGCGATTACTCTATAACCACTATCTTGCATCGCTCAAGAGTGGACACTCGGTCTCGCAGCAGCTTCTATTCTCCGAGTTGCTCACTCTCACCGAGGAGGAGTATGACTTGGTGGAGGAGTATGCCGTGGATTTTGCATCGCTGGGCTTCGACATAAAGGCTGTAGGCGGAAATTCGATAGAGGTGCTCGGTATTCCTGCCGATGTGCATACTGAACAGCTCGATAGAGCCGTTTATGATTTGGTGCAGAGCTTGAAGTTGCCGCAGTCTATGGTCGATATTCGCCGCGATATGTTGGCGCAGACCTTGGCACATAGCGAGGCTGTGGGTAGCATTCGCTTCACGCAGGAGGATGCCGAGCGATTGACACAGCAGATATTGGCTGCGGGCGAGAGCTATACCCCTGCGGGCAAGCGCATCATTTCGGCTTGGGCTTTGTCCGATATTAAGAACTTGTTTGAGTAGTGACTATGATGAGAAATCCATATTTTAGGACACCCCCAGTGGTGCAAAACCTTATAATTGCCAACTGTGTACTCTATTTAGCGGTTCGACTCATACCTGCAGTAAACCACTTCTGTGCGGAGTATCTGCAACTATGGTGGAGTGATTCGTTCCACGCTCCAGAGTTTCATAGCTACCAATTTGTAACCTATATGTTCCTCCACGCGGGATTTTACCACCTCTTTGGAAATATGTTCGCGTTGTGGATGTTTGGTCGCACCTTGGAGTATGAACTCGGCTCGAAGCGATTTTTGACCTACTATATGGTCTGCGGAATTGGCGCGGCACTGATTCAGATTGGTGTGGCAACTCTCTTTGGTGAGAACCTCACCTTGCTCGGAGCTTCGGGTGCGGTGTTTGGTCTGCTCTTGGCTTTTGGCGTGTTGCACCCAAACAATATGATATATGTGATGCCGATACCATTTCCAATCAAGGCGAAGTGGTTTGTTGTGGGCTATGCCGTATTGGAGATTCTGCTCGGTTGGTCGGGCGCAAATACGGGGGTTGCACACTTTGCTCACGTAGGTGGTATGTTGTGGGGCTTGGCACTGCTCTATTGGTGGAAAAAGAGGGGAAATATATATTTCTAAACAGATATGGCAGAGTATTACTCGAATAGCATAAGCCGCAAGAGGAGCCGCAAGCGCAAGGTCTACGATGGCAAGGCGCTTGCTATGAGCCTACTCGATATTGTGGCGAGTATATTTACCATTATTCTAATATTTGCAACTTTTGTAGCCATTATTTGCCAATATATCTCGCCCGAGAGGAGTGGTGTATTGTCGGTGGTCTCGCTCGGTGCGCCTGTAATCTATCTCCTCAACATAGCCTTGATGTTCTACTGGATAGTGCGTTGGAAGTGGTGGCGCGCTACAGCTATGATAGTAGTTGTAGTGATGGGGCTGTTCTACCTTTCGCGATACTACAAATTGGAGTTTGATCGAGATTATGGCTCCTCGTATGTTGAGCGCCGATATACCAAGTTGATGACCTACAATGTCTGCGAAGGTGTGATGGAGGGGTTGGCTCAATATATCAGCAAGCAAAATCCCGATATACTCTGCGTGCAGGAGATGAATATCGGAACCGATAACTGGAACGCTTTAGCCGAGGTTTACAATACCACCTATAAGCCTAAGACGGGCACGGGTGGCAATCAGATATTGTCGAAATTTAGAATTATTAGGAGCGGCACTATTGCCGATATGTTGCGCCGACACGCCGTATGGGCAGACCTCAAGGTGAAAAACGACACAGTGAGGGTGGTGAGCCTACATCTGCAATCCACTGCAATTCGCCCAGAGGATACTCAATTTATAGAGAAACACGGGTATCTCCTCGACAATAAACACGATGGTAAAATCCGCAGTATAATATCGCGATTGGTGGAGAATAATCGCAAACGCGCTGTGCAAGCCGAGGTTGTAGCCGACTTCTTGAGCAAGTCGCCCTATAAGACAATTGTTTGTGGTGATTTCAACGATGTACCCCTCTCCTATACCTACAACCGTATTGCACGAGAGTTTGACGATACATTCTCGAAGATGGCAGATGGTATAGCCTATACCTATAATATAAAATACCCTCTGCTGCGAATCGATAATATATTGGTCTCGCCACAGATAGAGGTGGTATCGTACGAGGTGGATAACGAGGTTGAGTTCTCGGACCACTATCCTGTAGTATCGAGATTGAAATTTTAATATAGAATAGATATGATTGTTGATGCAATTAAAAATGCCGAGTTGTACTACTCCCTATCGCCTCGTATCAAGGAGGCGTTCGATTGGCTTGCCCAAACAGATGTGGCTGCATTGAACGTAGGTCGCCACAATATCGATGGTGACAACCTCTTTGTGAATGTTATGGATATTGAGCTAAAACCGCAGGAGCAGGCTGCTCTCGAGGCCCACAATCGCTATCTCGATATTCAGGTGATGGTGGGAGCCGAGGAGTCGTATGGCTGGTCGGAGCGTTGCGATTGTCACTCCCCACGCGAGGAGTTCAACACCGAGCGCGATGTACAGTTCTTTTCCGATAAACCGCAGATGTTTTTCACATTGAATGAGCGACAATTTGCAATCTTCTTTCCCGAAGATGCTCACGCCCCAATGCTCGGCAAGGGCAGTGTGCGTAAGTTGATATTCAAGCTCTTGATAGACTAACCTAAAAAACTAAATAACGATGAAGAGAATTATCACTATTATTGCAATGCTCTTGGCCGTGGCTATGGTTTCAGCCGAGGGTGTTAAGACCGTTATTATTCCTCGCCCTGTGGAGGCGACAGCCGTAAAGGGTAGTTACACTCTCTCGGCAAAGAGCGTTATTGCCGTAGCTGATGCGGAGTTGGTGCGCTCGGCAGAGTTGTTTGCCGACTATGTGGCAAAGGATTTGGGCGCAACACTTGCAGTTAAGCAGCAGAGCAAGGGCGCTATTGTATTGTCGCTTGATAAGTCACTTGCAAAGGAGGAGTACGCATTGACCATCTCTTCGAAGGGGGTGCAGATTGTTGGTGGTGCAGCCAATGGAGTGTTCTATGGCTTGCAGAGCCTTCGTCAGCTTATCTCGGCTGGTGAGGTGTCAAAGAAGGGAGTTGTATTGGAGGGTGTAGCAATCAAGGATAAGCCATTGCTTGGTCATCGTGGCGTTATGCTCGATGTTGCTCGCCACTTCTACACTGTGGCTGAGGTTAAGCGATTTATCGATATTGCAGCCATTCACAAGATGAATATCTTTCACTGGCACTTGACAGACGACCAGGGCTGGCGTGTCGAGATTAAGAGGTATCCAAACCTTGTTAAGGTGGGCTCGAAGCGTAAGGAGACCATCATTGGTAGAAACAGCATCTCGAAAATCTACGACGGTACACCTCACGGTGGCTACTACACACAGGAGGAGATCAAGGATATCGTAAAGTATGCCGCAGAGCGTTATATTGAGGTTATTCCGGAGATTGATATGCCTGGTCATATGGTAGCAACCTTGGCATCGTATCCACATCTGGGTTGTCGTGACGAGAAGTTCGAGGTTCGCACGCGTTGGGGCATCAGCAAGGATGTTCTATGCGTTGGTAAGGAGTCTACCTTCGAGTTTGTGGAGGGCGTTTTGGACGAGGTATTCTCGCTCTTCCCATCGCAGTATATCCACCTCGGAGGCGACGAGTGCCCTCGCGTTCGTTGGAAGGAGTGTCCACACTGTCAGAAGCGCATCCAGGAGGAGGGACCCAAGAATGAGGATGAGTTGCAGAGCTACTTTATGCATCGCGTAGAGAAGATGCTTGCAAAGCATAATCGCAGGATGATTGGCTGGGACGAGATCACCTATGGTGGCATCAACAAGAGCGCAACCATTATGTTGTGGAACGATCGCAATCGCGCCAAGGCCATTTCGCTTGGTAACGACGTTATTCTCTCGCCAAAATATTTCTGCTATATCGACTACTATCAGACAAAACGTCCATATAGCAACAAGGAGGGTTTGATGTTCAAGGAGCGAATCCTCACCCTTCGCAAGGCTTATAGCCTCAATCCATTCGAGGGCTTGCAGCCGTCGGAGTATGGCCGTATCAAGGGTGTTCAGACAAACCTCTGGACCGAGTATGTCTCCGACTTCCACCGCGTGCAGGAGAAGCTCTTGCCTCGTATGGCGGCTACTGCCGAGGCGGGCTGGACCATCGGTGAGAGAGATTTTGACGATTTTGCTCGCCGCCTCAACCACTTGCGAAAGTTGTACGACAAGGAGGGTATTCACTATGCACCGTACTTCTTCGATGGAGTAGATGAGATAGAGTAGGCATACATAGATGGGAGTCGAAAGTGGAGAGCTGAGAGATCAACTCTCCACTTTTTGTTGTTTTTATAAAAAATCTTTCGTCTTTCGTCTCTCGTCTCTCGTCTTTTTCTTATCTTTGCATTATGGATTTCAAGCTTGTATCGGATTATGCGCCTATGGGAGATCAGCCCGAGGCGATAGCGCGCTTGGTTGCTGATATGCAAAAGGGAGTTCCTGCTGCAACGCTACACGGTGTTACGGGTTCGGGAAAGACCTTTACGATGGCGAATGTGATAGCCCAGCTCAACCGTCCGGTACTCGTTTTGAGCCACAACAAGACCCTCGCGGCACAGCTCTATAGCGAATTTAAGAGCTTCTTCCCCGAAAATGCGGTGGAGTATTTTGTTTCGTACTACGACTACTACCAACCTGAGGCATATATTCCCTCGACCGACACCTACATCGAGAAAGATTTGGCAATAAATGCCGAGATTGACCGTATGCGTCTATCGGCAACCTTCTCGTTGTTATCGGGCAGGCGCGATGTAATTGTAGTGGCGAGTGTGTCGTGCATCTACGGTATTGGCAACCCTGCCGACTTCCACAGCACGATGATACAGCTGAAGGTGGGCGATGTGATGGCGATGAAACATCTGATGTATCGCCTTGTGGAGATTCTCTATACCCGCGTTGAGCGCGACCTCGAGACTGCAACTTTCCGTGTTACGGGCGATACCATAACCATTCGCTCCTCGGTGGGTAATCACTGCTACCGAGTGACATTCTTCGATGACGAGATTGAGGAGATTTCGTTGATTGATACCGAAACAGGTCAGCGACTTGATAGGTTGGAGCAGGTGAATATCTATCCTGCAAACCTCTTTGTGCCGAGCAAGGCGCGAGTGGAGCAGGCGGTGCTAAATATTGAGGCAGACCTCGAGAAACAGATTGAGTTCTTCGAAAAAGAGGGACGCGAGGTGGAAGCAAAACGTATTGAGCAACGCGTGAACTACGACCTCGAGATGATTCGAGAGTTGGGCTACTGCTCGGGCATTGAGAACTACTCGCGCTACTTTGATGGTCGCTCGCCAGGTATGCGTCCGTTTTGTTTGTTGGATTACTTCCCCGAGGATTCGCTCTTCATTATCGATGAAAGCCACGTCACTGTGCCGCAGGTGCGCGGAATGTTCGGTGGCGACCGCTCGCGTAAGGAGAACTTGGTGGAGTATGGTTTCCGTTTGCCTGCAGCGCGCGACAATAGACCGTTGCGATTCGAGGAGTTTGAGAGTATGCAGGGGCAGACGATATATGTGAGTGCTACACCTGCCCCATACGAGTTGGCTCGCAGTGAAGATAGTATTGTAGAGCAATTTATTCGCCCTACGGGAATTATAGATCCTGCATTGAAGGTGGTGGATTCGACACGCCAGATAGACCGCCTGATGGAGGATATTGAGGATTGCGTGAAACGCGGAGAGAAGATGATTGTGACGACTATCTCCAAGCGAATGTGCGAGGAGGTATCGACCTACCTCGAGAAGATGGGTGTACGTAGTCGCTATATCCACTCTGATCTCGATACTTTGGAGCGAGTACAGATTATTGAGGATTTGCACGCCGATATGTTCGATGTATTGTGTGGTGTAAATCTCTTGCGCGAGGGTATCGATTTGCCAGAGGTGGCGCAGGTCTCAATCTTCGATGCCGATAAGAATGGCTATCTCCGCAACTACACTGCTATGACGCAGGTGGCAGGTCGTGCTGCGCGCCACGCACAAGGTAGGGTGGTGCTTTATGGTGCAGTATGTACCGATGCTATGCGAAAGACCGTGGAGGATAGCAATCGCCGCCGCGAGAAGCAGATTCGCTACAACATCGAACACGGCATTATGCCTCGTCAGGCAAAACGCAATTCGGCACAGCCGAGTCCTCTGCTCGATGTCTCGAGTGAGGAAAATTGTGCAACCTACGACATTAAGGCTACTTACGATGCAGGAGTTATGGGTAACTCTATGGTTGCTGATGTCTCTGCAAAATATGAGGATAGCTCAAATATTGATAAACTCATTGTGCAGGCTCGAAGCGATATGGAGAGGGCTGCTAAATCGCTCGATTTTCTTGCTGCAGCCCGCTATCGCGACCGAATGTATGAGCTCCAACAAATCAAAGAAGAGCAACTAAAATCGTTCTGACGAGTTTTTTGCACAAATAGTCGGATAGCAAATTCCTCACATAAGCTTATTATGCTCCGCTTTCGCTACCTTAATCCCTCTACGAGGGCTTTTGATTGCTTCGTCTCGGCAAAGTCTGCAAGCAGCCTATGCTCTCGACTTAATCGCAATCTTGCCTTGCACAAAAATAATCTCATCATTGAGGATTCTGGGGGGATGGGTATAAAAATAGATGGGTGTCATTTTCGACACCCATCTGTTATTTATGTGACTAGAGTCTTACTTGTCCAAGCCCATCTGGTCGATCAACGCCTTAGTCTGAGGCTTGTGGCCGCGGAACTTAACGTACAAGTCCATTGGGTGTTCGGTGCCGCCTGCTTGGAGCAATGCGCGGAACTTAGCAGCTGTAGCCTTATCGAAGATGCCATTCTCTGCGAAGAGCGAGTATCCATCAGCTGCCAATACCTCAGCCCACTTATAGCCGTAGTAGCCTGCGGCATAGCCACCTGAGAAGAGGTGACCGAAGGTTGGTGACATAGCTGTACCCTCCACAACTGGGAGAATCTGCGAAGGAGCCATAGCAGCCTTCTCGAACTCGATGATATCGCCCTCGTATGGAGCCTTCAAAGTGTGCCAAGCCATATCGGTCATACCGAACGAGAGCTGACGAACATTTGCATAGGCTGCCAAGTAGTTCTTTGCTGCGATAATCTTCTCGATAAGTTCTGCAGGCATAGTCTCGCCTGTCTGGTAGTGCTTAGCCCAAAGGTCGAGATACTCCTTCTCGTATGCCCAGTTCTCCAAAATCTGCGATGGAAGCTCCACGAAGTCGCGGAATACGCTTGTACCATTCAACGAGCCGTGCTTACCCTTTGCCAACATACCGTGGCAAGCGTGACCAAACTCGTGGAGGAAGGTGGTGAACTCATCGAAGGTAATGAGTGATGGCATAGTCTCGGTAGGCTTGGTGAAGTTCATTACGAGTGACACGAGTGGGCGAATGTCACCCTCGGCACCGCGGAACTCGGTCATCCAAGCACCTGCACGCTTCGAGTCGCGTGGGAAGAAGTCGAGGTAGAGGATTGCGAGGTGTTCGCCATTTGCCTCCGAAACCTCATATACGGTAACATCCTCGTGGTACTTTGCAACACCCTCGGCTGGCTTGAACTGCAAGCCATAGAGCTTGTCGGCAAGCATAAATACCGCCTGCTTAACATTCTCGAGCTCGAGGTACGGCTTCACAGCCTCATCGCTGATAGCATACTTCTCGTTCTTGTATTTCTCGCTATAGTAGCCCCAGTCCCAAGGCTGAATGTCGCCCTCGAAACCGAGCGAGTGAGCATACTCGTTGATGGTCTGGTAGTCTTTGTCGGCATACTCCTTAGTCTGCTCGAGCAACTCTGCGAGGAAGTTGTTTACAGTCTCGGTCTTCTCGGCCATACGGTTGTCGAGGATATAGTCTGCATAGCACTCGTAGCCGAGAAGGTTGGCAACCTTAAGGCGCAATGCTGTGATTTTACGAATATTCTCGGTGTTGTCGAACTTGCCACCCACAGCGCACGAGTTGCGAGCCTTGTACAACTTCTCCTTGATGTCGCGCTGCGAGGAGTAGGTTACGAATGGCACATAGCTTGGAGCCTTCAAAGTTATGGTCCAACCCTTCTGTCCGCGAGCCTTTGCCTCCATAGCCAAACCATCCTTTACAAAGTCGGGCAACTCTGCCACCTGCTTTGCCGAGGTGATGTTGAGTGAGTAGGCATTGTTTGCAGCCAACGAGTTCTGACCAAACTGCAAGGTGAGTTGCGAAAGCTCCGAAGAGTATTGGCGGGACAGCTCCTTATCCTCGTCCGAGAGATTTGCTCCGCTGCGAACAAAGCCCTTGTAGGTGTTCTCAAGGAGCTTCTTGTCCTCCTTCGAGAGGAACAATCCTGGTTTCTCGTAGACCGCCTTTACGCGCTTGAACAACTCTGGATTGAGCGATACATCGTTGTCGAGTTCGGTCAATTTTGGCTGGATACGCATAGCGATATCTTGCAACTCGTCCGATGTATTACACTGCAACATATTGAAGAATACCGAGCTGATGCGATTGAGCAACTCTCCCTGCTTCTCGAGAGCAAGAATGGTATTGTTGAACGAAGGTTTTGCAGGGTTGTTTACGATGGCATCAACCTCGGCGCGGTTTATTGCGATAGCGGTCTCGAATGCTGGCTCATAGTCTGCAATCGAAATCTTGTCGAATGGAGGTGTTGCGTGTGGGGTATCCCACTCAGCCAACAATGGATTGTTGGTGTCAATCTCTGGCAGCTGTGCTACGGGCATATCGTTGCCTGCGCACGCACCAAGAAGTGCTGATACTGACATAATAAAAAATAGTTTTTTCATAAATTTATACATTAATTGGTTTCTAAATCTATTCTATAGGGTTCTCGTCTGTTGTAGGTTCTACCCACAATCCGCGAGCTTTGAGCAGTGGCTCACGGCTTGGCTCTGCACCTCGGAACTCGCGGTAGAGCGACATACCATCGCGCTTACCTCCGCTCGATAGAAGCTTGCGGAATGCTTGCGCCGTTTTGCGGTGGAAGATATCGCCAGTCTCGACAAATGCAGCATAGGCATCTTTGTCTAATACCTCTGCCCATGTGTAGAAGTAGTAGCCCGAAGAGTAGCCGCCTGCGAAGATGTGGGCAAAGTATGGAAGACGATAACGAGGTTCAATCTCCGAAATCATCTTGCGCTTCTCGTAGAGAGCAGCATACTCGAAGGCATCAATATCCAACTCCTTCTCTTCGGTGAGTGAGTGAATATCCAAGTCGACAAGAGCGGCAGCCAATAGTTCGGTAGTAGCGAAGCCTTGGTTGAACTGCGCGCTACGGTTAATCTTGCCGATAAGGTGTTTGCTTATGACATTGTTGTTACGGTAGTGTACAGCATAGGTCTTTAGGAGTCCCTCCTCCAATGCCCAATTCTCCATAATCTGCGATGGTAGCTCCACGAAGTCGCCCTCGACATCGAGCAATCCGTTGTATGGTACATCCGAGAAGAGGAAGTGTAGTGCGTGTCCAAACTCGTGGAAGAGGGTGGTAACCTCATCTATAGAGAGGAGTGCAGGGGTGCCGCCCGAAGGTCGAGTGAAGTTGCAAACAATGCTAACTACCGGAGAGATGCGCTTGCCCTGTCGGTCGTAGCCAGGACGGCGGAAGTAACCGCACCAAGCACCCTGCGACTTGCTTGCGCGGGGGTGGAAATCGAAGTATAAGATACCCAAGTGCGAACCATCATTATCCAGCACTTCGTATGCCGATGCCTCGTTGTGGTATTGTGGAACAACCACAGGGCGGAATGTTAAGCCATAAAGGCGATTCGAGAGGTTGAATACACCCTGACGCACATTGTCGAGCGAGAAGTATGGTGAGGTCATCTCTTCGTCAAGGTTGTATTTCTGCTTGCGTACCTTCTCGGCGTAGTACCACCAATCCCACGATGCGAATTTGTCGTTCTCGCCAGAGTAATCACGCTTGAACATCTCGTTCATCTCTGCCAACTCCGCCTTAGCCTTCTCGTTGGCTTGGGTAAAAATATCCTCGAGGAGAGCATATACAGCCTTTGGCGACTGTGCCATCTGCTCCGAGATTACATAGTCGGAGAAGGATTTATAGCCCAAGAGTTTCGCCTTCTCAGTGCGTAGGCGAACCATATCGTTGATGATAGCCTTGTTGTCGTGGCTATTTTCGTTGTTGCAACGGGAGAGATACGCCTTATAGATCTTCTCGCGCAACTCCCGGTTGGTCGAGTAGGTTAGGAATGGGATAAGGCTCGGCTTGTGGAGAGTGAAGACAAACTTGTTATCTCCATCCTTAGCTGCATCGCGCACACTCTTTGGAAGGTCGCTGACCTCCTTGGCAGAGAGCTTAAGCTCAAAGTCGTTGGTCTCGGCGAGTAGGTTGTTGTCGAACTTTACGGTCAAGAGTGACAGTTCCTCGTTGATTTCGGTGAGGCGTTTCTTCTGCTCCTCGTTGAGAAGGGCACCCTGGCGCACTGCGCTGTCATACATCTTCTCCACAAGGCGAATCTGCTCAGCAGTGAGGTCGGTGCTATTGCGCTTGTCGTAGACAACCTTTATGCGCTTGAATAGCTCCTCGTTCATTGATATGGAGTCGTAGTGTGCAGCCAATAGTGGCATAACCTTCTCCTGCACCTTCTGCATCTCCTCATCATTCATTGCAGCACACATCATTCCAAAGAGTTCCGATATGGTTGCAAGCAACTCGCCCGAGCGGTCGAGTTCGAGTATGGTATTCTCGAAGGTTGCCTCCTCCTTGTTTGCAAGAATTGCAGCCACCTCCTCGTTGTGGAGCGACATCGCCTGCTTGAATGCAGGCTCGTAGTGCTTCGCCTCAATCAAGTCGAACGGTGGTACACCATACGGAGTGTTGAACTCTGTAAGGAGAGGATTGCTCTCGCTCTGCTTCTGCTTTGAGCAGAAAGTTGTGTTAAGTGCGGTCATAAGTAGTGTTAATGCAAAGAGTATGCGTTTCATTTCGATAAAATTTACTATATTTGCTACGCAAAGATAATACTTTTTCGTAAGCTATGCAACTATTCTACGCCGCAGACTTTACTGCACCCGAATATATGCTCTCCGAGGAGGAGTCGCGCCACGCTGTTAAGGTGTTGCGATTGATGGAGGGTAATACCCTCCATATCACCGATGGAAGGGGAAATCTCTACCGTTGCGAGGTCGCTTCAGCACATCAGAAACACTGCCTTGTGCGCGTTGTCGAGCACTTCTCCGAGTTCGAGAAGATGCCCTATTGTTTGACTATGGCGGTGGCTCCCACCAAGAATATCGACCGCTACGAGTGGTTCTTGGAGAAGGCTACCGAGATAGGCGTTACCGAGTTTATCCCTTTGGTGAGCGAACACAGCGAGCGCAAGGTTATCAAACACGAGCGCGAGGAGAAGGTTATCACTTCGGCGGTGAAGCAGTCGTTGAAGGCGTATCACCCTGCGTTAACCGAACTTACTTCGTTTGCAGTGTTGGTGCGTAAGGAGTTTGCAGGGCGTAAATTTATAGCCCATTGCAACGATGCTGTGAAGGAGAAAAAGTATCTGGCTTCGACCTTGCGCAAGGGCGAAAATGCGCTCATCTTGGTTGGTCCCGAAGGTGACTTTTCACCTGAGGAGGTGCGCTTGGCGGTGGAAAATGGATTTGAGGAGATATCCCTCGGCACCCAGCGCTTCCGCACCGAAACGGCGGCGGTAGTTGCGGTAGATATGGTATCGATAATCAATAATTTGTAGAGCCAATGTTGTTGCGACTCTTTACTACTTTCTTCAAAATCGGACTTTTTAGTTTCGGTGGAGGCTTTGCGATGATTCCGCTCATTCAGCGCGAGGTTATCGAGAAGCACAAGTGGATTGACGAGAAGGATTTCTTGGATATGCTTGTCTTGGCTCAATCTACGCCAGGACCTATAGCTGTGAATACGGCAGTCTTCGTGGGGTACAAAACTGCAGGTAATTTAGGTGCAGTTATGGCGACTCTCGGCACGGTATTACCATCATTTATAGTAATTTTGCTCTTGGCTCTATTCTTTGCCGAGGTGCGAGAGAATCGCTTTGTCGATGCCGCATTTCGTGCTATGCGACCTGCGGTGGTGGCGCTGATTGTCGCGCCGCTGATTGGACTTGTCAAGGGTATGCGCTGGTATCTGATGGGTGTTGCTGCCGCAGTGGCTATGGCGGTGTGGTACTTTGGATTCTCACCAGCCTATCTTATTGGCGCATCGCTGATTATAGGCGTTGTAATTGCCGTAGTGAACGGCAGAAAGGGGGCTAAGCGATGATCTATTTGCAGTTGTTCCTCTCCTACTTGAAGATTGGCTTCTTCGGCTTTGGTGGTGGCTACGCTATGTTGTCGCTCATTCAAAACGAGATTGTCGAGCAGCGAGGTTGGCTTACGGCTACGCAGTTTGCCGATATCGTGGCGGTGTCGCAGATTACTCCAGGCCCGATTGCCATCAATTCGGCAACATACATAGGATATACTATTGCAGGTCTTGCAGGTTCGGTAATTGCAACTTTTGCGGTGTGTCTGCCCTCGTTGACGCTTATGTTGATGCTTACACACTTCTTCCTTCGCCATCGCGAGAATCGCTTTGTGCAGAGTGTGGTTAAGGCGGTAGGTCCAGTAGTGGTCGGAATGATCGCCTCGGCGGCATTGTTGCTGATGTTTCCGCGTTCGGGTGCAAACGAGAACTTTATCGATGTGTGGTCGTGGCTGCTCTTTGGAGCGGTGTTGTATGGCTCCTATCGTAAGGTTAACCCAATACTTATGATTATACTTTCGGCTGTAGCAGGAGTGGTGGTTTATGCTATTGTGCCGATGATGTAGAAACTAATTCAAATATATGTCTGAAACTAATCCAACCCAAATTATTGTAAAAGAGGTAAAGACAAGTCGTGAATTACGCCATTTTGTGCAGTTTGGCGTAGATTTGTATAGAGGCAACGACTGCTATTGCCCACCTCTGATTTTCGATGAGATAAACACCTTCAAACAGGGTAAAAACCCCGCCCACGAAGTGTGTGATTTTATCCTCTTTATGGCATACCGCAACGGCGAAATAGTTGGTCGTATTGCGGGCGTGGTGAACCATTGTGCCAACGAGGTGTGGAGAGTTAAAAAATGTCGCTTCGGTTGGTTCGACTTTATCGATGATTACGAGGTGTTCAAGTCGCTACTCGATGCTGTTGCCGAGTGGGGCAGAAGCAAAGGCATGGAGCGTCTGAATGGTCCTGTAGGTTTCACTGATTTCGACCATCAGGGATTGCTAATCGAGGGTTTTGACTACAACTCTCCTATGGCGAGCCTTTACACCCACCCTTACTATGTGGCACACTACGAGCGATATGGCTTGGAGAAGGAGATGGATTGGATTGAGTTCCAGATACATCCTCCAAAGGAGGCCCCTGAGCGAATGAGGCGTGTTGCAGCTTTGGTGGCGGAGCGATATGGACTCCATACGGTGAAGGTCAAAAATTCGCGCGAGTTGAGGAAACGATATGGTTATACCTACTTTGATGTGCTCGATGCGGCGTATCAGAAGCTCTATAACTATCAACCAATGACTCCTCGTCAGAAGCAGTATTACTGCAAGATGTTCTTCCCGTTACTCAACTTCGATTTTGTGACTATCGTTGTCAACGATAAGGACGAGATTGTTGCTGTAGGTTTGGGTATGCCGTCACTCTCGGAGGCTCTACGTAAGTGTCAAGGTCGCCTCTTTCCATTCGGCTGGTACCACCTGCTGAAGGCTTTGAAGGCGAAGAGGATGACCGATTTCGATTTGCTCTTAATAGCTGTACGTCCCGATTATCAGGATAGGGGTGTAAACGCATTGATTGTAGATGAGATGACTCCATACTTCTCTAAGTATGGTATTCAGAGAGTAGAGACATCGGCGATTCTCGAAACAAATAACAAGAGCCAAGCAAACTTTGTGATGTTTGTCCATATTCAGCACAAACGCCGCAGGGCCTTTGCCAAGGCATTATAAGCAAAAGAGCGATGATTTTAGGTCATCGCTCTTTTACATTTTTATATAGAACTCACATACTCGAAGTCCAAGAGTCTGCGGTGTAGGTCGGCACTCTTGACGCGTATGCGTACCTTGTTGCCAATGGTGAAGACCTTGCCTGTGGAGTGACCGAACACCTCGTAGCGCTCCTCATCAAACTGGTAGTAGTCGCCCGGAATATCGCGCATGAGCATCATGCCCTCGACAATCGAATCTTCTAACTCCACGAATATGCCCCACTCGCTCAAGCCCGAGATGTGACCATCGAACTCCTCGCCAATGCGGTCTGCCATAAACTCCACCATCTTGTACTTGATTGTAGCACGCTCCGCCTCGGCTGCGATAACCTCACGCTCCGAGCATCGCACGCACAATGCCTCGTGCATATCCTTGTCGGCAGAACGCTTGCCATCGAGGTAGCGCTGCAACAAGCGGTGCACCATCATATCGGGATAACGGCGGATTGGCGAAGTGAAGTGGGTGTAGTATGGGAATGCCAAGCCGTAGTGTCCGATATTGTCGGTGGTGTAGACCGCCTTCGCCATCGAACGAATGGCGAGTGTCGATACGACATTCTCCTCAGCCTTGCCCTTTATCGAAGCGAGCAACTTGTTCAGCTCCTTGGCTGCAGCATCGCCCTTCTCGATTGACGACTTGAAGATGTGGCCAAAGCGGAGAATGAAGGTGCGGAATCGCTCGAACTTGTCGCTATTTGGACGGTCGTGCACACGATAGACCATTGTGCGTTCCTTGCCGTTAGCTCTTGCGCAGAACTCCGCCACGCGACGATTCGCCAAGAGCATAAACTCCTCGATAAGTTGGTTGGCCTCCTTCTGTACCTTAAAATATACACCCGTAGGGTGTCCCTTCTCGTCAAGGTGGAATTTTGCCTCACGGCGGTCGAAGGCTATCGCACCCTTGCGGTAGCGCTCCTTACGGAGTGCTTGGGCAATGTTGTGCATTGTGAGAATCTCCTCCTTCATCTCGCCCTTACCCGATTCGATTACCGCCTGCGCCCCCTCGTAGGTGAAGCGGCGGTCGGAGTGAATCACGGTGCGGCCAAACCACTCCTTCGAGATTTTGCCCTTCTCGTCAATGTGGAAAACAGCCGAAAATGCGAGTTTGTCCTCGTGCGGGCGCAACGAGCATAGGTCGTTGCACAACCTTTCGGGCAACATCGGAATAGTTCTATCAACCAAGTAGACCGAAGTGCCTCGCTCTATCGCCTCGTCATCGATTGTCGAGTCGGGGCGGACATAGTGCGTAACATCGGCAATATGAACGCCAATCTCCCACTTGCCCTCGCCAATCGGCTGAATCGAAAGGGCATCGTCAAAGTCCTTCGCATCGGCTGGGTCTATTGTGAGGGTTGGCACTTGGCGCATATCTCGTCGCTCGGCAATATCGCGCTCGGTGATGCGACCGTCAATAGCATTCGCCGCCTTCTCAACCTGCTCCTCGAACTTGTAAGGGAGGTTGTATTCGAGCAAAATGGCGTGCATCTCGGCGTCGTTATCGCCCGAAGCGCCGAGCACATCTACCAACTCGCCCTGTGGCAAGCGGTCACCATCGCGCCAATCGGTGATGCGCACCGCCACCTTATCGTCTTGTTTGAGATCGGGATATTTTTTGAGCGAAAGGGCAATGTCAACGGGCATTTTGCGAGAGTCGGGAATAACAATCGCCATCGTCTTCGATGCAATCTCGACACGACCAGCGTAGCAACGAGGCGAACGCTCCAAGACCTTCGAAATCTCGCCCTCCTTTGCTCCGTTGCGTGAGGTGTGGGTTACCACAACCTCCACTCTGTCGCCATTCAAGGCGTTGCGGGTATTGCGCTGATGCACAAATACATCGCTATCCAACTCCTCGCACTGCACATACATCGCTCCCGATGCGGCCATATCGACCACGCCTTCGTAGTGAGGCATCTTGCTACGGCTCAAATGGTACTTTCCTTTGCCCTCTGCCTCGATATAACCCTGTTCGAGCAGGGTGTCGAGAATATGTTTTGTGAGGTTGCGTCCCTCCTTGTCCGCACCGCCCGATGCAGCAGCTAAATATTTCAGTGTAAACCGCTTTTCGGGCATCTCTCGGAACGCATTCACGATAAATCCCGCACGGTCGTTGAAGCCTATCTTCTTACCTTTTTTTGTTGTTCGCTTTGTGTTTCTCGATTTCATCTTTGTTTATTTTTAGGGGTTATGGGGGCAGTGGGGGTACTAGGGGCTCTGGGGTTTACAACTCCTTTGCCAATGCCTCCATAAAGTTGATACCTACCTCTATCGCATCCTCGCTTGGGGCGAAGGTTGAGGTGTGACTGCGACCAGCCTCGCTACCGACACCAAGGCGGTAGAACAACGACGGATACTCTACGCAGTAGAAACCGAAATCTTCCGATGTATATCGCTTCTCAAGAATCTTTGTGGTTATGCCCATCTCGGTGGCGAGGGTTAATGCCTTGTCGACCAACTCCTCATCGCTCACTACGGCGGGGTAGCCGTGATTTATATCTACCTCGGTTGTAGTACCGAACTTTGCATCTACCGACTGCGCAGCCGCCTCGATAATGTGCCAAACGGTGCGACGATGCTCCTCGCTGAAACAGCGGAAAGTACCCTCCATATAGACCTCGTCAGGTATCACATTTGTCGCTCCGTCAGCCACGATTTTGCCAATCGAAAGCACTGTGTTTTCGTCATTTACGGCGTTCAACATCGTTACAAGGTGTGCTGCGGCAACCACCGTGTCGTTCAACTGCGCACGCATTGCTCCGTGTCCGCCCTTACCACGTACCCAGAAGCGCAACTCGTCGTTGGCAGCCATAAATTCGCCCTTGCAGAAGCCCAACTCGCCAACCTCCAAACCGCTATCTGTATGTTCGCCAATCACGGCAACAACATTGTAATCTGCAAACGGCTTTTCTGCTAAAACCTTCGATGCGCCGCCAGGGTTGCACTCCTCGCCGGGTTGGAAAACGCCGAAGATTGTGCCCTCGAAATCTCGCTTTTCGGCAAGGCGCACAAGCACTCCGTAGAGTACCGCAGCGTGAATGTCGTGTCCGCAAGCGTGCATCACACCGCAGCTCTGCGATGCGTACTCCAAGCCTGTCTGCTCCTCGATTGGGAGAGCGTCAATATCGGCACGCAACACCACCGCCTTCGACAAATCGCCCTTGCCCTCAATCTTTGCCAAAACTCCGGTGTCGGCAATGCGAGAGTGCGGGATGCCCGCCTCGGTCAATGCCTGCTCGATATATGTTGCGGTCTGCACCTCATTGAACGAAAGTTCGGGGTGGCGGTGCAATTTGCGCCTAAATTCTACTGCTGTTATCATTGCGCTATAACTCTGATTTCAAATAATTTACTCCAATTTTTACCCGTTACGAAGATGCGCTTTGTGGCACTGTCGTAGGCGATGCCGTTCAGTACATCGGTTTTGCTGTCGTACTCGCTTGTCGGGAGTATGCCTGAAAGATTGACAACACCCTCAACCACGCCATTTTCGGGGTTGATGATGACGATATGGTCGGTGGTATAGACATTCGCCCAAATTTTGCCATCTATCCACTCCAACTCGTTGAGGTATTGCAACGACTCGCCTCGCAAAGTTACACCAAAACGCCTCTCCTGCGCCAAAGTTTCGGGGTTGAGAACACGAATGTAGTTCGTGCCGTCAGACATATACAACTTCTCGCCATCGGTGGTCAAGCCCCAACCCTCACCTTTGTAGGTGTGGGTGGCGAGGTGGCGCAAAGTCGCCTTGTCGTATGTGTGCAACTTGCCATTGAGCCAAGTGAGTTGGTAAATCTTGTCGCCCAACACGGTTATGCCCTCGCCAAACTCCTCTTTCGAGAGTTTTTTGCTTTGCAAAATCTTGCCCGTAGCGAGGTCGGTGCGGAGCAACTGCGAGCGACCATACTCGCCCGTGCCCTCCCACAATTCGCCATCTATGAACTGCAAACCCTGCGTATAACTTGTGCGCAAGTGGGGATATTCGGCAACCACCTCGTAGGTGTAAAAGGTCGGCTCAACGGCTTGCGCAGTCGCACTCTTTTTACGCACTCCACCGCACGAAACAAGCGTAGCAAAGGCTATCAGTATGGTAACAATTCGCTTCATATCTCCGCAAAGATAGTAAAATTGTCTATATTTTACTAATCGTAAGCCCTTTGTTGTGCTACAAAATCCAATTAAACAGATATCCCGATAGAATAATTAGTAGCGTTACCACCCCAAAAAAGATTCCTATCAATCGCCAAGTCATTACCTTTTTAAGCATAGTTGCTTCGGGAATAGACAAGCCGATTATAGCCATCATAAAAGCGATAGCCGTTCCAAGTGGAATACCTTTAGCCACAAATACCTCAATGACGGGAACGACACTTGCA
>JAZOWM010000107.1:0-13722 GCA_045659225.1 Alistipes sp.
GTGTAAGAATCGAAATCAAGAGTATCGGACCACCGATATGGTAGCCAAGAGCTATAAATATGACTCCTGCACCTACTTCACCGCGCGTGAACATACCCACCGACAATGCCAAACGCTCGGTCAGCGAATGGTCGCGATAAAAGAGCATCGGCACCAACTTTCCTACATTCGAGAGAAGCGACACCATTACCACGTGGAAAAGTATTGTACCCATCGGCATCATAGGGATAGAGCCGAGAATACTCTTATTGCTGATTGCCGTATCGGCTGCATCAATCAATGGCATACTCATACCCACGAGGAGCATAAAGAGCAACGATATGGCATTCGAAACGCGTTCCTCCTGCTTGCCTCCAATGTGTCGATTCTTGATAATCATACCAAAGACAAATGCCGGCAACAACACCTCGATATGGATGCTTCCCTCCGCACCGAAGAAGTGCTCGGTAAGGACATACACAACAAGTGTCAAGCCATAGGTCAGCACCGCATAGCTAAGGATAGACTTCCAGCCCTGCGGAATATTCCAACGCGACATATACTTCCAACCCAACCACAGCAATAGGCAGACCACCAACAAGACTGCTCCCATCTGCCACTTCAGACCTATCATCGCAACCTGCAACGGTATCATCAACAAGATGGTGTCGAGGTCATCGAAGATGGCAAGTACCTGTATTTTCTGGTAAATCCAGCTCTTTTGCAGGTTCAACGCTGCCAACATAGCGAACAATATTCCCGCCGATGTTGGGGCTGCAAAACGGCTCAAAAGCAGAGTCTCCTTCCACACATCGCCACTACCCCATTGCTCCGATGGTAGGAGGACAAAGATGTAGTAGAGAGCTATCAACAACCAAGGCACTGCGGCTGCGAACATCGCCACAAAGTAATCCTTGGCATAGCCCTTTACATTAGCCTTGTCGATTTCGAACTCTCGACCTACATTTATCATTATAAACGCAAGGCAGACTCCGAGCAAGATGCCTATACCCTCGCTGAAGATAGCATAGTGCTCGCCCAATCGTGCTGGCAAAAACTGCGACAACACGAGTCCGACCATCAACATCAACGAGAAGGAGATAACTTTCTTCATAAACTTTTGAGTTAAAAGTGGAGAGTTGAGAGTTTCCCAACTCTCCTACTATTTTATCAATTTTCAAAATCGCTTATGATTAGGCTATTTTTGTGCGTTACGCAGTAGCAGAACCGACGCACGAAGCAAGAGCAGAGGGTGCTTGCACACTATGCCTTGCAAGAAGGAGGAAAAGCCTGCGTAGCAGGATTAAAGCGCAGCATACTTGACGTATGTGAGCATTTACGCTGCAAGTAAGGTACAAAAATAGCCAATCAGAACGATTTTACAAAGCCTCTACAGCAAGAGTCTGTGCAATATTCGCCGACGAGTTACCAATGTGGATTGTGTAACCGCCCTTGTTAACCTCCCAAGCGTGGGTTTTGTCGTTCCAGAATCTCAAATCTGAGTGCTTAACCTCGAATGTTACGGTAGTCTTTGCTCCAGCCTCGAGATGCACCTTCTTGAACGCCTTGAGCTCCTTCTTCGGACGAAGAACTGTAGGGTTATTCTCCGAAACGTAGAGCTGAACAACCTCGGCACCTGCCATTGCGCCCTTATTCTCCAATGTCACAGTCACCTTAATAGGCTTGTCCGCCGATATCTTTGCAGCCGATGCCTTAGCGTTATTCAACTCGAAGGTGGTGTACGACAAACCGTGACCGAATGGATAGAGAGGCTCAATACCCTTCGCCTCGTACCAACGATAACCAACGAGTACCGACTCATTGTAGTGAACATCATAGGTCTTAGGCGCGAACCACAACTCGTTAGGGTTGCCCTTAGCCTTGCGGAGCGATGCTCCATTTGGAATCATACCATATGCAGGCGAATCCTTAAACGACTTCTCGATGGTTGCAGGAAGCTTACCCGATGGATTAACCTTACCAATCATAATGTCGGCAATAGCCTGCATACCGCTCTGACCTGGATACCAGCCATAGATGATTGCCGCAGCCTTGTCGTTCCAAGCACTCATATTGATACCCGAGCCCGAGAGAACCAATACTACAACATTCTTATTAGCCGCGCAAGCCATACGCACCAACGCCTCGTCCTCCTCATCCATCTCGAATGGACGCTCGGTGCCCTCAGTATCGTAGGTTCCTGTAGCCACGATTACAACCTCTGCATTCTGCAACTGAATGAAGTTTGGTTTCTCGACAGCGGTAACCTTTGCACGCAAAGAGTTAAGCAACGCCTGCTCCGAAGTTACCTGGTTGAAGCCCTTAACCTTCGATGAGCCACCACCCTGTGGAGCAGTCTTTGCCCATCGACCTACGAGCAACACATTCTTACCCTGCTTCAATGGAAGGATACCGTTGTTCTTCAACAACACTGCACCCTCGGCTGCAGTCTGGTACGACACAGCCTCGTGATGAGGGAACTTCGCCTCGAGAGCATCCTCGTTTGGCTGACCATTCTTGAAACGCTCGTACAAGCCAAAGCGAATGCAAGTTGCAATCATTGGGCGAATCATATCGTCAATATTCTGCTCGGTAATCTCGCCCGCAGCCAACAGGCCACGCACCGAGTTGATGTGATAGAACTCGTTTGGATTACCTGGCATCTCCACGTTCTGTCCCGAGAGAACCAACTTCTTCCAATCGTAGATTGAACGCCAGTCGGTCATCACCAAGCCCTTGAAGCCGAGTGTACCACGGAGAAGGTCGGTGATAACATACTTGCTCTGACCGCACCACTCGCCATTGAGGAGGTTGTAGGCAGTCATCACCGAGCCAGCACCAGCATCGATACCTGCCTGGAATGCAGGAGTGTAGATCTCCATAATAGCACGCTCATCTACAATCGAATTCGATAGTTTGCGGTAGAACTCGGTATTGTTGCAGAGGAAGTGCTTCAAGCAAGCCATAGTACCTGTGCCCTGCATACCTACAACGTAGTTCTCGACCATACGAGCAGCCAAATATGGATCCTCACCGAGATACTCGAAGTTACGTCCGCACTGTGCCGAACGATAGATATTCATACCTGGGCCGAGCAACACACCAGCACCCGCCATACGAGTCTCGTAGCCTACAGCCTCACCGTATGCCTTAGCCAACTCGGGGTTGAAGGTCGATGCAAGAGCAATATTTGCAGGGAACTGAGTGGTCTTCTCGGGGTGACGCACCTCGTTCTGATCTGGCAATGAGTGGTTGATACGCACACCAGCCGAAGCGTCTACCATAAATACGTGTGGCAAACCCTTAGCAGGAGCTCCTGGCAGGAAGAACTTGTTGTGACCGTGAGTCATCTCGATCTTCTCCTCGAGCGAGAGGGTCTTCAATACCTCCGAAGCCTTGGCAGTTGCCTCCTCCCACGACATCATCTCAGCCTTCTTACCAGCAAATGCAGATGTTGCCAATGCAAGGGCAACAAACGAAAGAATAAGTCTCTTCATAGTTTTTAGATTTTTAGTTTAATTAGTGACGTTAGAGGCGTTAGGGACGTTAGAGTTATTTTTAGCGACCACACAAACGACCGACATCAAACATCAAAATTTATTAAAAAAGAGGGATTCCACCAAGTTCAAAATTATTTCTGACAGAATCCCTCTACTTCTAAATGGGAGAAAAAATCCCACCTTTACTTCAAAATTGCTTATAGGGAGAAACCTCCCCCAGCTCCAAAATCGCTTATAGGGAAATCCCTCCCCCAACTTCAAAATCGCTTATGGTAGAAGAAATTTTGTGCGAAGCTAGGCGGCAAATCCGCAGCATACTATGGCGTATGTGAGGAATTTGGCGACCGACGATTCGTGCAAAATTTACCTACCAGAACGATTTTACTTCTTTTCAGCAGCAACCGGAGCCGCTACCACCATATTCTTGTCAATACGGAGAGTAACGTTGCTATCAACCTCGATAAGGAGAGTTGTCTCCTCAACCTTCTTTACTACAGCGTAGATACCGCCAGCAGTGATAACCTTGTCGCCCGACTTGAGTCCCTCGCGGAACTTCTGCATCTCCTTACGGCGCTTCGACTCAGGACGCCACATAAAGAAGTACATAATAGCAATCATGGCAACAATCATAATCCAGAACGACCAGTTGCCGCCCATTGCGCCTGCCTGTGGTGCTGCAGCTGTAGCTGCCTGCAAAAGTGTAATCATAACGAATTAAATATTAAAAGTTAATAATTAAAAATTGTCATTTTTAGAGTAAACCCTTACCAGACTTCACAATCTTACCCTCATCGGTCAAACGAGAGATAATCTTATCGAGCAAGCCGTTGATAAAACCGCCGCTCGACTCGGTTGAGTAGCACTTAGCGATGTCAATATACTCGTTCATCGTTACGCGCACAGGGATTGTAGGGAAGTTCTCCGCCTCGGCGATTGCGGTAACGAGGATAATCTGATCCATCAACGCCACACGCTCGATGTCCCAATTCTGCATCGAATTGTCGAGCAAGAGCGAGATACGGTCGTAGCTTGCAATCGTAAAGCGAAGCAGAGCCTTTGCATAGTCGAGGTCCTCCTCGCTCTTGAACTGTGGCAAGAGCTTGATTGTCTCGTGACTCTCGCGCATAGACAACACCGTACGCGATACCATAGTCAAGAGGAATCCCAAGTCATCGTTCCACAACACCGACTGCTCCTCCAATGCCGACTCGAGAGGCTCGAACTCCTCGAGCATAGTCATATAGATATCCGACACGAGCTGTGCATCCTCGCGGAACGAACGCTCCTCCGAAGCCATATACTTCTGGTAGAATGGCTGGCGGATAAGGGCATTATAGAGCGCCACGATGAGGTCGCGATGGTTCTTCCACGACAACTTTCGTGCCTTCAACTGCGCCTGCAACTCCTCATCCTCATTGAGGCGTGTAATAACCTTATTCTCCACAAATTTGCGGTTTGGGTGGAGGTCATCGTATGTAGGTAACTTCTTATTTTCGCCGATGCGGATACGCTCGGCAGCATACTCTGCAATCTCGGGAACGAGAGCGAGTAGGTGAAAATAGAGGTCGTAGGCACGGTCAATCGAGAGAAGGAGATTTTTCTCGCTTGCCACGGGAGTCATATTCTCGCACTGCGTGTGTGCATAGAGAGCCTTCACGACCTTAGTTCTGAGTATTCTTCTGCTCAACATAACTTCAAGGAGCTAATTTTAATTCTATAATCGCACAAAGATAAGAAAAAAAACGGAACTGACGATGCGGAGCGAGCGAAAAAGTAAATTTATTTATACTTTTCCGAGCCGCAAGGAAGAAAAGCCTGCGTAGCAGGATTAAAACGGAAAACGGAAAACTTTTTAGTTTTATAGGATTTTGTAGGAGGCGGGCTTTTTAGCCCTTGATAGGAGGCGCAATCATAGATTGCTTTATAGGAGGCGTAGCCTTGTGGCTACTTTATAGGATAAAAAGTTCCAAATGTTTGCAAAATGGGCCAAGATAGACTATCTTTGTAGGTATGAAACCTGGATCACATACCGGCAGTTATCATCATCTGAAGGTCTATCGCAAGGCTGAGATCATATATGACCTCACATTTTACTTCTGCAACAACTACCTTCGCAAAGGAGACCGCACCATAGACCAAATGGTGCAAGCGGCTCGCTCTGGCAAGCAAAATATAATCGAAGGCAATGAGGTTGCTACAACATCGTACGAGACCTTCTTAAAACTGTTGGACGTCGCACAAGGTAGCCTCCAAGAGCTTCTTGCCGACTATAAAGACTATTTACGTGTGCGCAAACTTCGTCTATGGGGGTCAAAGTCTATAGAGGTTACCACAATGCGAAAACTGGGTATCGAGCACGAGGATAGTGCATTTTTTCTTTCATTGGCACAGACTCGCAGCGATGAGGTTATTGCCAATATGGTCATCGTGTTGATTTATCAAGCAGACGCACTACTCAACGGTTATTTCCGAAAGCACTATGACAATTTCATTAAAGAGGGTGGTTTTCGTGAAAAGTTAACAAGAGAACGACCCGCCTATCGCAACAATAAAGAGTAAATCCTATCAAGCCGACTTGTTCGGCGCCTCCTATCGAAGGCTGAAAGCCTGTCTCCTATCAAGCACCTTAGGTGCGTCTCCTACCCCCCCCAAAAAAAAACATCCGCCCCACTTTCAAAAGCGGGGCGGAGTGGTATAGAATCACTAATCCTTGAGATTAGTAGGTAATCTGCGCCTGCATTACGAATGTGTTAATTGTGCTACCAAACAAGATTACGGTGTAATCCTTCGCAGTAAACACAACACAAGGATTCGATGAGGTCAACGACAAAGTGGAATCAAGAGCAGCCAACGGCGCATCATCAACTCTTCCGCTAAAATCCGCAGTATATGAGTTAGTTACATATGATCCGCTCTCCGATGCCGAAGAGTTTCTGTTACCGGCATAGATATAACATCTGTCATAATTGCCCGTTTTTGTTGCGTTGGTCGAAGCAGCGATAGCAGCCTTCACCGAAAGGGAGCCATCAGGAGTGTGGAAAGCAGGAGAGATAATACAAGCCAACTTACCATCACTAACCTGCAAATATGCGCCCTTATCCGAGATGTTAGTATACTTCCAATCCGAATAGTCTGCCGAACGCCAGTCTGCGTGATAAGGAACACCTGTAACGTGTGTCTTATATGAAGCTGATGTTGCTACATAGCCATTTGCGAGAGTTACCTTAGCGTAGCAGTTGTACTCGCCCAAAGCAACATTCATCTTACTTGTGCTTCCAAGTGAAAGATTTACAGCATTAGAGCCATAGAATGCCTGGCAAGATGATACATAGGCTGCAACATTCGAGTCGCTCAACGATGCTGTCAACTGCAACTCCTTACCGTTGATATCATTTGTAGTATCCTTATTACCATTATTCGAGTACGAAGTACGAGCTGTTACATTAACGGTAGGGATTGAAGTTACAACAACCGAGCGATTTACAATCTCCTTACCATTGATTGTTACAACTACATTGTGTGTGCCCGATGTAACGCCCGAAATCTTGCCATCAACAACTGTTGCCTCAACGCCATCAACAGTAACTACTGGAGTACCACCAACTGCTGTTACGTAGATTGCGCCACCCTCGAGTGCTGTACCATTGTTAGTTGCGTAATCCTCATACCACGAAGTAACCGAAGCCTCGAGAACAGCCTCTGCAGCCCACTCAACATTGAGGATTGTACGCAAGCCAGCCTTGAAGTTCTTCGAAGGGAGTTCCTTTGTCCAAACCTTACCCTCGGCATCTGTCAATGTCAATGTAAATGCGAAGTCACCCTCACCGAGGTTGAAGATTGCAGTGTCACCATTTACATCGAGTGACAACTCCTTACCATCAAGATCCTGAGTGTATGTATCCAAATCCCAAAATGGAACGAAGTCTGCAGTCGATGTGATAGCCGCCTTAGCGATATTCTTGCGCTCTGTACGACCATTCTCCCATACGCGAACTTCGAATGCCGAAGAGAGGTAGTTCATCTGAACGGTGCCGATATTCGAAATAGTTGTATTCTCAGCAACACCATAGAGAACTGGCGACCACTTACCTGTCTGCTCCACAGTCAAGCCATTTGGCGAGAGTGCCGACATTGGATAGAGGAAGTGGAACGAAGCAGGAGCATCGGTTGCATACTCGAACTCTGCGTTATAGAAGTTGTGATTCTCGTTGAGAGTCAAAATATTGAGAGTGTTATCACCTGCGTCCTGGTATGCCAAAATCATATCCGAATCCTCCCAAGACCAGTTCAAATCGGCATCAAATACACGGCTCTCCTCTACCGAAACAACCATCGGAGCGGTGAGAGTTGAGTGTGCTACAACAACATCGTTGACATCAGTTGCACAGCTTGCGAATGCTGCAACTGCCATAATATATGCAAATATCTTTTTCATAATCTCTTATCAAAAATTAAATAGTTAACACTCAACAGCACTAATAAGCCCAATCGTCATCACCGCCATTGTTACCACCTCCTGGGACGATAAATCCAGCATCAAAACCGCTTTGAACAAAGCCCTTTTCGCTTGCCACCTCGAACAACTCTACCTGTGGCTTCTCATAAATTCTTTTCATCATCTTATTGTGTTATGTAAAATTATTTTCTGCAACGACCTATCCAATAGGTACAATCCTAAAAATCGGAGGCAAAGATAGATTTTCAAAATTTGACAAAAAAATTTTTTCAACGAATCGGCAATTTTCAATCACAGAAAAGGACTATCCACTTTTGGCGCAAAAAGTCGACCTACCGAAAAAGCAAGAGGGCGTCCTTGCGGAACGTCCTCTATATTATTTCGTAGCTTACGTTATCTTCTACTTATTTGGCTTATAGCTGTAGGTCTCAACCACATTGCCATCGGCATTCTTCACCAAGATTGTCAAGCTCTCCTTGTTGGCCGTGATGTCGAGATAGTTTCGCGGCGAGAACTCGAGTGTAGGGAATGTGCGATTGTGAACCCCACAATCGTTGAATCTATAGCGGTGAGTATGGCCCGAAATCATAATATTAACGCCCTTATCCTCGCAGCGCTGGCAGAGGTGTTTCCAAGCGTGGCGACCACCGTGCCAAGAGTTGTCGTTCAATGGAATATGCGAAAGAATCACACGATATGGAGCGGTCTGGAACTCCTCGCTATCGATAATCGACTGCAACCATCTTCCCTCTGCCTCGCGGTAGAGGTCGAATGCGGCAGTGCCATAGTATTCGATATCGCTATCGGGTTTATCCTCGCCGCCATCAATAACCACAAAGCATACCGGACCGTGGCGGAACATATAGTATGGCATTCCGGTCCAAGTAGGATATAACTCCATAAACTTCTGTGCATAGTTACCGCGCGCCTCGTGGTTTCCACGAACATAGTAGAATGGTGTGTTGTGGGTATCCAAAAGTTTATGAACCGAGTTAAAGAGCTTATCGAAGTGGCTCTTTTCGCTCGACATTGAGGTTACCATATCGCCATTGAATGCAATAAAGTCCTTGCCTTCGAGAAGCTGAGGCGTAATGAAGCTCTCGAAGAATCCCGAGACAAGAGAGTGGCGAGGTCCTACGTGGTTGTAGTGAATATCGGTCACCATCAAGAATGATATAGACTCCTTGGTACGGTCGTTTGTACGGAAAGAGAGTCTATTTCCGTGGGTGTTGGTAGCCACCGAGATCGCCTTCTCCAACTTACCACCCTTCTCCTCCTGCGAGAACACCTTATACTCGTAGGTTGTACCCGCCTTCAAGTTCTTGACAGGTACGCGGTGTACACGGCGGTTATACATCAAGCCGAGGTGGCTCTCGCTATACTTCACTGCGCCTTTTTCGCCTTCGCCCTTAACCTCAACCCAGCCGTATGTAGCCTTGTCGGTCACCCATACAATATACGCCGAATCTTCAGTAAGTGCCTGAACATACGGTCCATAGAGAATCTCTGCCGCATACGAAGCAATAGCCAAGCAGAGCGTAACACTAAGCACAAAGAGTCTTTTCTTCATATTAGGATCTATTTCTTAGGTTTTACAATTCTACTCCTCCTCGGTAGGAATCCACTCGGGCAACTCGGCACGAACATATCGTTGCACGATGCTCGCATCATCGACCGCAACCCACTCCATACTATTAGCGGTAAGGTTACGCACGTAGAAGCGATGTTCCCAATCCTTAGGACCAAGACCGTAGTCGAAGTCGCCATAGATTATGGCTGCGCCATCGGTTAAAATATCGAAGCGACCACTCCTCTTGTAGTATCCCATACTACCAGTATTATCGTACGACACGAAGGTGCGCTCGGCACGATCGAATACGATATAGTAGTAGCTACCCTCCTCGAATGTTTTGCCATTATCGAAGCTCACCATACGCCAAACACCCTTGATGTTGTTTGCAGTAACATCGAGGAACTCACCCTCGGCACCTGTTGGCGAAGTTGACGATGTGTCGTTCGAGCAAGCTACTCCCACAGTCATAGTAGCTACAACCACCAAAAATTTCAAAATTGACTTCATATACTATATTTTTCTTTTTTATCTCTCCACTACCACCTCGATAGCACTCTCGCGCGGTGGCAAATTCAACCCCTTTATATATATCTTTCTTCCAAAATTCGCAGGCATCTCCTCGGCTGTGGGTTCATACTCCACCACCATCGAGCCTTCGCCCTTTGGGGCCAACCTCGAAGGCTCAAAACGCACCTTCACCCCCTTTGGTAGGAGGTTCGCATCAGCCTCCAACCTCAACTCTGTAGAGCCACCGTTCATTATGGCTATGCGTTGCACCTCGCGAACACCCGAGAAGCGGACCATCTCCTGGCGCAATCGCAACACCCCTCGAGTGTAGGGATAGTCATCGCTTCTATCCGCCGAAGCTATCACCTCTCCCGTAAGAGTCAGCAGTGCCGAAGCTCTTTCGTTCGAAATATTCGTGCACACCATAACTCTCTGTCTCACACGTCCAGCGTGACCTCGAGGATAGTATTTCAAAGCCACCTCAACCGACTCGTAAGGTGCTATCAGGCGTTTTGCCACCTCTGCCCTAAGGCAACCACAAGTGGTCTTAACTTGTGTTATGACGAGGGTGTCAGCCCCTGAATTTCGGAGCATCGCCACTCCTTGCCACGCTCCTGACATCTCGTCTATAGTGCCGAAGTTGACCTCATCGGCAGCAAACTGCAACGATGAGTTCGACACCGCCTTAGGCTCTGCACTGAGAAGCTTATCTTGCGGGATAATGCGTATCTGCGCACTCGACAACTGCGCAACACACAACATCATCATCGCAACAAATCCTCTCATATTCTTAATTTTTAATTGACAATGGTAATTGACAATTAAAGGTATTTTATTTCTAATTAAAATCGCTTATGATTAGGCTATTTTTGTGCGAGGTTAGGAGACGGAAGCGGAGCATACTTAGTCGTATGTGAGCATTTCGTCGTCCGACTACTCGTGCAAAAAAAGCCAATCAAAACAATTTTACAACCAGCCGTTCGACTTACGAACAGTTATATTAAACGAATGCTCCTCGCCATTGCTTGCCTTGATGGAGGCGGTGGTTGCGCCGCTCTTCAAACCCGAGAAGATGACTTTGCCATCACTCACCTTGTAGGTTGCAACCGAAGTGTCTGCAATCTTAACTTCGTAGGTCCATTTCTCGCCCTCTACAAAGTACATCGCTGGAGCATACGCCACAACATCTCCTACCTTAACCAACACATTAGGGAAATGCATAGCTACACCGCTTCCCTCAATAGCAGCCAAGAACTTCGAGGCATTGACCTGACCTGTACCCATCTGGCCCTTGAATGGAGCAAGCTCCAACTGATTAGGCTGGATATCACCAATATCTGCCACATATCGACAGAAATATTTATACCCCTTCATATAACTATCAATAGGAGTTACATTCTCGGCAGCGTACAGCATCTCTCGAATCTCCTTTGCCTTGAAGTGTTTACGCAACTTGGTAGCATACGACAGACCGAGCGCCACAACTGCCGACACGTGAGGGCAAGCCATAGATGTTCCCTCGAAGTAGCCATAGCCACTCGAGCTTATGTGATCGGGCAGAGTCGAGAGTATACAACCTGCCTCACCTCGCTTCTTCGACTCATCTCGGCGATAGTCATAATAATAGTCTTGGTCACCACCTGGAGCCGAAATTGTAGTACCTGGACCGTAGTTGGTATATACGGCAGGGGTAAAGTCTGCCGCAGTAGCAGCAACCGAGATGCAATAGTCTGCAGCACCAGGGAAGCCCGCCTTTGGAGCATACTCATTACCCGCAGCAAAGACTGCGATACCACCCTCGACAACGCCATTTGGTGAACCTGCGTTGTGGATGAAGTAGTCGAGGGCCTCCTTCTCAATTGGGGAGCCTGCAATCCACTCCTCCTCTGTAGCAAAACCTGCCTCGCCCCATTCGTACTGGTTGGCTGCACCAGAAACATAACCCCAGCTACACTGCAAAACCACGGCACCATTATCCGCAGCATACTTCATCGCACGAACAACATTGTAGAGACCTGTCGAAACATTACCCGAGAAGATTTGGCAAACCATAATCTTCACGCCGCTATCCTTCGAACCATCTCCTCCGGCAATCGAACTAACGCCTCTGCCATTGTTATTAACCGCTGCGATAGTTCCTGCAACGTGGGTTCCGTGGCCCGAATCGTAGTAGCTATTCCAAGTGATTTTTCCGGTATCCTTCACGAAGTTATAGCCATTCTTATCACCCTTGTAGCCATTCTTATCCTTATCCTCATTGAGGTTACCGTCCTTCTCCGCCTCGTTAACCCAGATATTATCAGCCAAATCGAGGTGCTCAACATCGATACCCTCATCAAGTACCGCAACGATAACCGACTTGTCGCCCTTGCTCTTCTTCCAGGCCTCAACGACCTGAACATCAGCACCAGCAACACTCTTTATCTTCTTGGTATTCTTGTCGCCACTCTCGTGGTCAACCTCGTGGGTGAGATCCGTACCGTGGAACATCGAACCATCGTTCTCCAAGTTCCACTGCTGCGAATATAACTCATCGTCAAAAGGGTACTCAGAAGCACGAGTCGAGCGAGTTGCCTGCGGCATATCCTCCTTCGCAAGAGGTATAGCCTTACGAGTGTTAGCACGCTTCACAGTGCGGTTGATATCCACCTTCTGCACCTCACCGAGCTGCGAAAAACGGCGCGATACCTCCTCCACCGAGAACTCATTTCCATATCGCACAATATACCATAGGTGTAGGCCATCGCGTACGGTGCGCTCCTCGTGACGTTCATCACGAGGGAACACGCGCGAAATCTCAAAGCCTCCCACTAAGTCGAGCAACTCATCAACGCTACTCACACCGCTACGAGTGACCGAAGAGCGAACAACACCAGCCTCCTCGAGCAGTTGTGCAACCTCGGGCGTAAATTTCACCAACACCTCGCCTGCCGCGTGAGATTCGCTATGCGAAGGGGTTTTAACCTCCTCCGTCATCACATCCTGAACACACGATGTGAAGGCAAACGATGCACACAACAAAAATGCTATAATTCTACTATATCTCATCTTCTTCATCTCCTTTTACTTCGTTATAGTTCCGCTCTCCTCCTCGGTCGAAGTATCCTCCTCGATAGAGTTTGCCAATTTCTTTTTAGGATACCACTTGGTGTAGTAATCCACCAGACTTGGCGGCTCGTTGCTAAATCCGGCCTTTGTTCCATCCGAGTATCGTCCCTCCTGCGGGAATACCAAACTGAATGGTACCCACCAGTCGAGTGCCGGGTGCATCATCAGCCACTGCGGAATCTCGCCCGAAAGACGGTTGTGGTTAATACGGAAAGTCTTGGTTGTAGGCATTACCTTTGGTACTCTTAACTCAAACAACTCGCGTGGCAAGGTATCGGCTGCAATAACCTCAGCCTCGCTCCAAGTAGGAACATCGCTACGACCCTCGAACGATGGGATCTCGCCGTGCAAGTAATTTACACTCAATACCAAAGTGTCCAAACATTTGCCCTCCTCACTCTTCCACAAGAGCAATCTCTCTGGGAATCCAGGCTCCTCAATCAGACCGCCCAACTCCACCACAGGATATACTGTATTGCTCAAATCCGAAACTGCGTGACGCTGCTGCGCATTCAATACCAAAGCGTGCAAACGAGGGAAATTCTCTGGATTAACAGCCTCTGGCACACGCTGGAAATTGTTTGAGCCGAGGTCAAGGA
>JAZOWM010000108.1:0-8974 GCA_045659225.1 Alistipes sp.
ATCTACAATCGAGCCATAGCGAATCTCGGCAACCTTGCCGTAGTCGCCCACACGCTCGGCTTGTTGTGCCTCGATTTTGAGCTTTTCGATGCGCTCCTTCTCGCTCTGAATCTTGCGAATAAGGTCGCGCTCACCCTCCCACTTGGCACGCATTGCGGAGGAGTTAGATTTCAGCTCCTTAATCTCGTTATCGAGGGTTTCGATGCGCTCCTTATCGCCCTCGCGGCGAATAGCCTCGCGCTCGATTTCGAGCTGGCGAATACGGCGGTCAAGCGAGTCCAACTCCTCGGGTACTGAGTTCATCTCCAAGCGCAAGCGCGAAGCTGCCTCATCGACCAAATCTATCGCCTTGTCGGGCAGGAATCGGGAGGTGATGTAGCGATGCGAAAGCTCCACTGCCGAGACGATTGCCTCGTCCTTGATGCGGACTTTGTGGTGGTTTTCGTAGCGCTCCTTCAGACCTCGCAAAATCGAGACAGAATCCTCGGGCGTAGGCTCATCGACCATCACCTTTTGGAAACGTCTTTCGAGCGCCTTATCCTGCTCAAAATACTTCTGATATTCATCGAGCGTGGTGGCACCGATAGTACGCAATTCGCCACGTGCAAGTGCAGGCTTAAGGATGTTTGCTGCATCCATCGCTCCACTTGTCTTTCCTGCGCCTACGAGGGTGTGAATCTCGTCAATGAAGAGTAGCACTTCTCCCTCACTACCAATCACTTCGCCGATTACGGCTTTGAGTCGCTCCTCGAATTCACCCTGATATTTTGCACCCGCAATCAACGCTCCCATATCGAGCGAAAAGATGCGCTTCGAACGGAGATTCTCGGGTACATCGCCATCGATAATTCTGTGGGCAATGCCCTCCACAATAGCGGTCTTTCCAACACCCGCCTCACCTACGAGTACGGGGTTGTTTTTGGTGCGGCGTGATAGGATTTGCAACACTCGGCGAATCTCCTCGTCACGACCAATTACAGGGTCTAACTTTCCCTTTTGTGCCTGTTCGTTGAGGTCTATCGCATAGAGCGATAAAGCCTCGGTTTTTTGGTTGTTTGTTTGATGTGTTTTCATATCTTTTATTGTTTAGTTTTTCTCTTTTGTTTTTTTAGCGGAGCAAAATGGCATGCGCTCGATTCTCTCGCTGAATGGCAACGAATGGCATTCGCTCACGTTGTTCGCTTAATGGCAAAGCGCCTATTATTAAGCAATTCTCTGGAGTGCGCTGCCATTAAATGCCATTTTCTTGGCGCTCCTTTTTTATTTTTCGCCTCCACAAATCCTTTGCCAGGAGGTTTTGGGGTGTCGTTTTGGCGTTTTTTGTTGTCGAGATGGCAAAAAATCTGCCAGCCAAACGACATTTTGTCGGAAAAATAGCAAGAAATAGACAAAGTTTATTAACTTTGTGCCGATTATGGAGAAATTTATAGTATCTGCTCGAAAGTATCGCCCTGCCACCTTTGCAAGTGTGGTGGGACAATCGCACATCACCTCGACATTGAAAAATGCAATCGAGCGTGGTCAGTTGGCTCACGCCTACCTCTTCTGCGGACCTCGCGGTGTGGGTAAAACTACCTGCGCACGAATCTTCGCAAAGGCTATCAACTGCCAGCACCCCGTAGGTGCGGAGGCGTGCGATCAGTGCGATTCGTGCCTTTCGTTCAACGAGAATCGTTCGCTCAACATCCACGAGCTGGATGCTGCATCGAATAACTCGGTGGAGGATATCCGTAACCTTATTGAGCAGGTGCGTGTACTTCCGCAGATTGGTCAATACTCGGTATTCATCATCGATGAGGTCCATATGCTATCGGCTGCGGCGTTCAATGCCTTCCTTAAGACATTGGAGGAGCCACCTAAGCACGCGATTTTTATCCTTGCAACCACAGAGAAGCACAAGATTATCCCTACAATCCTTTCGCGTTGTCAGATTTACGATTTTAATCGTATCCGCGTGGAGGATGCGGTGGGTTATCTTCGTTATATTGCCCAAAACGAGGGAGT
This sequence comes from Alistipes sp., assembly GCA_045659225.1. Taxonomy (GTDB): domain Bacteria; phylum Bacteroidota; class Bacteroidia; order Bacteroidales; family Rikenellaceae; genus Alistipes. Next base: position 2,005 of record JAZOWM010000108.1, read on the forward strand.
AGAGGCTGACGATGAGTCGCTCAACCTTATTGCACAAAAGGCGGATGGTGGTATGCGTGATGCGTTGTCGATGTTCGACAAGGCAGTCTCGTTCTGCGGTACAAAGTTGGAGTACCACGCCGTGGCTGCAACCCTAAATGTTCTCGACTACGAAACCTACTTCCGTTTCACGGAGTTGCTCTATGGTGGAGACTACGTGAATGCCCTGTTGGAGTATGATGCAGTGTTGTCGAAGGGATTTTCGGGACAGATTTTTATCGGAGGTTTGAATCAGCACTTCCGCGACCTGCTTGTTGCAAAGGGTCCTGCGGTGTCGTTGATTGAGTATACAGGCTCGTTGCTCGAGAAGTATCGTCAGCAGGCGGCAACCTGCGAGCCAGCGTTCCTCTTCGGAGCAATTTCGCTCCTCACTGAGGCTGATTCGAAGTTGCGTACAGCCTCATCGCAGCGACTTTTGGTGGAGCTTACGCTTATGAAAATAGCTGCGCTCGGTCAAAAAAAAAACTCTGATTTGACCGTTCCCCTCGAGGAGAGCTACTCGTTGCCGAGCTTAGATGCTCCAAAACCACAAGTGGTGGCAACTCCACAACCCGCTGTTGCGCAGACGATAGTACAACCTACGGTGGCACCTGCGCCAACTCCTCAACCAACACCGGTGCAGATGGCGGCCGTTCAGCCTGAGCCAAAGGTTGAAGCAAAACCAACCCCGACTCCCGTTGTAACTCCAACAATAGGGGCTCAGCCAACTACAGAGGTAAAGCCGAAAGTTTCGGTTCTTGGTGGCTCTTTGTCAACGTTGCTTGATGAGGTGTCGAACCCAACCGACAAAGAGGGTAAGGTTATCAATATGACAATAGACCCTGCAAGCGAAGAGAAGATGTTGCAGACGAAAGAACAGATTGTCAAGCAGATGTGCGCAGGTCGACCTCGTTTCGTTTCAGCATTCGAAAATATCGATTTCGAGAGTAATGTCGTCAAGTTGGCTGTGCCGTCCGAGGCGTTGAAAGATGAACTTTTGGGTGAGCGATTTTATATTTTGAGAGATATTGCCGCAATTGCAGGCGTGACAGGCTCGCTCGATATGAAAATTGAGATTAAAGAGATTGACTTTAAGCTCAAGCCTATAAAACTCGAGGATAGAGTAGAGCATATACGAAAGGTGATGCCCGAGTTTGATTATATGCAGAAGGCATTTGATATGGATGTTGAGTAAGACGAGAGAAAAAATAAATTACAAAAATAATAATAAAAAGCTAATAGCTGAAAGCTAATGGCTAATGGCAAAAGTAAAGAAAAATGGGAAGAAAGAATTTTGTTGAGGAGTTGCAGTGGCGTGGTATGATTCACACAATTATGCCAGGCGCAGAGGAGCAACTCGCAAAGGAGATGACAACCGCTTACCTCGGTATTGACCCAACTGCTGATTCGTTGCATATCGGTCACTTGGTGGGCGTAATGATATTGAAGCACTTGCAGATGTGCGGACACCGTCCAATCGCATTGGTAGGTGGCGCAACTGGTATGATTGGCGACCCTTCGGGTAAGTCGCAGGAGCGTAACCTCCTCAACGAGGAGGCTTTGCGCCACAATCAGGAGGCTATCAAGGCGCAGTTGGCTCGTCTTATCGATTTCGATTCGGATGCCGAGAATGCCGCAGTAATGGTGAACAACTACGACTGGATGAAGGAGTTCTCGTTTCTCGATTTCGCACGTGAGATTGGTAAGTGCATCACCGTAAACTATATGATGGCGAAGGATTCGGTTAAGAAGCGCTTCAATGGCGAGGGTGACGGTATGTCGTTCACTGAGTTCACATATCAGCTCTTGCAGGGTTACGACTTCTTGCACCTCTACCAGACTATGGATTGCAAGTTGCAGTTGGGTGGTGCAGATCAGTGGGGTAACATCACCACAGGTACCGAGTTGATTCGTCGTAAACTTGGTTCGGAGGCGGAGGCATTTGCTATCACCTGCCCACTCATCACAAAGGCCGATGGTACGAAGTTTGGTAAGACCGAGAGCGGAAATGTGTGGTTGGATGCTCGCTACACCTCGCCTTACAAGTTCTACCAGTTCTGGTTGAATGTGAGCGATGACGATGCGAAGCGTTATATCAAGATTTTTACCTTGCTCGACCGCGAGACCATCGAGGCTTTGATTGCCGAGCACGACGAGGCACCACACTTGCGTGCATTGCAGAAGCGTTTGGCAGAGGAGGTTACCACAATGATTCATTCGCGCGAGGAGTACGAGAAGGCTGTTGAGGCTTCGCAGATATTGTTCGGTCAGGCAACTTCGGAGGCGTTGCACCGTCTCGATGAGCAGACCTTGTTGCAGGTGTTCGATGGCGTACCTCAGTTCAAGGTATCGAAGGAGGAGTTGGGTTGCTCGTTTATCGACCTCTGTGCCGAGAAGAGCGCAATCTTCCCATCGAAGGGCGAGTGCCGCAAGATGATTCAGGGCGGTGGTGTGTCGCTCAACAAGGAGAAGGTGGCAGATATTCAGCGTGTGGTAACTGCTGAGGATTTGATTGCCGAGAAGTATATCCTTGTACAGCGAGGCAAGAAGAACTACTATCTTGTAATTGTAGAGTAAGTGGAGCAGAAATTGTATACAATCGAGTTGGAGGGCATGGATTTCCATGCCTTCCACGGTTGCTACGAGTTGGAACAGCAGACAGGAAGCCACTTCGAGGTGTCGTTGCGCCTGACAACCGAACTGGGAACGGTTGCCGAGGAGGACGATGTGACGAAGGCGGTGAACTATCTGACGGTGTATGAGGTGGTGCGTGAGCAGATGCAACGCACACAACACACTATTGAGCGAGTAGCACAAAATATAATAGAGGCTTTGCACCTTCGCTTTCCGCAAATTTGCGAAACGGAGTGTCGAGTGACAAAAATCGCCCCACCTCTGGGAGGTAAGGTGGCAAGAGTTAGTGTAACTCTCAAAGGTTAATGCGAGTTTAATTAGGTAATGGAGCAAAATAACGATTCATTTGGTAGTAAGATAGGCGCGGTGTTGGTTGCCGCGGGCAGTGCGATAGGTTTGGGTAGCATTTGGCGCTTTCCATATATCGCAGGCGAAAATGGTGGCGGAGCATTCGTATTGCTCTACCTTGTTTGTGTCTTGATACTTGGCATTCCAGTTATGTTGTCGGAGTTTGCCATCGGTACATATACGCGCAAGGGCCCCGTAAAGGCGTATGCACAGTTCTCTAAGTGGTGGAAGCCGCTCGGCTACAATAGTATTATAGTATCAACCCTTATTTCGGGTTTCTACTACATCGTAGCTGGTTGGTCGCTCTACTACTTTGTGGCATCAATCAATGGCACACTCTATTCGGGTGAGGAGTTTCACTATATATTCGAGAACTTCCGTGCTTCGTGGCAGGAGCCGCTCTATACGATGCTCTTTATACTTGCCACTCATATTGTTGTGGCTCGAGGTGTACGCAAGGGCTTGGAGCGTACAGCAGAGTGGGTTATGCCAGTGCTGTTCGTGATGCTTTTTATCATTGCTGTGCGCGCAGCGATGATGCCAGGAGCAAAGGAGGGCTACGAGTTCTTCTTCAAACCCGATTTCTCGAAGGCTCTTACAATCGAAACTATCGTTAGCGCTATCGGTCAGGCCTTCTTCTCACTCTCAATCGGCTTGGGCTGCTTGATAACCTTCTCGTCATATTTCAAGAAGGGTACAAACCTCTCGACTACAGCTTGGTCATCTTCGATGCTCACCTTCTTAGTGGCGATATTGTCGGGTATGGTTATCTTCCCTGCAGTATTCAGCGTTGAAGGATTGGAGCCTACACAAGGTCCGACACTTATATTCGAGACATTACCATTTGTATTTAAGGGTATGGCAGCACCACAACTCTGGTCGGCAATGTTCTTCTTGTTGATTGCGTTGGCGGCACTGACCTCAACAATCACCTTCCACGAGGTTATAACAGAGTATTTCCAGGAGCATCACAACTGCTCACGCCGTACGGGCGCTGCAATCTCTACTGCGGTGGCAGTTGTCGCCTCGATTGTCTGTCTGTGGTCAAGTCGTTGCTTCGATTTCTTCGATATGATTACTGCCGATGTGCTGATGCCATTGGGAGGCCTTTTAACCTGCGTATTTGCGGGCTGGTATCTCGATAGAGAGGTGTTCAAGGGTGAGATTTCAAACCACGGAACACTGCGTGCAAGATTCTTTGGAGTGCTTGTATTCCTACTAAAATGGGTAGCTCCACTGCTGATAGGCGTTACCTTTATATATAATTTAATATTTTAAGTCCCTCTTTTTGATAAGAATCCAAAAAAAAGTAGTAACTTTGGGGCGCAAATTGGAAACACTTTAATTTATAAATAAAAGTATAATACTATGATTTCGTACAAGGAATTGGGTCTTGTGAACACAACTGAGATGTTCGCAAAGGCAATCGAGGGAGGCTACGCTGTCCCTGCGTTCAACTTTAACAACATGGAGCAGTTGCAGGCTATCATTATGGCTTCGGCTGAGACTAAGTCGCCTGTAATCCTTCAGGTATCGAAGGGTGCTCGTAACTACGCTAACCAGACTCTCCTCCGCTATATGGCTGAGGGTGCTGTAGAGTATGCAAAGGAGCTCGGTTGGGCTAACCCACAGATCGTTCTTCACCTCGATCACGGTGATTCGTTCGAGACTTGCAAGTCTTGCGTTGATATGGGCTTCTCGTCTGTAATGATCGATGGTTCGCACCTTCCATATGATGAGAACGTAGCTCTCACAAAGAAGGTTGTAGAGTATGCACACCAGTATGGCGTAACCGTAGAGGGTGAGCTCGGCGTATTGGCAGGTGTTGAGGATGAGGTAGTTGCTGAGGAGAGCCACTACACTAAGCCTGAGGAGGTTGTTGACTTCGTAACTAAGACTGGTTGCGACTCGTTGGCTATCTCAATCGGTACTTCGCACGGTGCTTATAAGTTCACTCCAGAGCAGTGTACTGTAGATCCACAGACTGGTCGCCTCGTACCACCACCATTGGCATTCGATGTTCTCGCAGCTATCGAGAAGGAGCTCCCTGGCTTCCCTATCGTACTCCACGGCTCATCGTCTGTACCACAGGAGGAGGTTGAGACTATCAACAAGTTTGGTGGCGCACTCAAGGCTGCTGTAGGTATTCCTGAGGAGCAGCTCCGCCAGGCAGCTAAGTCTGCAGTTTGCAAGATCAACATCGACTCTGACTCGCGTCTCGCTATGACTGCAGCTATCCGTGAGGTATTCGGTACTCACCCTGCTGAGTTCGACCCACGTAAGTACCTCGGTCCAGCTCGTGAGAATATGAAGAAGCAGTACATTCACAAGATTAAGGAGGTACTCGGTTCTGACGGTAAGGCAGAGTAAAAAATCGTTTTTAAGCAGCGATAGCTGCGTTATACTGCGATAATCCGCTTGCTCATTTACGCTTAGTAAACTGCGCAAGCGGATTTCTTGTATGCCTTGCTCTCATCTGCTTAAAATTCAATTTTTGGTGTGGTTTAGTATGCTGCGCATCGGGCTTCTTGTTTGCCTCAAAAATAGCCTAATCATTGACGATTTTTTAGATGCGTGTTGTGCGCGAATGGTGAATGTTTTGCGATGCACCGCATCTCACAACTTCTGACGAGAAATAGGCGTTTGTATGCATTATATCGCTCCTCACATACGCCAAAGTATGCTGCGCATCGGGCTTCTTGTTTGCCCCAAAAATAGCCTAATCATTGACGATTTATTAAGCGAGGGTTGTGTGTGAATGGTGAATTTATATGGTGCTGTGGAGGTGTTTTGGTATAAATTTTGAAATATTTTAAGAATAGATTTGGAAGTTTCGTTTTTTTGCCGTACCTTTGCACCAGCAAAACGCGAGAAACTTATTCTTAAGTAAAGATACATCGCGGGGTGGAGCAGCTGGTTAGCTTGCCGGGCTCATAACCCGGAGGTCGGAGGTTCGAGTCCTCCTCCCGCAACTCACGAGAGATAATCGAAAGATTGTCTCTCGTTTTTTGTTGCGCTCGGAGGCTCGGTCAGTCGGGGGCGTTTCGGGTGACTAGTCTGCGTGGAGCTGTTGTTTGCTTCGCAAATCTCTTGTCTTTGTCAGATGATTGTCTTTGAAAATAAATTTTCAGTCATCATCTGACAAAGCCAACAATCTACGATTGCAACAACTCCACTTCGGTCACCTCTCAACTGCTGCGACCGTTCGAGTCCAATGTTTTGCAGTTGGTGCTTTTGTTGCGCTCGGAGGCTCGGTCAGTCGGTGGCGGTGTGGCAGAGTTATCTGCGTGATGTATGATAGACATTGTTGCTATGCAACTACGAATCTTAATTAAAAATCATCTGCTCAAATAAATTTGGCAGCTGCTTCTTAATAAATCTTCTAAACCTCTGGTTTAATGTCTATCATTCTTCTCTTGCTCTGCTCAAACCTGCTGCGACCGTTCGAGTCTATGTTTGTATTTGGAATTTTAGAAGAATAGGGTTTTAACCCAATTCGCAAACTCCACCACCGAAAGATGATCGGCAATGAAACGGTTAGATAAGTTGATTGTTTGTCGAAAAAAGGTCAATACCCCACTCCGCAACTCAAACTATTAACTAAAAGTTAATGCAAAATGAAAAATTCTTAATTTTTAATTCCTAATTCTTAATTTTATTTGTATCTTTGCCACCGCTTTGGCGTGATTCGTAGTAAGGCGAATGCGCACGAAGTTTTAACTTTTAAATAACTTAATTTTAATTTTTTACAATTATGGCTTATTTATCAGCAGAGAAAAAGCAAGAGCTTTTCGGTCAGTACGGCAAGTCTAACACCGATACAGGTTCTCCAGAGAGCCAGATCGCGTTGTTCTCGTACCGTATCAGCCACCTTACAGAGCACCTCAAGAACAACCGTCACGACTTCGGCACTCAGCGTGCGATGTTGAAGATGATCGGTAAGCGCCGTCAGTTGTTGGAGTACTTGAAG
>JAZOWM010000109.1:0-40670 GCA_045659225.1 Alistipes sp.
GAGGCTGGTTTGTTGTGTTTTTCGTTTTGCTGGCTCGGCCGGTCAGTCGGTGGCGGTGTGGTTGGTTTGTAGGAAGAGTGTGAAGACGATTAAGGGTGATTAAGATTGCTAAGGGTGCGATAGACCGCGCGTAGTATTTCCCCTTAACAACCTTAATTACCCTTAATAGTCTTTAATAATCTTTATTAAACTACTTTGCGAAGTGTTTGTAGAACAATGGCAAGGTTTGTAAGCCCTTGTTGAACTGCTCCAAGCCATAACTCTCGTTAGGAGAGTGGATTGCGTCCTCAGCGAGACCGAAGCCGATGAGGATAGACTTGGTGCCGAGGATGCGCTCGAAGCCACTTACGATAGGTATCGAACCACCCGAGTAGAATGGCAATGGTTTGCGACCAAATGACTCCTCGATAGCCTTCTCGGCGGCCTTGTAAGCCTCCATATCTGTTGGCGACACGTATGGCGCACCGCCGTGCAGGAACTTCACGTTCACCTTCACGCTCTTAGGTGCGATGTTGCGGAAGTGCTCCTCGAACAAGCGTCCAATCTCCTCGAAATCCTGGTCGGGAACCAGTCGCATCGAGATTTTGGCGTAGGCACGTGAAGGGATTACGGTCTTGGTACCCTCCTCGGTGTAGCCACCCCAAATGCCGTTCACATCGAGCGATGGGCGGATACCTGTACGTTCGATTGTGGTGTAGCCCTCCTCGCCCTCAATGTCGTCAATATCAAGCGATTGCTTGTACTCTTCGAGCGAGAATGGAGCCTCGTTGAAGGCTTTACGCTCCTCATTCGAGAGTTCGCGTACCTTATCGTAGAAGTGAGGTATGGTGATGTGTCCGTTCTCGTCCACGAGCGATGCCACGAGACGAGTCAATACGTTGGCAGGGTTTGCTACAGCACCGCCAAATAGTCCCGAGTGCAGGTCCTTGTTGGGGCCGATAACCTCAACCTCCATATAGGTCAATCCGCGCAAACCGCAGGTTATAGATGGTGTATCGAGCGAAATCATAGAGGTGTCCGATACGAGAATGATGTCCGCCTTGAGTTTCTCCTTGTACTCCTTGCAGAAACCGTAGAGTGATGGCGAGCCAATCTCCTCCTCGCCCTCAAGCATAAACTTTACGTTGCAAGGCAACGAGTCGGTGGCGCACATCGCCTCGAAAGCCTTGATGTGCATAAACGATTGTCCTTTGTCATCGTCAGCACCACGGCCGTAGATGCGGTTGCTGATGATGGTAGGCTCGAATGGGTCGGTGTTCCACTCCTCGCGAGGGTCTACGGGCATCACATCGTAGTGGCCATATACCAATACGGTTTTTGCCTCGGGCGAGATAATCTATTCGGCATAAACCACTGGATTTCCCGCAGTTGGGATAACCTCAGTAGTGTCTGCACCTGCCTTGGCTAACGCCATAGCAAGGTGCTCTGCACACTTTATCATATCCTCCTTGTGGGACGATTGTGCGCTAATAGATGGAATGCGTAATACCTCGAATAGCTCCTCGAGGAAACGCTCTCGGTTCTCTGAAATATAAGCTTGTACTTTTTGCATAATAGTTATTGCTTGTTGTTGGAAAATCGTTCCGATACGCTCTTTCTGCACCTTACTTGCGTCGTAAATGCTCACATAGGCTTACTATGTTAATCCTGCTTCGCAGGCTTTTCCTCCTCGCGGCTCGGCAAAGTGTGCAAGCACCCTCTGCCCTCGCTCCGCAGCGTCGGTTGCGCTTTCCGCCACTGCGTAACGCACAGAAATAGCATCATCGCCTCCGATTTTGAAGTCGGGGACGGTTGGGTAATGAGTAATGAGTCGTTGGGAAATTAAAACTCCTAACTCCTCACTTCTAACTCATTTACAGTCCTGCCACCTCCTTAATCTCGGCGATGAATTGCTTTGCAACCTCGTCTGCCTCTTCCTGGGTTTTAGCCTCGGTGTAGATGCGGATGATAGGTTCGGTATTCGACTTGCGGAGATGTACCCAGTGGCGAGGGAAATCGATCTTCACACCATCTATATCATTCACGCGCTCGTGCGAGTAGCGCTCCTTGATAGTTGTCAATATCTTGTCTACATCAATCGCTGGAGTGAGCTCAATCTTGTTCTTCGATGCATAGTAGGCAGGGTAGCGCAGGCGCAACTCCGACATCTTGCAACCCACCTCTGCGAGATGAGTGAGGAAGAGTGCCACGCCTACCAAAGCATCGCGACCATAGTGCAACTCAGGGTAGATAACTCCGCCATTGCCCTCGCCGCCGATGACGGCACCAGTCTCCTTCATCTTGGTCACCACGTTCACCTCGCCAACGGCTGAAGCCGAATAAGAGGCTCCGTAAGCCGTTGTAACATCGCACAGCGCACGCGAAGATGAGAGGTTCGAGCAGGTATTGCCCTTGGTTCGCGAGAGTATATAGTCTGCCACAGCGACCAAGGTGTACTCCTCGCCAAACATTGTTCCGTCCTCGTTTACGAGTGCCAAACGGTCTACGTCTGGGTCTACCACAACACCGAGGTCGGCTCCCACCTCCACGATGACTTTCGATATCTCGGTGAGGTTCTCTGCGAGTGGCTCGGGGTTGTGCGCGAACTCTCCGTTAGGCTCGCAGTTGAGCTTCACAACCTCGCAACCGAGTTTCTCCAAGAGTGCGGGAATTACGACACCACCAATAGAGTTTACAGCATCTACAACCACCTTGAACTTACGAGCCTTAACCTTCTCAACATCAACGAGATTGAGAGCCAATACTTGGACTATGTGCGTAGGGTTAAAGTCTTCGCGCGAAATCACCTTTCCGATATTATCTACATCAGGAAATAGGAAGTCCTCCTGCTCGGCCAACGTGAGTACCAGCTTGCCCTCCTCGGCATTGAGGAATTCACCCTTCTCGTTCAGAAGTTTGAGAGCATTCCACTGCTTAGGATTGTGCGATGCAGTGATGATAATACCACCGTCAGCCTTGTGGGTGATAACTGCCATTTCGGTGCCTGGAGTGGTGCAAAGACCTACGTTGATAACGTCCACACCACAACCGAGGAGTGTGCCCTCGATGATGTCGTTCACCATCTCGCCCGAGATTCGTGCGTCGCGTCCAACAACGATGCGCAGACGCTTGGCTTCATTCTTGCTCGAGATGAAACGAGTGTAGGCAATGGTGAATTTTACGATGTCAATAGGGGTGAGATTCACACCAACCTCGCCACCGATAGTACCGCGAATGCCGGAGATAGATTTAATGAGTGTCATGGTAGTAGTTTTTATTTTTAATAAAAAATTTGGCTTTTGCTTTGTAAATCGTTGTAAATTTACTATTTTTATGCCAAATATCCAAGAGTATAACGGCTAAAAGTTGAGTTATGGAGAAAAAAAGGGTTATTCCAGCCTCGGAACTTATTATAAATGAAGATGGTACGATATTCCATCTTCATCTTCTGCCCGAGCAAATCTCAGATATAGTAATACTGGTGGGCGATCCCGCAAGAGTGGATATGATAGCCTCCTACTTCGATGATATCGAGTGTAATGTTGCAAGTCGCGAGTTCAAGACCGTGACAGGCTACTACAGGGGACGCCGTATGTCGGTACTCTCAACTGGCATCGGCACCGACAATATTGATATTGTCGTAACCGAGTTGGATGCATTAGCAAATATCGACTTTGCAACCCGTCAGGTCAAGGAGGAGTTCAAGCAACTTACCCTGCTACGACTTGGCACATCGGGAGCTTTGCAGGAGGATATCAAGGTGGGAGAGAGAGTCTTTGCTCGCACCTCGGTGGGCTTCGATGGTTTGTTGAACTACTATGCAGGACGCAACGATGTCTGCGACCTCGCTATCGAGGAGGCATTTATGCAACATACGGAGTGGAACCCCCAACTCACATCTCCCTATTTCGTGGATGCGGACGAGGGCCTCTACGAGCTATTTAAGGATGTTACTCACGAAGGCATCACCATTGCCGCCCCAGGCTTCTATGCTCCGCAGGGACGCTGGGTGCGATTGCAGCCGCAGGACTTGCACCTGAACGAGAAGATAGAGTCGTTTCGCTTCGAGGGTAGACGCATCACCAACTTCGAGATGGAGTCCTCGGCATTGGCGGGCTTGTCGGCACTTATGGGACACAAGGCTGGTACGGTTTGTACCATCATTGCGCAACGCATTGCGCAGGACGCCTGCACCGACTACAAGCCATTCGTCCGCCTCATGATCGAGGATGCCCTCGAGAAACTGGCGACGATTTAGTGAGTAGTGGCGCCAAGAGAGATGGCATTTAATGGCAATCGGGCTTTCAGCCCTGAATGACATTGAATGGCAGCGCACTCTAAAAGAGTGCTTAATAACAGGGCGCATTTGTCATTCAGCGAGAGTAGCGAGCGAATGCCATTTGTTGCCATTCAGCGAACAAAGTGAGCGAATGTCATTTTGCTACGCTAAAAAAAGAAAACATAACAAATAAAGTACAAACATAAAAACAAACAGAAACTTAGTGGAGCGTAGCGACTAAGCCTCCCTTAACAAAGGGAGGTTTGGAGGGATTTTAAGAATAGAAATAATTTCATAATTCCTTCCATCCCCATCGAAGCCTCCAGATACAAAAGACATAAAGAATTATTAACAACATAAAAAGTAACAGAAATTATGAAATTCACAGTATCAAGTTCGGCATTGTTGTCATTATTGGCGACAACAGGAAAAGTAATTAACAGCAAAAACACACTTCCAATTCTCGACTACTTCTTGATGGAGTTGAAGGGTAACGAGTTGAAGGTTACCACTTCAGACTTGGAGACCACATTGATGGGTACTATCCAGGTTGAAAATGTTGAGCGTGAGGGTACCGTAGCTGCACCTGCAAAGTTGATGCTCGATGTATTGAAGGAGTGTTCGGAGATGCCGCTCACTATCGATGTAAACGAGAGTAACTGGGAGATTAACATCGCGTGGAATAGTGGTAATTCGTCTGTTCCTGGCGCAAACCCAGTGAGCTATCCTCAGACTCACGAGCTTTCGGCAGAGAAGCGCGAGGTTTCACTCGATGTAGATGTATTGGTAAATGGTATCAACAAGACCATCTTTGCCACTGCAGACGATGAGTTGCGTCCAGTGATGAATGGAGTCTACTTCAACCTCGATGAGAACGAGCTTACTTGCGTAGCTACCGATGCTCACAAGTTGGTTAAGCACACCGTAGAGTGTGTATGCGGAGTGAAGGCTGCATTCATTTTGCCAAAGAAGCCTGCAAACTTGTTGAAGAACATCCTCTTGAAGGAGGAGGGCGAGGTTAAGATGACCTTCGATCAGAAGAATGTGGTGTTCGAGTTGTCGAACAGCACTTTGGTATGCCGCCTTATCGAGGGTGCATACCCTAACTACAACGTGGTTATCCCGCAGGCAAACCCTAATAAGTTGCTCGTAGACCGCGTAGGCTTGTTGAATGCAATCAAGCGTGTGGCAGTTTGTTCGAACCCTACTACAAACCTTATCCGTCTCGACATCTCGAACAACAAGGTTATCTTGGCTGCACAGGATGTAAACTTCTCGATCTCGGCAAACGAGTCGTTGGCTTGTAGCTACGAGGGTGCGCCTATCACTATCGGCTTCAAGTCTACCTTCTTGGTGGAGATTCTCTCGAATATCGAGACTCCAACTATCCTTGTTGAGTTGGCCGACTCGACTCGTGCAGGCGTTTACAAGCCTGTCTACGATGATGTCCAGAGCAGCTCGACATTGATGTTGTTGATGCCGATGATGATTAATGCGTAAAAGGTTTGAGGAGACTCCTAAGGTTGTCAAGGCGCAACGATTATAGGGGTACTAGGGGCAATAGGGGTACTAGGGTGCGCTAGACGCAGAGAAAACTCTCTAGAACCCCCAGAATCCCTAGAACCCCCAGAGCCCTTACAGAAAAAAAACTATGAAATTGAATTTGAAGCGCCCGATGGTCTTCTTCGATTTGGAGACCACGGGCACCGATATAGCATCGGACCGTATTGTCGAGATTTCGGTGGTGAAGGTTATGCCCGATGGTGAACAGATTGTCCGCACTCGTCGCATCAACCCCGAGATGCCTATCCCTGCCGAGGCTACAGCAGTGCATCATATCACAGACGAGGATGTTAAGGATTGCCCTACATTTCGCCAGGTAGCAAAGTCACTGCGTGAGTTTATGGTGGGTTGCGACTTCTGCGGCTTCAACTCCAATCGCTTCGACTTGCCGTTGTTGGCGGAGGAGTTTATGCGTGCAGGCGTTGATGTCGATTTCTTTAAGAAGGCAAAGTATGTCGATGTGCAGAATATCTTCCACAAGAAGGAGGAGCGCACTTTGGTGGCAGCCTATCGTTTCTACTGCGGTAAGGAGTTGGAGGCAGCACATAGTGCCGATGCCGACACGATGGCAACCTACGAGGTGTTGTGCTCGCAGTTGGACCGCTATGCCGATTTGGAGAATAGTGTAGATTTCCTTTCGGAGTTCTCTTCGCGTGGCAAGACAGCTGACTTTGCAGGTCGCATTGGCTACGATGAGAACGGTGTGGAGATAATTACCTTTGGCAAGCACAAGGGTAAAAGCGTGGAGGAGGTCTTCCGCAAGGAGCCGAGCTACTACGATTGGATTATGAACGGCGACTTCCCGAACTATACCAAGAAGATTTTTACCGAGATTAAACTAAGTTTGAAATAGATTTCAGATGAAGTTATATAAGTTATTCCTAACCCTCTTGCTTGTTTGTGCTGTGTCGAGTGTTTCGGCGCAGGAGATTGTCGTTATCGGAGGCGAGAAGTACTCCATTCACGATGTAGTGAAGGGTGAAACGCTCTACTCGTTGGCGCGACACTATGGTGTTACTGTCGATGATATTGTTGGAGCGAATAAACAACTTGCCAATGGGCTAAAGTCGGGACAACGCATCAGAATACCCGTAGAGACGCCTGTAGAGCAACCTGCTGCTGTCAAGCAACACAAGGTGGCTAAGCGCGAGACTCTCTATTCGTTGTCGAGGCAGTATGGTGTAACCATCGAGGCTTTGTGTGAGTCGAACCCTCACATCCGCAATGGATTGAAGGTGGGACAGATAATAACTATCCCCCAAAAGTCGACTCCTGTAGCAACCCCAACGCCCAAGCCTGAAGAGGTTAAATCCTCTCCAATGCCGCAGCAGAATGTTGTGGTTGAGACTCCCCAGCCAGTAGAGCAGGCGGAGGTGAAGAGTAGTGTTGCCGAGCAACCGCAGAGCAATAGGGTAGCGTTCCGAGTGCTCAAGCCAGGTGAGAGAGCTGAGGTTGCATTGCTTCTACCTCTTGGCTCGGAGGAACAACCATCGCAGAACTATCTCGACTTCTACCGAGGCTTCTTGGTAGGTTTGGATAGCGTGCGAATGGCAGGACATTCGGTAAATCTCAACCTCTACAATACAGCGCACGACTATAACCGCGTGACGGAGATTGTCGCTTCGGGAGCGCTCGAAAAGGTTGATTTGGTGGTAGGCCCAGTCTACGAGGATGAACTTATACCTGTGGCTACAGCTCTGCGCGAGAAGGGTACTCCTATCGTATCGCCTTTGGCAAATCTTACGCAGACGACAAACAATGCGGTATTTCAGATGTCACCATCGCCTGCAACCAAGCTCAATAAGGTGCGAAATATGTTCGATGGCTCGAAGAGAGTTGTGATAATCTCTACCGATAATGTCGATAAAGATTTCGATGCCGAGGTGCGCTCGATGCTCAAGGATACATCCTATGTGGTGGAGCATAAGTACATCTACGAGCATCCATCGATTATTGAGAAGCGCGAGAAGGAACGCGAGAAGTTGCGTGAGAAGCTACGCGAGGAGGGCGTTGCCGATAGTCTAATGATGATTGACGAAACACCTTCGCCAAGCGATATGTCGCCACTCTTACGTGGAGAGGAGCCTACCGTGATAGTTATCACTGCCGATAACGAGATTGAGGTTGATCGTGTTTTGGCAGCTGTGGCTTCGGCAAATATTGCCCTTACAGCTCGCTCACAAAAGGTCGTGCCATTTGTCGTTTACGGCAATAACCGCTGGAATCGCTATCGAAATATCGATAGAGCAACGCTCTTTAACAATAATGTTATGATGCTCTCCACCTATCACGCACGCCGTAGCGAACCTATTATCAAGGCTTTCGATAGACGCTTTGTCGAGGAGTTTGGAGCATTGCCATCGCTCTATGCCTATAGAGGTTACGATGCAGCGGTAGTCTTTGTAAAGTCTCTATATGGCGCAATGGAGACAGGCTTGGAGGGAGCGCACTCAATGCCGTTACTTTCGCCCTACATCTTCGAGGCGGATGTAACAAGTGGTGTGCGCATCAACAATCAGTGGATAAAGGTAAATTACAACAGTAACTATACCATAACAACAGAATAGATAGACTATGCCGAATATACAGACTTCGATACCCGAAAAGACAATCGAGCGACTCAGCGAGTATCGCCGAACCCTACTTGCTTGCCACAAGCGAGGCATTACCCACGTCTTTTCGCACATCTTGGCAGGAATGCACGGCATTACTGCGGTGCAGGTGCGCCGCGATTTGATGCTTATAGGTTTCTCAAGCGATACAAAGAAGGGTTACGATGTGAAGGTCTTGATAGATTTCATCGATTCAATCCTCTATAGCGAGAATACTATGAAGGTGGCGGTTATGGGTATGGGACACCTTGGTCAGGCTATTACCAAGTATTTCAACTCCAAGCAGCTGAATATCCGCATCACCACAGCCTTCGATATCGATGAGGCGAAGGTTGGAACTACGATTATGGATATCCCGTGCTACCACATTGACGACTTCGAAGATGTCGTGGCAAATAATGATATTAGTATCGTGATTATCTCCTTGCCATCGTCTTTGGCAGCACAATATACCGTGCCTATTATCAATGCGGGTATCAAGGGAGTGCTTAACTTTACCTCGGTGCCGATGAACTTCCCGCAAGGTATTGTGGTCGAGAACTACGATATAACCACTATCCTCGAGAAGGTTGCCTACTTTGTGAAGGCTGCCGAGGAGAACAATAATCAATAAGAGGACGATGAAGATTGTTTGGGGCTTCGACAATCCCCCTTTGATGCACAATGCTGTGGCTACAGTGGGCTCCTATGATGGTGTCCATCGAGGTCATCGCATACTCATAGACGAGGTGGTGCACCGAGCCAAGGCGAGTGGGGGAGAGAGCGTGGTCCTAACATTCGAGCCACACCCTCGCATAACACTCGGCAATGACGAAGGGTTGCGACTGCTTTCCACCTTCGTGGAGAAGTGCGCTCTACTGGAGCAGGTGGGCATAGACTATGTAGTGGTGATACCATTTGACGAGGCATTTAGCCGTCTTTCGCGCGAGGAGTTTACCGATGACTATCTTGTAGGTAAACTCGGTATCAAACAGCTTGTGGTTGGGTATAATCACCATTTTGGTCACAATAAGGAGGGCAACCATTCGTTCTTGGTGCAGCACGGCGCACTTCAGGTTGTTGAGGTGCCGCAATATACCGATAATGGAGGGGACATAAGTTCGACCGTAATACGCAAGGCTATGGTCGATGGCGAGATGGCTCTTGTTCGACAACTACTCGGTCACCCCTATATAATAATAGGTATAGCGGACGAGGAGGGTAGAGTTGCAACCGATAAATATAAACTTCTGCCAGCAGATGGAGTATATACCTGCACCATAAATGGCAAGCCTTCAACCTGCGAAGTGCGAGGTGGAGCACTATTTCAAAGAGAGTATTATTCAGAAAAGATAGAGATTTCGCTATGATTAGTTACGATGCAAAGATAAGGGTAAACTACAAGGATACCGACAAGATGGGCATTGTTCACCACTCGAACTATATTGTCTACTACGAGATGGCGCGTGTTGAGGCTCTGCGTGCGTGGGGTATGCCATACTCCGAGA
Source organism: Alistipes sp. (assembly GCA_045659225.1). Lineage (GTDB taxonomy): Bacteria > Bacteroidota > Bacteroidia > Bacteroidales > Rikenellaceae > Alistipes. The sequence continues at coordinate 9,921 of JAZOWM010000109.1, forward strand.
TGGAGGCGCAGGGTATAATCTCGCCAATCTTGGAGGTAGGCTCAAAGTATATTCACCCAGCCTACTTTGATGAGGTGCTCACAATGCGCGTCATTGTCGAGGAGCTACCAATGGTGCGCTTTAAGGTGCGCTACGAACTCTACAACGAGGCAGAGGTGCTTATCAATACAGGTCACACTTGGCTCGGCTTCCTCAATGGCGAAACCCGCCGACCTTGCCGAGCACCGCAATATTTGATTGATGGATTAAAAGCGGTAGGGTTGGAGTAATCAGCCACGAACTCGTACAAAAATAGAGAGCCTGTCTTCAACGGACAGGCTCTTTGCTTTGATAGATAATACCCCTATTACACAAGTCCCGAAAATCCCATAAATGCCATAGCGAGGATTGAGGCGGTGATGAGGGCGATAGGTACACCCTGGAATGCCTTTGGAGCCTCCTCGAATTCGATGCGCTCGCGCAAGCCAGCAAAGATTACCAATGCCAAGGCAAAACCGAGTGCGATAGAAACATTATATACTACGCCCTGCAACAACGAAAACTCCTTCTGAATCATCAGAATTGCCACACCCAACACTGCACAGTTGGTGGTAATCAACGGCAGGAAGATTCCCAACGCCTGATACAACGATGGCGACACCTTCTTCAATACAATCTCCACCATCTGCACCAACGCTGCAATAACGAGGATAAAGACGATGGTCTGCATATACTCGATGCCGAGTGGAACGAGGATATAGTTTTGGATAAGCCAAGTAACCACAGCCGACAACGCCATAACGAAGGTTACGGCTGCGCCCATACCCATTGAGGTCTCAACCTTCGAAGATACGCCGAGGAATGGACAGATGCCGAGGAACTGCGAGAGTACGACATTATTTACGAATATCGCACCAATGATAATTGCAAAATATGTTACTTCCATAGCCCTATTTCTTTAAGAATTTGTTGAACAATACCATCAAGAAGCCAAGCACTAAGAATCCGCCTGGAGCGAGGACAAATACCAACGGCATATAGTTGCCACAACCGAGGTCGTAGCCAAAGATTGCGCCACTACCCAACACCTCGCGCACTGCACCAATTGTGGTGAGCGAGAGGGTGAAGCCCAAGCCAATACCTACGCCATCGAGAGCCGAGTCGAGAGCTCCATTCTTCGATGCGAAGGCCTCGGCACGACCAAGAATGATACAGTTCACAACAATCAACGGAATAAATACGCCGAGCGATGCGTAGAGCGAAGGTACGAACGCCTGCATCAGCATCTGAATAACTGTAACGAACGATGCAATAACTACGATAAAGGCAGGGATACGCACCTTATCCGGAATTACATTCTTGATAAGCGAGATTACGATGTTCGACATAATCAACACCGCCATAGTCGCCACACCCATACCAAAGCCATTCTCTGCCGAGGTGGTTGTTCCGAGTGTAGGACACATACCCAAAACCAAAACGAAGGTTGGGTTCTCCTTGATAACTCCTCGCCAAGTGAGGAGCAATTTCTCCTTAAGGAACAATGTTACTTTATTTGCCATAATTACTCCTTTCCTCTTTTAGGCTCGAAGTTTCCTCTCTTGGATTCCTCTCCACCATTTGTTTGTGATGCACCCGTGGTAGCCTGAACCTCTCGCTCCCAGCCCGCCACAACCTTAAATACCGAGTAGGCACGAGCCACAGCCTCGGCATAGGCACGAGAAGAGATTGTTGCAGCGGTCAAAGCGTCGACATCGCCACCATCCTTCTTTACGGTAAGTTTTACCTTCGGAGCCTCCTTGCCCTGGATGCTTGCCAAGAGAGGATTGCCCTCCTCGGTCATCTTTGCACCCAAGCCTGGGGTTTCTGCCTGCTCCAACACATTGACATTCAAAATAGTACCCTTGGTGTCGAAACCGACCATCAAGCGAACCAAGCCGCTAAATCCATTCTTTGTTGCCGACTCGATAGCGTAGCCTACGACCTCGCCACTCTTGGTAGCCTTGTAGGCAAGAATCAACAATTCGTCTGCCGTATGCTCGCTCTTTTCGGTCGAGTCGAACTCTGGCAACACCTCTGCTAAAGCTGCCTTTACAGCAGCCTCCTTCGCCTTTGCGATAGGCTCTACGGTAATCATATTAACCAAACCTACGCAAGCCGATGAGATGAGGGTGATGCAGAAAAGCACCAACACCATATTTTTCAATGAACTCTTCATATCGCTTCCCTCCTACTTTTTAGCACCGAAACGGCGTGGTTTGATATACTTATTTATAAGAGGCACTACGGCGTTCATAATAAGGATTGCGAACGACATACCTTCGGGATATGCACCCCACAAGCGGATAGTCATTGTCAATGCACCGATGCCAATACCGTAGATTATCATACCCTTGGTAGTCATTGGCGAGGTTACATAGTCGGTAGCCATAAATACCGCACCGAGCACCAATCCTCCGCCCAAGAGGTGGAACAAAGCGAAGTTAGATACGAGATGTGGAGTATCGAACGAGAATGCGCCATAGATAGTAGCAAAAACTGCAACAGTTGCGAAAATCGACACTGGAATATGCCAAGTGATAACGCGGCGTACCAACAAGTATCCGAAACCGAGCAACAATGCCAAGGTTGCAATCTCACCGAACGAGGCAGCAATATTTCCTGCGAACATTCCCAATACATCCAACTCGGCGAAGTTCATCAAGCCTGCCTTTGCAGCAGCCAACGGAGTTGCACCCGAATAGGCATCAACAAAACCCTCGGTCGAAGGCATTGCGAACGATGTCATCTGCACTGGGTAGGCAATCAAGAGGAATACACGCGCAACGATTGCAGGGTTGAATGGATTTTTGCCAAGACCACCAAAAGGCATCTTTGCAACACCAATAGCAACCAATGCGCCCACCGCAACAATCCACAACGGAATATTTGCTGGCATATTCATAGCCAACAACAAACCCGTAACCACCGCCGAGAGGTTGGTTATGGTCTGCTTGCCACGCACCAAGAATTTCTGAATCAACGCTTCGAAAAGCACACAACAACCAATCGAGGTTGCCGCTACTGCCAATACTCCCCAGCCATACACATAGTCCGACACCGCCAACGCTGGTAGCAAGGCGATAATCACGTCGCCCATCAACTTTGTGGTCGACAACGAGCTATGAATATGAGGAGCCGAGGCTACAATAGTTCTGTTTGCCATATCTTATTCTCCTTTATCTCTTTGCGTTACGAGCGCGGATAATACCCATTACGGTCTGCTTGCCGAGGCGCACATAGTCAAGCAAAGCGATATTTGCAGGACAGGTAAATTGGCAACAACCACACTCAATACAACTTACAATATCGTTCTCCTCCATTGCATCCCAAGCCTTCTTCTTTGACTGCTTTGCGAGGAGATAAGGCTCCAAGCCCATTGGACAAGCCTCCACACACTTTGCACACTTGATACAAGCCGAAGGCTCGCCACGCAACGCCTCTGCGCCACTCAATACGGTGATGCCCGAGCAGCCCTTCATAACTGGCGAAGCCAAGTTTGATATCGGGCGTCCCATCATAGGACCTCCATTCAATACGCGGTTGTCTCCCTCGGGTAGACCTCCACACTTGTCGAGGAGTGCCGATACTGGTGTTCCGAAGCGAGTGAGTAAATTCTTGGTATCCTTAACCTCCTTACCCGTTACGGTTACTACGCGCTGAACAAGTGGTTTGTTCTTCTGCACAGCCTCGTAGACAGCCACTGCGGTCGAAGCGTTGCAAACTACTGCACCGACATCAATCGGAAGTGCCGGCGGAGCAGGAACTTCGCGACCTGTAACCGCTGCAATGAGTTGCTTCTCGCCACCCTGCGGATACATTGTTTTGAGAGCCTTAACCTCGATGCCATTGTAGCCCTTAGCCAACTCGCGGAGATGCTTGATTGCATCAGACTTGTTGTTCTCAACGCCGATGACTGCCTTATCAACCGATACGGCCTTCATCAAAATTGAAGTTCCGATGAGCAACTCCTCGCCGCGCTCCAACATTGTGCGATAGTCTGAAGTGAGGTATGGCTCACACTCCACGCCATTGATAATCAAAATCTCAGCCTTCTTATCCTCGGGAATAGAGAGCTTGACATGGGTTGGGAAGGTTGCACCACCCATACCTACGACACCTGCCTCCTTGATGCGAGCGATAATCTCGCCAGAGGAGAGGTTGCACTCCTTAACGAGGTCGGTTGAGAGGTCGATGCCATCTGCCCAATCGTCGCCCTCGCGCTTGATGGTAATCATCATCTGGCGCAAGCCCTGACCGTTCAATTGCAAATCTACCGCAGTAACGGTACCTGAAATAGGTGCGTGGATATTTGCCGACATAAAGCCTGTAGCCTCGGCAATCTTCTCTCCCACCTTTACCGTATCGCCCTTTGCAACGATAGCGGTAGCGGGTGCTCCGATATGCTGTGCAAGCGGAATAGTCACCACATCGGGCAACTCCATAGGCTCAATCGCTTTCGCCTTGCTCCACTTCTTATTATCTGACGGATGAACTCCGCCAATTGGAAAAGTTTTCATTATTTTGTAGTAGTTTCAGTTTCTGGTTTCTCTTTTGGAGGAAGCGGAACAAGGCCAATCATCTTGATTGCTCCGGTTGGACACTCGGCTACGCACTTGCGGCACAAACGACACTTTGTCGAGTCGATAAATGCCAAGTTATTCTCGATGGTGATAGCACCGAACTCGCAAACTTTCGAACACTTGCCGCAGCCGATACAGCCCGCCTTACAAGCCTTCATTGTTGCAGGACCTTTGTCTTTCGATACGCACGAAACATAGATTGCGCGATTCTTTGGCCACTTCTTACGCAACTCGATAATACCCTTTGGACAAGCCGAAACGCAAGCACCACAAGCGGTACACTTGTCGGCATCTACCTCAGCCAAGCCCGTTTCGGGGTTGATGTGGATTGCATCGAAAGCACACGCCTCAACGCAGTCACCATAGCCCAAACAGCCGTAGGCGCAGTTGGTTTCTCCCACATAGACACCCGAGGCAATAGCGCACGAGCGAGTACCCGCATAGGTTGATGTGCGAGGTCGCTTCTCGCAAGTGCCACCACAGCGCACGGTTGCTACCTGCGGCTCCTTTGTTGGTGCTGCCTTGCCGAGATAGTCTGCCACAGCCTTCATACAGTCGGCTCCACCTACCGAGCAGTAGAGTGACGAGATATCCTCCTGCTCAACTAATGCTGTAGCCAAACCGCGACAGCCAGGGAAACCGCAACCACCGCAATTTGCTCCTGGGAGCATCTTCTCGACATCGTCGATACGAGGATCCTCCTCAACCTTAAACTTCTGCGCCACGAAGTAGAGGATCAACGCCGCTACAACGCCAATTGCGCAAAGAGTTAGAATTGTAAAAAGTAAAGTATTCATATTTTGTTTATGGTAAAAATCACCTTTTGAGATATTCTATTTCTGAACAAGGCAAGTATCGAGAAATATAGCACTTGAGTTCCAAGTCCAACCGCTGCGGAGATGCCATCCGAGTAGCCAAGCAACTGCGCCACAACCATAGCGAGTAAAAGCACCACCAAAGGTGCTACATAGCACAAAAGCACTGCCACTACACCCAAACTCTGCTTTGCCGAAACATTCACCTCTTCGCCAATAGAGTAGTTTTGTGCATCGTCTGTATAGACCATAATCTCACGGGTAGTACCTTGTCCCATAGCGCACGCCTTACGCGAAGCGCACGAGCCACAAGCCTCCATTACCTCGATATCGACACGTACAAAGTTGCGACCAACAAGCGCAACTATGCCTTTATGCTCTATTTGATGTGGTTGTTTCACGAGAAAACCTAACTAATCTCCGTATCGGTTAATCAACGGCATCAAACGCTCGTGTCCAAACGCACAAGCCGACAAGCGCAACACTGGAGGATATTGGTAGCGTTTCTTTTCGGCGTGCATCACCATTGCGTGAATCTTCTCGACATCTTCGGCATTGAATCCTGCGTTGATAACCTCCTCGCGGTGCTGTCCCTGCTCAATCATTCGCATCAGAATGGCATCTACAACATTGTATGGTGGCAAAATGTCGCTATCCTTCTGTCCAGGGTGCAACTCCGATGATGGCTCCTTTGTGAGGATGTTTTCGGGAATAATATCGCCCTTTAACTTGTTGATATGACGAGCCAAGTCGTACATCTCGGTCTTGTAGAGGTCACCAGTAACACTGAATGCTCCTGCGGTGTCGCCATAGAGGGTGCACATACCGAGCGCATTCTCGCTCTTATTCGATGAGTTTAATACTATATTGCCCTTTTTATTCTGCAATGCCATCAGCATAATGGTACGTACACGAGCCTGGATATTCTCCTCGGTGGCATCGAATGCGTGACCACCAATAGCAGGGATAAGGGTGTTTACAATCGAGGTGTAGACCTCCGAGATAGGCAGAACTGTATACTCAACGCCGAGGTTCTCTGCCAAAACCATCGCATCGTTTACCGAATGGTCGGTTGAGAACTGTGACGGCATCATCAGAACCTTGACATTCTCCTTGCCGAGAGCCTCTACTGCAATGCAAGTAACGATAGCAGAATCGATACCTCCCGATAGACCGACACACGCCTTCTTGTAACCATTCTTACGGAAGTAGTCACGCAAGCCCAAAACTGCCGCCTTGTAGATATAGCCCGTTCTGTCGTGACGATAGAGCTCCTGTGGCAACTCACAAGGCTCACTCTCCTCCATCGTGTCGTAAATAGCGAAGTCCTCCTCGAAAGAGTTCATAAGCAATGCAAGCTCACCCTTGTTGTTGATCACACACGATGTTCCATCGTAGACAATCTCGCCCGAGCCTCCAACATTATTGATAAGTACGATGGTCTTAGACTCAACGAAAGCCATTCGGCGCATCGTCTCGTAGCGATACGACATCAAACCCTTACCGTAGCGACGAGCGTTGATACTGAAAATCATATCGACATTGCTATCCACATCGTCCAAGTGTGAGAAGTCATCGCCCACAACGATAGCGACATTCTCGCCAGCAATACGGACAACCTTTACGCCCTCACCGCTATTCAAGAAGCCCATCTCGCGGCGAGCAGTAATGTTTGCTTTTGTTATGTAACGTTTAACCTTGCCATTCTCGATAACAACGGCAGCACTCTGCGTTCCATTCTGCATAAGTATAGGTGCGCCCACAACGGCTGTAATACCGTTGCAATAGGAGGCAATCTCATCGAGAGCCTCGTCGCAAAGTTCCAAGAAGGTCGTTTTACGAAGAAGGTCGAAGGCTGGTGTTCCGCTCAATGCCTGCTCGGCAAATACTACAACATCTGCCCCTTCGGCTTTTGCTCGCTCAACCGCAATAATAATCTTCGCGGTATTTCCTGCGATATCTCCAATGGTGTAATTAAGTTGTGCTAATGCTATTTTCATTGCTAAAATCGGGAAATGTTTTTCTTTGGTCGCAAATATAATTATAATTTTCTAAATTATAACCTTTCCGACCGCTTTTTCCCAATTTTTATCGCTTTTGCACCAACAGTCGGTATGACCACGGTTCCATATCACCCCAAGTATGTTCGAAGAGCGTGGTCTGTTCGCCCGACACAACATCGGTATATTCGCCGGCATAAATGCCCGTATGAAAGTCCGAAAAGACTTTGTATGGCGAGAGATTAGCAATATAGACCACTCTTCCCTGCTCGTTCTCGCGCACAAACGTAAACAGACAATCGGGAGCATTGTTATTGATCTCCACAAACGAGCCACCGCGGTCAGCAGAGCAGAGTGTCGTATACGAATGTTTCATCTCACACAAGCGTCGATACTTCTCGGTTATCTCATTTGCCTCAAACTTAGGCATTGCATCCTTATCGAAAAAGGCAAACGAATGGGCATAGCCAATCTCCTGGCCCGTATATATCAAAGGCAACGACTTAGGCAACACAAATGTGAGGGCACTCATAGCATTCAACGCCTCGCGGAAACGACTCTGCTCGCTACCACTCCACGAATTTTCGTCGTGGTTCGAGGTGAACGACAAATGCATAGAGGTTTGCGGATAATTATTCAGAATAGTATAGATTTTGCTACGCAACACATCTACGCGCGACTTACACTGCGCAACATCGACCATAGCGTGATGTAATTCCCAGCCATAGCAAGCATCGAAGGCTTTTTCGAAGAACTCCGTGCCCTCAGCCTCGGCAAGCATAAAAATGTCCGATTTGACGCTTTGTAACTCTCGGCGTACCTCCTGCCAAAACTCTATTGGTACAAGCATTGCCATATCGCAGCGGAAGCCATCGATGTTGTGTTCTGTTACCCAAAATTTCATCGCCTCTATCTGCCCCTGCCAAACATCTTTTTCTCCATAGTTTAGCTTGGCAGTGTCGCTCCAATCCCAAGGTACTTTGGCTGTGCCGTGCTCATCGCGTTCGTACCAACTCATTGTCTTTTCTCTCAGCCATTTAGCATCGCGGGAGGTGTGGTTTGCTACCCAATCTAAAATTACCTTTATGCCGAGCCTGTGCGCTTCGCCGACAAAGGCATTAAAGTCGCTCATTGTTCCAAATTCGGGATTGACCGCGCAGTAGTCCGAGATGGAGTAGTAGGAGCCTAATGAGCCTTTACGCTCGACCATACCGATGGGGTATATTGGCATCACCCAAACGACATCTACGCCTATATCTTTGAGATGTTGTAAATGGCTCATTGCAGCGGTAAAGGTTCCCTTCTCCGTAAGCTGACGAACATTCATTTCGTACATCACTGCATCGTAGCTCCAAGCTGTATGTTGCATAGCTATTTTCTCCTTTTTTCTTGTTATTGGAGTTCAAAAGTATAAAAAATAGGCGAAACTTACAAATTTCGCACATCAAACTCTGCGAACTATTGTTTTTTATAATAATATGTATTACTTTTGCAAAGATTAGGCGTATTGCCAATTAATTATCTATTTTTTTTGAAGGATATAAACGAAAAACTAAACAATAATGAAAGTAACTTTTAAGAGACTTGTAATGGCAGTTGTAGCTTTGCTATTGGTAGGCTGCAATGCATCGAAACGAATCGTCTACGAGTTTAACAATAATGATCTTTCGAAGGTCATCGCCGATGGTCAGATTCGTATCAAACCTCACGATCGTCTTTCGATAGTCGTGTCGAGTAAAAATCCAGAGTTGGCATCGCCATTTAACACATCATCATCCTTCTCTTCACTCCTTAGCAACCCTATAGGAGCAAGCTCTGCAAATGGACTACAGTCTGTGCAGGTTCGCACTGTCGATGGAGATGGTATGCTCGAGTTCCCTATTATTGGCAAGGTGGCGTGCAGCGGAAAGAGTCGTGAGGAACTCGCTAACGAGATTGCCAAGAAGATTATCGATGGCGGCTATATCAGCGATGCTATCGTTAATATCCAGTTTGCAGATATGAAGTTCTTTGTCCTTGGTGAGGTTAACAATCCAGGTCAGTTCGATATCACTCGTGACAGAATCACCGTATTGGAGGCGTTGGCAATGGCTGGCGATATGACCATCTTCGGTAATCGTGCCAATGTTGCGGTAATACGCCGTAGCGCAGATGGCAAGAGCCACGAGATCTTCAACTTGAACTTCCTCGAGGGAAATCAGATGTCTTCGCCTGCATTCTACTTGCAGCAGGGCGATGTAGTATATGTTCAGCCGAACAAATATAAGGCCGCTACAGCCGAGATTAACCAGAATAGAACATTCTGGCTCTCGATAGTTAGCACTCTTATCACTGCTACATCGTTGGTACTCACTATCATCAACTTTGCTAAAAAATAATTAAATTATCTCGATGGAAAATTTGACACAAAATAGCACAACTCGTTCTGAAAGCGATATTTTTCAGAGAACAGTATCGATGCGCGAACTCTTAGACAAGGCGCTGAGAAGATGGTATTGGTTTATCATATCATTGGTTGTATTTGCAAGTGTTGGAGCCTACTATCTACTCTCGACCTCTCCAGTGTATCATCGTGAGGCAACCGTCCTAATCAAGGATGCGCGCCGTGGTGGTGCGGCAAGTGAGTTGTCGGCATTTGCCGATATTGCAGGTATCTCGACACGCCGTAGTGTAGACAACGAGCTCTATGTCTTGCAGGCTCGCCGCCTTATGCTCGAGGTGGTCAAGCGTCTCGATCTCACCCGCAGCTACACCATGAAGTCGGGTTTGCGTACTGTAACCCTCTACAAGAACTCACCAATCGATGTTCAGTATGTAGATGATTTGGGCGGTAAAAGCTGCTCGTTTACTGCACTCCTTGGCGAGGATGGCGTAAAAATTTCGGAGTTTGCTTGCTCGCGCAAGCCTTCGGAAAAGGATAAGGCGAAGAGCGACAAGCTCTTTACTGCGACAGCAAAGTTTGGCGAGGTTGTAGATCTCCCTATTGGTCAGGTGATTATTACCCCAACGCTCTACTTCAATCCTGAGTTCGTGGGTAAGGAGGTCCGTGCATTGAAGGGTAGTATAGAGTCGGTAGCTACAGCATATCGCAATAAGGTGCAGATGTCGGTAGCAAGCAAGATGTCTTCGATTATCAATCTCTCGCTCAACGATGTTGTTCCACAGCGAGCAGACGATATTCTCAACACCTTGCTTGATGTCTACAACGATGATGCTGTTACCGACAAGCAGATTGTTGCCGAGGCTACAGCCAAATTTATCACCGAGCGTTTGCAAATTATCGGTGAGGAGTTGCACTCTATTGATGGCGATATTAAGAGCTTCAAGGATAAGAATAATATCATCGATATCCAGACCGAGGCAACTCGCCGTACCGAGGGTGCTATTCGCTACGAGCAGGAGATTGCTGCGACAAGCAACCAGATTGCGATGTCGAAGTTTATTCGCGACTATCTCAGCAACAACTCGCAGGATACCAACATTATCCCTGCAACAACATTCGAGGGTAGCACCGCAATTATTGCTCAGATTGCCGACTACAATGAGTTGGTTATTCAGCGCAATAAGTTGGGTGACGATAGCGAGAATAACCCTATTGTGCAGCAGTTGAACCGCAATATATCTTCGACTAAGAATGCGATTCTTGCTTCGCTCACCTCTCATATCAAGGCGTTGGAGATTAAACTCACCAACCTCGAGAAAGAGGAGCGTAAGATTAGCAATATGATTGGTGCTGTGCCAAAGAAGGAGCAGGAGTTCCTTACTATAGCTCGTCAGCAGAAGATTAAGGAGGAGTTGTACCTCTATCTCTTGACAAAGAGCGAGGAGAATGCTATTTCGTTGGCTATCACCGAGCGCCCAGCTCGCGTTGTAGACTACGCATTCGGAAGTCCACGCCCAGTATCGCCGAACAAGGTTCTTGTGATGTTGGCGATGTTGATTATCGGCCTTGGTTTGCCTCTTGCGATTATCTACTTGCTTATCCTCACAAATACCAAAGTACAGGGTAAACACGATATTGTTAAGTTCTGTACAGTTCCTTACCTTGGTGATATTCCGACCTACGAGGGACACCTCAATCGCAATATTGCAGTACGCGAGAGTGGTCGCGACAAGGTTTCGGAGGCATTCAAGATTCTTCGTACAAATATGGGCTTTATGTCGGGTGGTGCTAAGCAGCAGGTTATCCTTACCACCTCTTCGAATGCTCACGCAGGTAAGACCTTCGTGTCGATGAACCTCGGTATGACACTCGCATTTTCGGGTAATAAGGTGTTGATGATTGACCTCGACCTTCGCCGCCGTACCCTCTCAAAGCATATGGGACAGCGTAGCAACCCTAATGGTGTGACTAAATATCTCAGCTCGCAGAACGTCAATATCAACGATATTATCTCACAGAGCGGTTTGCACGAGAACTTCGACTTTATCTACGCAGGATTGCAACCGCCAAACCCTGCTGAGTTGCTAATGTCGCCGCGTTTGGATGCTCTCCTCGATGAGTGTCGCAAGCACTACGACTATATCATTATCGATAGCGTTCCTGCATTGGTTATTGCCGATGCTATGATTGCAAGCCGTGTAGCCGACTTGAGCATCTATGTGGTACGCGAGGGATTGTTGGAGCGTCAGCAGATTCCAGATATCAATGCTTTGCACACCGAGAAGAAGTTGAAGAATATGTGTATTGTACTCAATGGCTCGAGCGAGAATCGTCAGTCATATGGCTATAGCTATCGTTATCAGTACACTTCGGGCTCAAATAAGAACGATCACGGTTGGCGCAAGATCTTGAAGAAATTGAGTATTCTTAAATAATTCATAACCAAATTTAGATTATGTCTTATACGGGATTATTTATTGCAGTCGATTTTGATGGCACTTGTGTAACTCACGAGTATCCATATTTGGGACAAGATGTTGGCGCTGTGCCGGTATTGAAAGAGCTGGTAGAGCAGGGACACAATATTATCCTCTACACTATGCGTAGCGGTAAACTCGAGAAGGAGGCGGTAGAGTGGTTTAAGCAGAACGGCATTCCGCTCTATGCAGTGAACTGTAATCCAAATCAGAAGAAGTGGACCAAGTCGCCAAAGGTGCACGCCGATGTCTATATTGACGATGGAGCTTTGGGTGTGCCGCTTGTTCGCTCGATGACCACATCTCGCCCCTATGTGGATTGGGTAAAGGTGCGCGAGTGGCTCGTACAAGAGGGATTCTTGTAAGATAGAAGTGAGGAGTTAGGAGCTAGGAGTTAGGAAGAAAAAGAACAATTCTCAATCCTCAATTCTCAATCCTCAATTAAAATAAAATAGAAGAATGGCAATTTACGCCATTCTTCTATTTTATTTCTGCCATTTTGGCAGAAACTCCGTTGTGGCACAAGGTTTGAGTAAATAGTAGCTAAAACGAAAATAACTAATAATAAAACTATACGACTATGAAAAACGGAAAAATTGGGGTGACAACCGAAAATATCTTCCCCGTAATTAAGAAATTCCTCTACTCCGACCACGAGATTTTCTTGCGTGAGTTGGTATCTAACGCTGTACATGCAACGCAGAAGTTGCGTACCCTCGCTTCGACTGGCGTATTCGCTGGCGAGACTGGAGAACTTGCAGTTCGCATCGCCGTAGATAAGGAGACTCGCACCCTCACTGTTACCGACAACGGTATCGGTATGTCGGCCGAGGAGGTTGATCGCTACATCAACCAGATTGCATTCTCGGGAGCCGAGGAGTTTTTAGCAAAGTACCAAAATCAGGCGATTATAGGCCACTTTGGTTTGGGTTTCTACTCGGCATTCATGGTATCGGATAAGGTTGAAATCTTTACCCAATCATACGACAGTGAGACGCCTTCGGTACATTGGGTATGCGACGGCTCGCCTGAATACTCTATGGAGGAACTTTCAGAGAAGCGTGAGCGCGGCACAACCATAGTACTCCACCTCTCGGAGGAGTGCGCTGAGTATGCAGAGGAGAGCAAGGTTAACGAACTCTTGAATAAATATTGTCGCTTCTTGCCGGTGCCAGTAATCTTTGGTAAGGTCAAGGAGTGGAAAGATGGCAAGTATGTCGATACCGAAAAGGATAATCGTATCAACGATACCGAGCCGTTGTGGACTCGCAAACCTGCGGAGATTACCGAGGAACAGTACAAGGCGTTCTATCAGGCGTTGTACCCTATGAGCGAGGAGCCATTGTTCTCCATACATTTGAATATCGACTATCCGTTTAACCTCACTGGTATCTTGTACTTCCCTCGCATCCACAACAACTTCGAGATTCAGAAAAATAAGATTCAGCTCTATTGCAACCAGGTATTCGTTACTGACGAGGTGCAGGGCATCGTACCAGAGTATTTGACACTCTTGCACGGTGTTATCGACTCGCCAGATATCCCGTTGAACGTTTCGCGCTCCTACTTGCAGAGCGACAGCAATGTAAAGAAGATTTCGGGCTACATCACCCGCAAGGTGGCAGAACGTTTGAACGAGTTGTTCACCTCGATGCGTGCGGAGTATGAACAGAAGTGGGATGATTTGAAAATCTTTATCCAGTATGGTCTTTTGACTGACGAGAAGTTCGCCGAGAAGGCTGCGGGATGTATGTTGTGGAAGAATACCGAGGGTAAGTATTTCACTTCGGAGGAGTATTGCACTGCGGTAAAGGATCTACAGACCGACAAGGACGACAATCTCATCATCCTCTATACCGATGATATCGTGGGCAAGCACTCGTTCCTTCAGTCGGCAAAGGCAAAGGGTTATGATGTGTTGGAGATGAATGGACAGCTCGACAGCCACTACATCAACTGGTATGAGCAGAAGAACGAGAAGGTGCGTTTTGTGCGTGTGGATAGCGATATCATCGACCACCTCATCCGTAAGAAGGAGGAACAGAAAATCTCGTTAAGCGAGGCGCAGCAGGAGATTATGCGCCCAGTTTTCGAGGCGCAGTTACCTACCGATGAGGATATTCGTTACAATATCTCGTTCGAGGCTATGTCGGCAGATGATGCTCCAATTGTCATCACGCAGAACGAGTTTATGCGCCGAATGAAGGATATGGCGAAACTCTCGGGCGGACAGATGAGTCAGTTCTATGGTCAGATGCCGGATAATTTCACCATCGCAGTCAATGGAAATCACCCTATCGTAATCGACATCCTCGACTCAGTAGAGAAGGCTTATGGCGACAAGTTGAAGAGTATCACCAAGAAGATAGATGCTGCCGTAGCCGAGGAGAGCCGTTTCGAGGAGATGACCAAGGGCAAGAAGGATGAGGAACTCTCGAGCGAGGAGAAGGATATGCGCGAGGAGTTGTCGAAGAAGATTCTCACCCTCCGCGATGAGCGCAACCTACGCCTCAAGGAGATTGGCAAGGAGAACGCACTTGTGCGTCAGATTATCGACCTCGCCTTGCTCTCGAACGGAATGCTGAAGGGCAAGAACCTCACGGACTTCATCCAACGCACAATCTCGTTAATTGGCACGAAGGAGTAAGGTGCGATGAAAATAGTATATAGAAGCATAAAGAGTTGGAGTTACTCCAACTCTTTATGCTTCTAGTTCTTAATATGTTGTATATAAGTATAGTTGTGGGACCCAACAACCATTACCATGTATATATTTATAAGTATCTATGGCAGATGCAGGGATATAAATTTTAGTTTTATCGTCAAAATCAAATCCACATCCACTATGAACTAAATCCTTATAGTCACACTCACCGAATATCATAGGCGGTGTAGTAGATAGACAGTATATTTCACTTAAATAGCCAAATGAATATTCCGCTGTTGCATTTTCGGCAAAATATGCACGTCTTAAGTTGCTGCAATCGTAAAATGCATATCTACAAACGGTGCAGTTTATGGTGCTCACATACGAAAGTTTTGAACATTTCGCAAATGCGTATTCTCCAATCTCAACAACGCTCTCGGGTATCGTGATACCAGTCAAGGTATTGCACTTATAAAATGCTTGATAGCCGATTGTGCTAACTTCTCCATCAAAAGTTATTATTCCTTGTCCATTTTCGTATGTGTTAGCAATCATGTTAGCACCAAATACCGATATATCGTTAGGTGTGACTATTGAATTATCAGATGAGGTATATACAATAGTATTTGTAACACTAGCGGAATCGTATATTTTATTTGTATATGTATCCCACGATTTTGAGGTTTTATACAGATCTGCATACGGAACATAAATTTTTAAGTTTGAAGGAGTATTAGCAAAGACACTTCCCTCGAGCGTTGGAGGAATAAATGATCGCATCTCAACTTTTGTTAAAGCAGAACAACCTTGAAACGCATTTCTTGCAATATACTTGACGCTTGTTGGGATGGTTACAGATGTCAGGGTTGTGCACTTTTGACAGAAGTATTCATTTATCTTCGTAAGACGTCCGCTAAATACAATTCTACCTACACCATTATCATAACTGTTTGATATTACCGAAGAACCATTATGCGGAACTACTATTGCGCCGTCACTTGAGGTGTATTCCATAATGGTTTGTATATCCATTGACACATAGTCGCTTGTTACCGAATTGTTTCCATCCGAAATGGCTAATCTAAGACTTGCTGTTTGAGTTCCATTAAAGAAACTTTCAGACAAATTTTCGCCCGATGCTGTCACCGAAATGATACCATTTGTTGCATCTGCTATAAGACTTATTATAGGCATATCGATAAATTCCACGGCACGGGTTTCGGTGTAAATTGCCTTAATGGAGACTGCTTGTTGCCATACTTTTACCAAAGTATATACTGCATCTTTAGGTGAAATCTCAAAATCGAGAGTAACGCGGCTTGCGCTACCTGTATCCTTGAGGGTTGCTATACCATCAACGTATTGAGGTATATATGAAACGGACTGAATGCGAGAGAGTAGCGCAGAAATACTCTCTTTTAAATCTGCAATATCGGACAATATTGTTGTGATTTGTTTTTTGATTGTTGCAATATCGTTCTCGACTACAGAAACACGGGTCGCAATAAGTGCTATTTGATAGTTAAAAGTTGAGATCTCATTATCTATGCGAGTATTTAGGGCTAACGCTTCAGATGAGTTGATTGAGCCATTGTTACTTATCGCTTCGCTTATTATTCTCTGACAAGTCTCTTCAAATTCATTTTCGATATTAGCAAAGCGTTGTTCTAATTGCATAATATCTGAGGCATTTTGAGAAATTGCTAATTGATTATTTGCAATTGCAGTTGCGTTTTTAGAGATGAGAGAGCTACTTTTTGCAATATTCTCAGCATTTGTTGCAATATTCTCTGTGTTTGTAGTGACAATTGAGGATGTGGATACCTTTAATGCATCGATTGATTTTTTGTTCTCTGCAATAGCATTTGTATTAGCCTCAATTAAAGTTTTGTTGCTTGCAAGAAGTTGTTCGTTAGTTCCTATATCGTTACTATTATTTGTTATCGCAGTGGCGTTGTTGATAATATCTTGTGCATTCTTGGCAATTGCAGTTGCATTCTCTGCCACTTTTGCTGCATACTCCGCAGATTCTCCTTGCAAGGTTGCAATATCCTTCTGTAAACCCTCAATCAGCACTTTATTACCTGTAATGTCCTTAGTGAGTGCAGTTGCGAGTTCGTTGATAAGACCTTCAAGATATGTCTTCTGTGTATCCAATTTATTATTAAATTCCTGAGTCAACGCTGCAAGTGACGCATCAATCTCCGCAATGGTATAATATCCCGACAACTGCTCGCTTACCCACGATTTAAGCGATGAATCAAGAGCAGTAATTGCCGTCAGAATCTCAATAGTGTAAGCCGCAGTCACTTCCTCCTTCACACTCTTAATAGCAGTAGTATAGGCTGTTGTAATATCTTTAACCTTCTGCTGAATGTCCGCATTGAGAGTTGATACTGCCGTTGCAATATCCTCATTAATCTTGGTTGTAAGGCGTGTTTCAAGGTCTGAAATACTCTTGTTGATAGCCTCGATTTGCGCCTTAATCGTTGCAACTTCGCTTACAAGTGCATTGTACTGCTCCAAAGTTGCAAATGTTGCAGAAACCCAATCTGTTGTATTTTTGAGTTCACTATCAACATAGGTTTTAAGCTCTGCAATCTTCTTGTTGAGTTCTTCGTCTTTTGCTTTAAGAGTCTCGATTGTGGCATTGATAGTCTTTAACTCATTTTTGAGTTCAGTTTCCAATGCTTCCAACTGAGCCAAAACATCGGCTTTCGCAGTCGAAATCTCACCCTGTAAGGCAGTTTTAACCTCATCTATCTTGGTGTTGGTAGAACTGATTTGCTCTTGAAGATTTGTTGCCGTAGTCGTCAAGCCATCGATATAGCCTTTTAACTCTTTATCCATAGAATCAAGGCTTTCAAGAGTGGTGTTGATTGCTGCAATCTGCTCTTCAATAGTATTTACACGACCTTCAAGGGCAGCAAGCCTCTCCTCAATAGCAACGATTTTGGCGTTTATGGTTGCAATCTCATTGTCGATACGCCTATTTACATTCGCAATCTCATTTGAGATTTTAGAATCTATAACACCATTGTTCTGCGTAATGGCATCTTCAATAGCCTTCTTGTATGCCTCAGTGATTTCTTGTTTTGTAGTCGCAAGTTGCGCTTTTAACTCATTGAGTTGTTGTTGCAAAGCACTATCACCATTAGTAATAGTCGTTAGTAATGTTGTTATTTTTGCATCAATTTCGGCGATAGTATAGTAGCCCGCCAACTGCTCTCCAACCCACAACATCATAGATGTTTCGAGGTTCGAAATAGCAGTTGCAAGATTGGTAGCAGCCTCGGTTTTATTTGCTTCGACAAGAATTTTGAGAGCAGAAACCTCCTCCGATAACGCATTCAGTTGCTCCAAAGTAGCAAATGTGGTATTCACCCAATCTTTTGTAGATTGGATAGATTCATCTACATACTTTTTCAAAGCCTCGATTTTTCCCTCAATGGCTTCGTCTGCATTTTTCAATGCGGTAATCTCCTCGGCTGTTGCCTTGTCGCTCTCTTCGAGCGCCTTAATGCTCTCTTTTAGTTTGGTATCAACCTCTTCGAGCGAGGCGATAGAGACTTGAATCGCAGAAATCTGCTCCTCAATAGTCGGGACAGCCTGCTCCAACTTGTCGAGCCGTGCACTCAATGAATCAAGCTCGTCGTTAATTTTTTTGCAGCTTGGCAACATCATTGCCACTACTGCAACTAATAAAAATAGTTTCTTCATAACAGTAAAGTATTAAAATTAAGTTTATAATGTTTGCGCTGTTATGACAATAAAGAAAGTGTGGAGAAACACTTTTCGTCTATCCATTAGAAGGTTGTAGCAAAACCCAAACAAAAATAAACGATGCGATACCCCACACCTGTATATAGCAATACATCGGTGCAGGATACACCAATAGCATATATACAAGAAATGAGTGCTATTCGTTTTGTCCTTTTGTTTTTGAAAACTGCTACATTCTCTAATGGGGACAGTGCGAAAACACTTTCAATATGTCTGCAATCCGAGGACTGCACTACAAAGTTAGAAAATTATTTTTGAAAGAGCAAAAATAAATCAATCGTCATTGCGAAGGAGTATGGTGACTGAGGCAATCTCCTACTTTTCTTTTAGTAACAATAAGGGAGATTCCCACGCTTATTTTATTCGTTCGGAATGACGGTATATATAAAAAATAGCCAATGGCTAATGGCCAATGGCTAAAAGCAAAAATGGTGGAGTGATCCACCATTTTTTTATTACAACAAAGCGTCAATTTTTGCTTTCAAATCGGCCTTGTTGATTGCGCCTACGTGCTTGTCAACAACCTCGCCACCCTTGATGAATACGATGGTAGGGATGTTGCGAACGCGATAGTTAGCGGTGATGTCATCGTACGAATCAACATCGCACTTGCCGATGTTTACGCTCTCTGCATACTCCTCAGCCAACTCCTCAACGATTGGAGCAACTGCACGGCAAGGACCGCACCACTCTGCCCAGAAATCAATTACCAACGGCTTGCTGTCTGCCAACAACGCCTCATAGTTCTCATTTGTAATGTTAAGTGCCATAATCTTTTTGTTTTTTATTGGTTTACTGATATTGTGTAATTTATATTGTATTTATCTATAAATTTGGATAATTCGGGTGTTAGAGCCACGCGATATTTGCGAGAGTAGGCCGATACATACACCCCCTCTTGAGTGTCTTGCAGCGAGAACTTGAGTTGCGCCTTACCCTTATTCTCCTTCGCCATCTCCACAAGTTCATCTATAAACTCTCGTGTGAGCATCTCGGTAGGGAGGTAGAACTTTATCTCGCGCACTGCATCGCGTACATCGGGGAGTTGTGTGATACTCGTTACCTTAAACTCCAACTCCTCTGGCTCACGATAAGGTTTTGGCTGCACTCGTCCTTGAATCAGGAGGAAGTAGTCCTTGAACATTCGGGTGCGGAACATCTCGTAGTCCTTGCGGAAGAAGCGGAATTCTGCCATACCATCGTAGTCCATCACCGTCATCGAACCTGCAGCAGTTCCATTCTTGAGGTAGAACTCGCGAACGTCAGTAACAATACCTGCCACTGCAAGCTCCTTGCCACGAAGTTTCTCGAGTTCGCCAAGCTCGGCAAGCGAAGCCCCACATACCGACTTTATAAGCATCTTGTACTCATCGAGAGGGTGGGCTGAGAGGTACATTCCAATCAACTCCTTCTCCTTGTTCAAGAGCTCGAGCGGTATAGCTTCGCCACGCACAGGCACCGGTGGCTTTTGGATGTCGGATACACCATTGTCTCCACCGAAGAGGCTCTGCTGGGCGTTGTTGCGCTCCGATTGAATGCGTGTGCCATAGCGTACCAATGCCTCCACAAAGGTTGAGCCGTCCTTCTCGTCAACCACCACAAACTTACCTCGTGAGAAGTCGATAATAGAGTCGAAACCTCCCGACATAGCAATATTCTCAAAACATTTGCGGTTTACAGCCGTGTAGTTGCAACGCTCGGCAAAGTCGTAGATATCTTTGAATGGACCATTCTTCTCGCGCTCGGCGATAATTGCATTCACTGCACCTTCGCCTACACCCTTGATTGCTGCTAAGCCGAAACGGATATCACCCTTTTGGTTTGACGAGAACTGCATCTGCGACTCGTTGATATCTGGCGAGAGTACGCTGATACCCATACGGTTACACTCGCTCATATACAACTCCAACTTGTCAATGCTATTGAGGTTGGCGCTCAACAATGCCGCCATATACTCCGAAGGGTAGTTCGCTTTGAGGTATGCAGTCTGGTATGCTACCCACGAGTAGCAGGTTGCGTGCGACTTGTTGAAGGCGTAGGATGCAAACTTTACCCAGTCCTCCCAAATCTTCTCCAATACCGCCTTGTCGTGTCCGTTTGCTGCGCCACCCTTCAAGAACTTAGGCTTCAACTCCATCAGCTTCGACAGAATCTTCTTACCCATCGCCTTACGCAGGGTATCCGCCTCACCTCGTGTGAAGTCCGCAAGCAATCGCGAAAGCAACATCACCTGCTCCTGATAGACCGTAATGCCGTATGTATCCTTCAAATACTTCTCCATTACTGGAATATCGTACTCGATAGGTTTGCGTCCGTGCTTACGGTCGATAAAGTCTGGAATATAGTCCATTGGGCCTGGACGATAGAGTGCATTCATCGCAATCAAGTCCTCGAAAACCGTAGGCTTTAGGTTGCGGAGGTGCTTCTGCATACCATCCGACTCGAACTGGAATGTTCCGAGCGTAGCACCCTCGCAATAGAGCTCATAGGTCTTTTTGTCATCGATTGGAATGGCGTCAACATCTACATCTATGCCCTTTGTGCGGCGGATATTCGCCACCGCATCCTTCATAATTGAGAGGTTCTTCAAACCGAGGAAGTCCATCTTGATAAGACCTGTATCCTCGATTACCGATCCCTCGTATTGTGTTACGAGCATCTTCTCGCCCGTCTCCTTGTCGTCTGCAGTCGATACTGGTACCCAGTCGGTGATATCATCACGACAGATGATTGTTCCGCAGGCGTGAACACCCGTACCTCGCACATTACCCTCCAATTCACGCGCATACTTTATGGTATCTCGCATTGTTGGATCGTCCGAGTTTTCGGCTTGTTGCAACTCTGGAACAGCATTTATGGCGTTTGTAAGGTTGATTTTTAACTGCTTCTTATCGTCCTTAGGGTCGGTGATGCGGTCAGGAACGAGCTTGCACAATCTATCCGACTCCGAGAGTGGAAGCTTCTGCACTCGTGCCACATCCTTGATAGCCATCTTGGTAGCCATTGTACCATAGGTGATGATGTGCGCCACCTTCTCCTTGCCATACTTCTTGGTTACCCAGTCGAGCACTCGTCCACGACCTTCGTCATCGAAGTCGATATCGATATCGGGTAACGAGATACGGTCAGGGTTCAAGAAACGCTCGCAGAGCAAGTCGTACTTGATAGTGTCAGTCTGCGTGGTGCCCAATCAGTATGCCACTGCCGAGCCCCCAGCCGATCCACGACCAGGTCCTACCCATACGCCCAACTCCTCGCGTGCAGCACGTATAAAGTCCTGTACGATAAGGAAGTAGCCAGGGAAACCCATCGTCTTCATAATGTAGAGCTCGAAGCGCAAACGTTCCTCAACCTCCTCCGAGAGTGGTGCGCCATATCGCTTCTCTGCTCCCTCCATTGTGAGTTTTGCGAGGTAGTCCGCCTCGAACTTTATACGATAGAGTTTGTCGTAACCTCCAAGCTTTTCGATCTTTTTCTTTGCCGACTCCTCATCCATCACCACCTCGCCATTCTCGTTGCGAGTAAACTCGTTGAAGAGATCCTCCTCGGTCAATCTCTGTCGATACTCCTCCTCCGTGCCGAACTCGGCAGGAATAGGGAATACTGGCATAATAGGTGCGTGGTCAATAGAGTAACGCTCCACCTTGTCGCAGATGGCAACTGTATTCTCGATAGCCTCGGGATATTGCCCGAAGATTGCCTGCATCTCGGCTGTGGTCTTCATCCACTCCTGCTTCGAGTAGAGCATACGCTTTGGATCATCGAGGTCCTTGCCTGTGCTGAGGCAGATGAGTCGGTCGTGCGCCTCGGCATCCTTCTCATCTACGAAGTGAACATCGTTGGTGCAGACCAAGCCGACATTATGCTTGCGAGAGAACTCAACCAACTTTTCGTTTACCTTGCACTGCATCTGGTATGCCTCGTGGTTTGCCCTCTCAACGGTTGCTTTGTGCAACTGTAACTCGAGGTAGTAGTCCTCGCCAAAGATGCTCTTGTGCCAGAGGATAGCCTCCTCCGCCTCCTCAAAACGCTCTTCGATTATAAGTTTAGGTATCTCGCCACCCAAACAAGCTGAGCAGCAGATGAGACCTTCGCGATACTTCTCGAGTTCGCTGCGGTCGGTACGAGGACGACCATAGAAGCCGTCTGTCCACGCCTTCGATACTATCTTGATAAGGTTTTTGTAACCCTTGAAGTTCTTTGCCAAGAGGATGAGGTGGTAACCTCCGAGGTCGGTCTTGTCGGTTTTGAGTTGGAGATCTCCACGGCGAGCCACATACACCTCACAACCGATAATCGGCTTGAAGGCTGGAGTATTCTCCATCTCGACAATTATTTCACGGGCCTTTACTGCGTCAAATTCGAACTCCTTTTGCATCGCCTCGAGATCGCCTACAATCGCCGCAAGCTCGGCTTGCATCTTGCTCTGCTCCTCGCTCGGCTCGAAGTTCTTGTTCGCCTTTGTGGCAGCGGCAATCTCAGCCTTCAATGCCTCCTCATCGCTCTTCTTCTGTGCGAGTATGGTGGCGAGATTTTCGTGCTCACCTTGGAGTGCGAGCATCTTGTCGAGCAGTTTCTTGAGATCCTTCTCACGGCCAGCCTTTGCACCATTTACCTTACTCACATAGTTCGTGAACTCCTTGATAGCGAACATATTACCGTGGTCGGTAATAGCGATACCAGGCATACCATCCTTGATTGCCTTATCAACGAGTTTCTTTACACTCGCCTGACCATCAAGGAGAGAGTATTGGGTGTGGGTATGTAGATGTACGAATCCGCTCATAATATTGTGCTAAATTGCCAACTACAAAGATATAAAATAAATTGAAAATTGACAATTGAAAATCGACAATTTAATATAAAAAAAGATAATGGCTAATAGCTAACGGCCAATGGCTCTATTTGGGCGCGGTTTTTGCACCTTTCCCTATCGGAAAAAGCTATAACGTTAGAGTGTCGGAAAGGGGTTTCTTATGCAGGTAGACGAGTTGGTGGTGGTTGCCGAATATGCAACAGCTGTGGAGGCAGAGATGGCAAAAAGCATTCTTGCATGCGCGGGCATACGCGCGGAAATAGATAATGAGTATATGACAACACTCTATCCGGGTGTTATCCGTGCGAGATTGATTGTGTCGGAGCAGGACTATAAGCAGGCGAAAACGCTACTCCGTATTCGAGAATAGATTATTCGTTCCATATACGCCACGACTCTTCAGCTTGGGCGTGAAACATTGTAAGTCCGTCTATTGTGCCTGCACCTTGCTCTGCTCCGAGTTGCAGGAACTTGGTCTGGCGAGGGTTGTATACGCAGTCGAAAAGGACGTGCTTTGTCGAGAGTGCCTCGTATGGCAACTCGGGAGCATTGTCAATATTCGGGAACATTCCGAGTGGGGTAGTATTGACGATGATGTCGGTGTTGGCAATTAGCTCCGCACTCAAATCTTCGTAGGTCAAATCAGCCGAGCCTATAGAGCGAGAAACATCCTTCACCCCCGCTCCGCCCTCACGCAGAACATACTGCACCGCCTTCGATGCACCGCCCGTGCCGAGAACGAGTGCCTTTGCGCCTTCGAGCGTTACGCCCTCCAACGACTTGCGAATACCTACGACATCGGTGTTGTAGCCTATGAGTCCTTCGCTCGTTACCTTCACACAATTCACCGCACCAATAGCCTCTGCCTCCTCGCTAATAGCCGCAAGGAAGGGCATAATCGCTTGCTTGTGCGGAATTGTAACATTGAAACCCGATAGATGCTCACAATGTGGCAACACCTCCTCAGCACTTTCGATTGGCAGTGGCGAATACTCCGCATCGATACCCTCTACCGAGAATTTCTCAGTAAAGTAAGCCTTCGATAACGAGTGTCCTAACGGAAATCCGATTAACGCAAAGTGTTTCATAGTGCAAAGATAATAAAAAAGTCGAGAGACGAGAGATTTTTTTTTGTTTTGTGGCATTTAATGGCATTCGGGCTTACGCCCTTAATGGCAATTAATCTAAAAACAACAATCGCCTCGCAGATTATTCTGCGAGGCGATATCTTTAATTCTCAATTCTTAATTCTCAATTCTCAATCATAAAAGCCTGAGCTTTTACAAGACTTTTCCTACCAGCACAAACGCTCCAATAAGCAGTACCGTAAATGCGATAGCGAGCCAATTGAAATACTTGTCGATGAAGGTTTTGATTGGTGCGCCGAACTTCCAAATCAAGCCCGCAACAAGGAAAAATCGCAAGCCTCGTGATACGACTGATGCCACCACAAACATTGGGAGATTTATCGAGAAAAGACCTCCCGTAATGGTGAATAACTTATACGGCAGTGGCGTAAAGCCTGCGGTAAAGACAATCCAGAAATCCCACTTGTCGTACAGCGCTTTCACCTCGTTGAACTTCTCCACCGAGAAGATGTGGGCGTAGCACCAATCTGCCAATGCGGTGTAGCTTCCGTCGGGAGCTATCCAGGCGTAGTGACCGATAGCATAGCCGACCAATGCTCCCAATACCGAGCCTACAAGGCAGATAAGGGCAAAACGAAACGACTTGGCTGTAGCGCCAATGCAGAGTGCGATAAGCAGAACATCGGGTGGTACGGGGAAAAACGACGACTCGGCGAATGCCAACACAAAGAGTGCCAACGCGCCCCATTTCGATTCGCTCCACGAGAGCACCCAATCGTACAATCTCTTAATAAAGTTCATTCTTTGATGTTATTATATTGCAGTGGTTGTCGCAACTCGCTTGTTGGACAACCACTCTTATCTGTTGCAACGAAATAGTCTGCTTATTTCACGTCAAATGCGAAGATGTGAGCCTCCATTGCGCCCCAAGTCTTATCGACTACGATACGCACTGCATCGGTCTCAATAACCTCGAAATCAACCTTAACCAAGCGGCGGAAGTTGTTCTTCACTGTAGCTACAGTCTTCCACTCGCCAGCCTCAGGGTTGCTTGCATAGAGCTTCTGAGTCTTCTTATCCTTAGCAGGAACGCGTACCTCTACGTGGAAGTCGCGAACCATCTCCTTTGGCATTGGAGCACGCTCGGTGGTCTCCTCCAACTTACGCATACGCTTGCCACGTACCTTGAAGTCCGAATCGAAGATGAAACGAGCACCCGATGTTGTGATCGGCTTCTCCCAAGTGTAAGCCAAGTGCTTCTCGCCTACACCTGCGTAAACACCGTTGTCCTCGCCATTCCACTCGCGGTCGATACCGTTACGCATAGGCTCGTTCTTAGCCAATGTCTTAGCCGACTTAGTCAAGTCGTTAACCTGACGCCAGCGGTAAGGCAACATACAGTCGTCATCCTCCAAGGTTGCCTGCAACTCCTTGATGTGCTTCTCATAGAGACCAGCAGGGGTAGTACCCTTATCGAGAATCATATCTGCAGCGGTACCTACAGCCTGGCCAATCAAGGCGCAAGTAGCCATTACTCGTACGCCCGAGAATGCCATATGTGTGCAAGAGATATCGCGACCTGCAAACATCAAGTTAGGAACGTTTACAGAGTAAAGACATCTGTAAGGGATACCGTAGCCCTGACCGATGATATACTCAATTGATGCGAGGCCCTTGTTGTGGAAACCGTTTGTATCGTGATCGTCGAGAGTCCAACCACCGTATGCTACTGCGTCATCGAACTTACCACCCGAGGTGATATCCTGCTGTGTGAGGGTGTAAGGTCCTACGTAGCGTGTAGACTCACGCTTGCCAGGGATTGAACCGGTCCATACCAACTCATACTCGCGGCAACGACCATCCGGGTGATTCTTCATATACTCCCAGATACCGTAACCAATCTTCTTCAACTCGAACTGAGCCTCGTTTGCATCGAAGATGGTGTCGAAGGTGATACCCGAGCATTCAACCCACCAGAAGTTGTTGTCGTGTGCACGCCATACAATCTTGTAGTTGTACTTCTTGTTAGGATCATTAGACTTTGGAGTATCGTAGCTGAAATCCTCGTCTGTAAACTTGTAAGCCCACTTTGGAGCAGTGAAAGGGTGGTGCTCGTTAGTGCGACGCAACTGCAAAAGGATTGAGTTACCCATTGTTGCATTTGTAGCAACCTTGTTCGAGAGGAACGACTCGTTGTAGTCGCTCTGAGCCTCGGTACCACGACGGTACTTCGCACCCGAAAGTCGGAGAATACCATCACCGGTACAATCCAAGAACAACTTACCCGAAATGGTATACTCGGTGTAGTTGTTAGAGTTCCAGCACTTTACAGCTGCAATATTCTCGCCATTCATCACAACGTCACGAACCGAAGTGTTGAGCAAGAGCTTGATGTTTGGCTCCTCAACTACTGTCGAGTAGATAACATCGTCCCAAAGAGGGTAGCGCTGCAATGGGTTGTAGAAGAAGTTGCGGCACTGCATCTCCTCGATGATACCTGCCTCCTGACACTGATCCTCCTTAACACCTACAATACCCATACGCATCTCGCTTGAGGTGTTACCACCAAGCATTGGACGGTCCTGGATGAGGATAACCTTCGAACCGTGACGAGCTGCAGCTACAGCAGCACAAACACCCGAAAGACCACCACCGCATACTACGATTGGTGCATCCATCTCAATCTTGCGGATTACTTTGTCGTTCTCGTTTGTCTGGAAATTTGTACCAAACTCCTTGCGAGCGAGAGGAACTCCCGTGATTTGCGCCGAAACGGTCGAAATCATTGTGGCAAATACAGCCAATACTAAAATGATTTTCTTCATAATTCTATATAATTCTATTATTGAGTTTGTGTGTGTTTGTCTTAGCTTAATTCCTACCACGCAAAGAGAGGGTAGTTCTCCATCAAAGCGTTTACATCTTTGCGAACAGCTGCGATGTTCTCCTCGTTCTCAGCATCAGAGAGTACACGATCAATCAACTCTGCGATATAGTCCATCTTGTCCTCCTTCAAACCGCGAGTGGTGATTGCCGGAGTTCCGAAGCGCAATCCCGAAGTCTGGAATGCCGAACGCGAATCGAAAGGTACCATATTCTTGTTTGCAGTGATGTCTGCAGCAACGAGAGCCTTCTCTGCAACCTTACCGGTCAGCTCAGGGAACTTAGAGCGTAAGTCAACCAAGATAAGGTGGTTGTCTGTTCCGCCCGATACAATGTTGTAGCCACGCGAAATCAACGCTGTAGCAAGAGCCTGCGAGTTGCGAACAACCTGCTGCTGATACTCCTTGTACTCAGGAGTCAATGCCTCACCGAAAGCGACAGCCTTAGCTGCGATAACGTGCTCGAGTGGACCACCCTGAATACCTGGGAATACTGCCGAGTTGAGAATCTGCGACATCTTCTTCACTACACCCTTTGGAGTGGTCAAGCCCCACGGATTGTCGAAATCCTTGCCGAGCAAGATGATACCACCTCGAGGACCACGCAAGGTCTTGTGGGTTGTCGAAGTTACGATGTGAGCATACTTTACTGGATTCTCCAAGATGCCAGCAGCGATGAGACCTGCAGTGTGTGCCATATCAATCATAAGCAATGCGCCAACCTTATCAGCAATCTCGCGCATACGCTTGTAGTCCCACTCGCGCGAGTAAGCCGAAGCACCACCCACGATAAGCTTTGGCTTGTGCTCCATAGCCTTACGTTCCATCTCCTCGTAGTCTACGCGACCATCCTCCTCGCGTACCGAGTAGTCAACGGCGTTGAAGTACATACCCGACATATTCACTGCCGAGCCGTGCGAGAGGTGACCTCCGTGCGAAAGATTCAAACCGAGGAAGGTGTCACCTGGCTTCAATACAGCGAAGAATACTGCCATATTTGCCTGTGCACCCGAGTGAGGCTGAACATTTGCATACTCTGCGCCATAAATCTGGCAAAGGCGCTCGATAGCAAGGCTCTCCACCTTATCTACCACCTCGCAACCGCCATAATAGCGAGCTGCAGGGTAGCCCTCGGCATACTTGTTGGTCAAAACTGAACCCATAGCCTCCATCACTTGCTCACTTACAAAGTTCTCCGAAGCGATAAGCTCGATGCCGCGCATTTGGCGACCACGCTCCTCCGAAATGAGGTCAAAAATCTGTTCGTCACGTTTCATAATATTACTCTATCTTATTGTTATTGTGTTCTTTACGCTTATTGTACAAGCCTCACTTGTACTTTGCGGAGCAAAGTTACAATATTTTTCAAATAAAAACACTATCTTTGCAATAAACTTATAAACAAAAAATACTCTATGAAATTGCTTGAAGGAAAGGTTGCCCTTGTTACAGGAGCCACTCGTGGTATTGGTCGCGCCATCGCTCTCCGCTTTGCCGAGAATGGCGCAAATGTCGCTTTCACATACCTCTCGTCTGCCTCTGCTGCCGAGTCGCTTGTTGCCGAAATCGAGGCATTGGGTGTTCGCGCTTTGGCTTATGCTTCGAATGCTGCCGACTTTGCCGATGCTCATTCGGTTGTCGAGCAGGTGTTGGCAGAGTTCGGTCAAATCGATATCCTTGTGAATAATGCAGGACAGACCAAAGATGGATTGATGATGCGTATGAGCGAGGAGCAGTGGGATTCGATTCTCAACACCAACCTCAAGTCAGCATTCAACTTTACTCACGCCGTAACAACTCCTATGGCTCGCCGCCGTGCTGGTTCAATTATCAATATCTCGTCAGTTGTAGGCACTAACGGCAACGCTGGACAGTGCAACTACTCTGCATCGAAGGCAGGACTTATTGGTCTTACAATGTCGTTTGCGAAGGAGATGGGTGGTCGAGGTATCCGTTGCAATGCTATCGCTCCAGGCTTCATCACTACCGATATGACCGACAAACTCAATGATGCCACCAAAGAGGCTATCATATCTTCCGTTTCGCTCGGTCGAATGGGTACTACCCATGAAATTGCCAATGTTGCACTCTTCCTCGCAAGCGATATGTCATCGTACATCACTGGCGAGACCATTAAGGTGACGGGCGGAATGCGATAAAAAATCGTTCTAGCGGGTAAATTTTGCACAAATCTGTGATAGCCGAGTTGCTCCCATCTGCTAAAATCCAATTTTGATGGGGGTGAATAAATTAGGGAGTCTGGCAATTTCTGCCAAACTCCCTAATTCTCTAAAAGGCGATGAGTTAACTACCACTCAACCTTCTGTGTGTAGATTTTGCCAAAGTTGTCGGTTACACGAATCTCGCCCGAGCGAACACCCTCGGCAGGCTTGATGCGGAACATATACTGCGACTTGTCTGGTTTCGCATACTTGGCAGCAGTGCCACGCAAGTGAGTAAGTTTTGTAGCGTGAAGCTCAACATAGTCAAGGTCAGGCTCTGCGAACTGCTCGAAGGTGCCAACCTTCTCGCCATTAACCCACCACTCAACATCGCCCCAATAGCCATTGGTGTAGTTCCATACATTAACCTTCAAGTAGCCGTCACCGGTGCGTGTAGGAGTGTAGGCGCGCATCTGATAGTCGCGGTCGTGTCCAACACTCTTGTACCACCACTCGAAGTTATCACCATCGACATCTACTACCATATAGCCGTTAGGCACACCGACATTGTCAATCTCCATATTGGAACGCAATACACCGATACAACGCGCTGCTGTGATAGCCGAAATGTGGGCCATATCCTCGTATTTGCTCTTTCCCGCATAGTCGAAACCATAGTTGGTGTGGTAGTGTCCCGACCACGAGTAGATACGCTTATACTGTTTCAAAAGCTCTTTATAACGCTCGTAGTTTACATTGTACTTGCCATACGAACCATTTGGAGATGTGCCAGGCTTCTTGAAGAGGTTGGCATGACCACAGATAAAGAGGGTGTGATCCTTAGGAACGAACTTCAAATCCTCCTCTAACCACTTCATCTGCTCATCGTCCAAGCCCGAATTGTAGTGCTTCTTTGCATCCTCGCGGCTATACTCAATGCTGTTTACCATCACATAGTGCACCTTGCCGATGGTGAACGAGTAGTAGGTTGGCGAGATATACTCCTCGAAGAATGGAGTTCCTAGCTTGCCCTCGAGAATATTCGCCTGGTCATAGTCGTGGTTGCCAATCACGTGGCACATAGGGTAGGAGATAG
>JAZOWM010000110.1:0-45714 GCA_045659225.1 Alistipes sp.
CTAACGGTCACAATGTAATCAAGGCAAACCTTGTAAACGACCGTGGTATTCACATCTGCAAGTCGATGGTTGCGTGGTTGCGCTACGGAAATGGCGCTACACCAGAGTCTACCGGCAAGAAGGGCGACCACCTCGTAGGCGCCTACTATGTGGAGTTTGATAAGCACTATAAGGCAGAGATTAAGGAACTCGTTGCCGGTGGAATGAGCGAGGAGGAGGCAAAGAAACAGGCTCCGATACTTCTCGAAGCGCAGGAGATGCTCCGCAAGTGGGAGGCAAAAGATGCAGAAGTTCGCGCACTCTGGGAGAAGATGAATGGCTGGGTATATGATGGTTTCGATGTAACATACAAGACTCTCGGCGTTGATTTCGATAAGGTATATTACGAGTCGCAGACCTATATTCTCGGTAAGGGACTCGTTGAAGAGGGTTTATCAAAGGGAATCTTCTTCCGTAAGGAGGATGGCTCGGTTTGGATTGACCTCGAAGCAGATGGTCTCGACCAGAAGTTGTTGCTCCGTGGCGACGGCACATCGGTATATATGACTCAGGACCTCGGCACTGCATTGCAGCGTTTCGAGCAGAACTCATTGAACGGTATCATCTATGTTGTAGGAAACGAGCAGAACTACCACTTCCAGGTATTGAAGCTCATTCTCAAGAAGTTGGGCTACGAGTGGAGCGACGATATTTTCCACCTCTCGTACGGAATGGTGGAGTTGCCTGAGGGCAAGATGAAATCTCGTGAGGGTACAGTTGTCGATGCTGATGACTTGTGCGAGGCGATGATTTCAACCGCACGCGAGATGTCGCAGGAGTTGGGCAAACTCGATGGTTGCAGTGAGGAGGAGGCTGCGGCAATCTCGTCGATGGTTGGTTTGGGCGCTTTGAAATACTTCATCTTGAAGGTTGACCCAAAGAAGACTATGTTGTTCGACCCTCGTGAGTCAATCGACTTCAATGGCAATACTGGCCCATTTATCCAGTACACCCACGCTCGTATCTGCTCCGTTTTGCGCAAGGCTGCCGAGCAGAATATCTCGTTCGAGGGCGAGAATATTGCGTGCGAGTTGTTGTCGGAGGAGATTTCGTTAATCAAGATGTTGTGCGACTACCCTGCTACCGTAGCGACTGCTGGTGAGCAGTTTGCACCATCTGTAATAGCCGCCTACACCTATGAGTTGTGTAAGACCTTCAACGGTTACTACCACGACCACTCAATCCTCCGTGAGGAGAACGAGGCTGTGAAGAAGATGCGTTTGCAGTTGGCACAGCAGGTGGCACGAGTTATCAATCGTTCGATGCGCCTCTTGGGCATCGATGTACCAGAAAGAATGTAATTCTTTAATTGACAATTAGAGGTATTATAAATTTAATAATTAGAAAAGCTAATGGCTAATGGCCAATAGCTAATAGCTAAAAAGATATGGCAGGATCAAACTTTGTCGATTATGTAAAGATATTTGCTCGTTCGGGTCACGGAGGAGCAGGCTCGGCGCATTTCCGTCGTGAGAAGTTTGTCGCTTTCGGTGGTCCCGATGGTGGCGACGGCGGTAAGGGTGGCTCGATTATCTTGCAGGGCGACCAACAATATTGGACACTTATCCACCTCAAATACCAGCGTCACCAATTTGCCGAAGATGGCGAGTGTGGCTCGGGTGCTCGTTCGCACGGCAAGGATGCGAAGGATATCATCATCCCCGTACCTCTCGGCACGGTAGCTAAGCAGATTTTCACTGACGAGGAGACTGGTGAGACCTACACCGAGGTTGTAGGCGAGGTTACCGAGCACGGTGAGCAGTTGGTATTATTGAAAGGTGGTCGTGGAGGTTTGGGCAACTGGCACTTCCGCACCGCTACAAACCAAGCACCGCGCTATTCGCAACCAGGTGAGGAGGGTGCAGAAGGTGCATTTATCCTCGAATTGAAGGTGTTGGCAGATGTAGGTTTAGTTGGATTTCCTAATGCAGGTAAGAGTACCCTACTTTCGGTTGTTTCGGCCGCTAAGCCAAAGATTGCAAACTACGCATTTACCACTTTGGAGCCAAACCTCGGCATCGTAGAGGTGCGTGACGGTCACTCGTTCGTAATGGCCGATATTCCGGGAATTATCGAGGGCGCGCACGAAGGCAAGGGCTTGGGAACTCGTTTCTTGCGCCATATCGAGCGAAACTCGAGTTTGCTCTTTATGATTCCTGCCGATAGTGACGATATTCAGAAGGACTACGAGATTCTACTTGGCGAGCTTACGCAGTATAATCCTGAGCTCCTCGACAAAAATCGTATCTTGGCAATCACCAAGTGCGATATGCTCGATGATGAGTTGATTGAGGAGATGAAGGCTCACTTGCCTGATGGAGTCAAGTCGGTATTTATCTCATCGGTTGCGGGCTTAAACATAGCAAAGTTGAAGGATATGTTGTGGGAAGCACTCCACGAATAATGCGAGGCTTGCGCTACATACTTATCGTACTATTTCTTATATGTTATAGGGGTCTCTCCGCGCAGGAGTTCGACCTCTATGATTTTAGGTACTACAAGCGATTCGAGACCGCAGAGGAGCTACTCGCTCCAGACGAAGATTCTGTCGCTATGGCTAAATTCATTCTCGACAAGAACTTCTCAACCAAATCACTCGACTACAACCTCTCGATGGTTCGCTCTACAAGGCGTGGCATAGCGAGATATCGCAGACGTACGACATTGAACGGCATAGAGATTCCATACTTAAGTAATGGAGCCGTTCGAGCATTACAACTGTCAACCACACAAACGATTACAGCAACCAAATTAGAGATTGACACCCTGCGTAAAGTGGATACTTCGGCAGGCTTTTCATTCTCATCGCGCAACACACCCTATTCGATTTCGCTCGCCACTTCGCAACGACTCAATAAAAATTGGTCACTCTCGGCAAATATGGTAGCAAGCACAGGTAGAGACCTCCACATCGAGGGAATATTTGGGAACTCTCTTGAGGTAAATGCTGTTGCATCAAAGCAATGGAGAGATAAGCACACGCTCTCATTTGCACTCTTTGCCAGGCCGTCAATGCGTAGTACCCGACTTGCATCGACCAAAGAGGCCTTTCTGCTCACAGGTAATAATTTATACAATCCTGCGTGGGGCTATCAGAATGGCAATATACGTAACTCTCGCATCCGCAGAGAGTTTCTTCCTACTGCATTTGTAGGCTATGAGGGCTACCTAAATGAACGCACAAAGCTCAACATCGCAGCAACCGTTACTGCTGGCGTAGAGAAATATAGCTCGCTCGATTGGTTCGATGCACAAACGCCATCGCCCGACAATTATCGCTATATGCCGAGTTTCTTCGATGACGAGGAGGATATATTCCACGTTGTCGAGAGCGCGTGGATAGCAAATAACCCCCGATATACGCAGATTGATTTCGACCGTTTAGTTGCTACCAATCGCATAAATGGAGGTAGGGCAATATACGCCATCAGCGATCGTGTAATGCGTACTATTCGCTCATCAGCTCGAGGCGAAGTCACCACTTCGCTCGAAAAAGGAAGTATCTCGTACGGCTTCGAGTTCTCCATTGCCAACTATCGCAATTACAAACAGATGCGAGATTTACTTGGGGCAAAACATACGATAGATCTCGACTACTTTTTGCTCGATGACGACACCTTCGGCAACTCCCTGCAGAACAATCTCAACTCACCTAATCGCCATATCGGAGAGGGTGACCGATTTGGCTATGACTACGCAATCAAAGAGAGTAGCGCATCCGCATTTGCGACCTACAGCTACACCTCCGAGAAACTCGACATCGACATCGCAGCAGAAATGGGATATAGCGACATTTCACGCCGAGGCTTCTATCGAAAAGAGCTATTTGCGGATAATTCATTCGGAGCATCGCGCCATCTTAAGTTTTCGCCATACTCCTTGCTCCTTAAGGCGGGTTATCTAATTGCAGACAAGCATTTTATACAAGGTTCTCTCGCCACCGAAGCGACACCTTGTCGAAGCGAGGACCTATTCTTGCAGAGTCAATACAACAATCGCACAGTCGTAAATCCATCAATGCGCACAACCTATAGTGCCGATGTGCAATATATGTTTCAATGCAATAACTTCAAATTCTCAGCCTCACTATTTTTCGGCGCAGAGCTCAATGACAGAGAGGTTCGCCATCTCTACGATGACATATTTGAAGAGTACGCCGACATTGTGATAAGCAACATAAATACAACACGTTACGGAGTAGAAGTTGAAGCCGAATATCACTTTGGCAAACATTTCAGGGCTACAGCAGCTGTAACTTTAGGAAGATACTCTTATACAACTAACTCCGCCCTGACCATCTATAGCGACACCTCCAATCTATTACTTGCCGATAACATTGCAAGTTACACCAAAGGGCTCTCCATTGGAAATGCTCCACAAATGGTAGCAACTGCAGGAGTCTCCTACTACAATAGAGGCTGGCGGGTTACGATGAACGGCAACTATGCAGGCTTGCGTTATATCGAGCCATCGGCGGTGATGCGTACCGAACGACTCTTGACAATGGCCATCTCGCCCGAACAACGTACCGAGCTTCTTGCACAAGAACAATTAGGAGATGCCTTTACATTAGACATCTCCCTCTCAAAAAGCATCTATTTGAATCGTTTAAATCGCAAGATTTATTCTACTACGGCCGCACCTCGATTCGAGGACAAACACCCTCACAGCCGTCTTATTTTCCGCATCGGTGTGCGCAATATTCTTGGCTCAACCAATATTGTATATAACGCCTACGAAAGTTCTCGTTTACAGCGTCATAAAATAGCTGATGGTTATGTATATAATCGTCAAGCGTCACGCTATCTCTACGCCTACCCTCGCACCTTCTACGCTTCGGCGACATTTGCATTTTAGAGTTCCATAGCTGGCTTATCTCAACCCTACATAGACTGGTTCCGAAACCTTAATTTTCTCCACCTCGCCTGTTGGTAGACCGCTTTTACGATCGAGTGGATACACCTCTATTGCACTATCATCTCGACACGCCACAATCATCGCCCTACCATCTGGAGTAAGAACAAAGTGGCGAGGATGTCTACCCGTTGGCTGATAGTACAAGTATTCAAGCTTTCCATTCGGCAAACATCTATATATTGCAACGCCATCGGAGATAGAACAGATATTCGCCTTCGCCGTACTGCTCACGCGCAACGAAGCGTAGAGATAATGGCCATTGTTACTTAGTGCTATATGTGCTCCACCTTCGGGATTCTCTGCGCCAAGTCTATATCTGCCAAGAAGTTTAAAATCCGATGTACGATAAACCAGCATCTCATCGCTCAACTCGGTAACGACATAGAGATACTCACCACACTTACTAAAGACGCTAAAGCGAGGTCCACAACCTGCAGGTAGCGACAATGTCTGTTTGTTAGCCTCATCAACACGACCATTCTCCACACCAAAAAGGTAGATTCTATCTGTACCCAAATCTACAACAGCTAACCTCTTACCCTCAGGCGATAGCGCAGAGGAGTGAACGTGTGGGCTATTCTGTCGCTTCGGGTGAATACTCGAACCTTCGAAATAGATTACTCGCGGAGATCCCTCCATCTCGCCATCTTCACCAAGAGGAAAAAGAGACAGCGAACCGCTTGTATAATCCGAGACTACAGCCTCTCGCGGCAGCAGTGTTACGTGGCACGAATTTCTACCCTCCGTAACAGACTCTCTCATCGGTAGTTGCAATGATGACAGTTCTATAACTCCATTTTGTTCATTTAGAGCTACACTGTCGAATGTGCAGAGCGAGGAGGACTCTGGCAAACTGCGCAGAGCATACACCTTATCATTACCCTCTGCGAGGTAGGTATGTCCCCAGTAGGGGGTATTTGAGCCGACCAAAACAGTCAGTGCCAAGAGTTTAAGCAACGAAGCCATAATCTGTAAAATGTATATTATAGGGTTAGAGAAGAGGAGTTATTACTCCTCGTAACGAAAGCCAACGCCCTTGCAAGTAGAGATGTGGCCATCACCGATTTTACTGCGTAGGTGGCGGATATGAACATCGAGAGTACGTGAACCCACAACCACATCACTACCCCAAACTGCGTTGAATATCTCCTCGCGAGTAAAGATGCGAGGCTCGGAGAGAAGAAGACGCAATATTTCAAACTCTTTGACCGCCAATCGCACCTCCCCTTCATTAGATATATAGGTGTGTCGCTCCTCGATAAGTCGTGCCGAGTTGGGGATTTCCTCGAGCTGTCTATCTCGATTTATTCGATTCTTGATGGCTGCCACACGCGAGCACAACACCTTCATACTTACCGGCTTGGTGATATAATCATCTGCTCCTGCCTCGTAGCACCCCACAAGGCTCTCCTCCTCACAGACTGCCGACAAGAATACTATCATTGATTTTGCTGTGGCGGGATTTGCACGCAGTAGCTGACACGCTTGGCGACCATCCATCTCGGGCATCATCATATCCATCAGAATAAGATGCGGACGGAACTCCTCTGCCATAGCGACAGCCTCACTACCATTTGTAGCGCAAGCAACCTCGTACCCCTCTTTCACAAGGTTATATTGCACAAATTCGCGGATATCCAACTCATCATCGACAACAAGTATTCGCATAGCCGGTGGTGTAATATTAAAAATAAGGCGCAATGTCGCCATTGCGCCCTAAAGCGGTTTAGAGATGAGAATTAGTCGTGCAATGCGCTCAACTTCTCGAACAACTTGCCGTAGCCCTCTACCATATCGTTGCGGAAAGCTGCATAATACTTGCGAACAAGCGATGCATTCTTCGGCTCGACAGGATTGTTAGCCTTGTGATAAAGCTCATTGCGAAGCTCTACACCCTCCTGCATAATTGCAAAAATCTCCTTCTCTTTGTCTGGACGGAAGTAGATTGTCATATCGCAATCAAACACCAACTCCTCGAGACGATAATCAATCTCCTTCTTCAAAAATCTCAAATTTGCCATAGTCTTATCTATTTTTTGATTTAATCTTTCAGCTCTTTCGATGCACAAAGATAAGAAAAATTGAATATCGTGCAAAGATTTTCGGACTTTTTTTCTACTCGACCACCGTTTTTCGAGGAATTTCGCGTATTTTTCCTACCAATAGATAACCTCTACCACCTCTTTATCTCCCTTTTTCATCTCTTTTCGCATTTTACGTTCTTCGCGTTTTTCCTCTGCATTTTCGTGACGCGGAGTGGCTATAATTATTCCTACCTCTTCGTCCACTACAACATCTTCACACTTGGGCTGAGATGTCTGTGTAGACTTTGCAGACTCGGTAGATGCAACCGTGGTTGTTCGGGTTACAAACTCGTCTACCCCATACTCAAACTCTATGTCGGCATAGCGCATCTGCGGAAGGATATTAGCAGTGAGATATCTCCACGCCTCGGGCAATTTACGCAGAGCCATCTCCTTTTGAGCCTCGGTGTGCGAAGTCGACTTGAGGATTGATAGCACCTCTGCCTTCTGCGGAATCTCCGACTTCTCGACTGCCGAAACACAATCCTTCCATCTGAAGGTCTTATGCTCAACATCGACCTCCTGCTTTGGGTGATAGGTATTTACAGCGTAGTGATA
This sequence comes from Alistipes sp., assembly GCA_045659225.1. Lineage (GTDB taxonomy): Bacteria > Bacteroidota > Bacteroidia > Bacteroidales > Rikenellaceae > Alistipes. Next base: position 7,599 of record JAZOWM010000110.1, read on the forward strand.
GAGCGACTGCGCACGATGTGCAGCGAGTGTATCGTTCTGTTTGGCATCACCATCGGGCGAAGCATATCCCACAATATGAATAGCCGAGATATGCATCGTTGTATCCTGAGTCTGCGCCATAAAATCCTTCAAATCGGCAATCTGTTGCGGATTATCAGAATAGGCAGGCGTGATATTTGCCTTATTAATGGCATAGCGCACATCAAACTCGGCGTGACGCCCCGAGTTGTGTGGGATTTTGTAGCGAGAGGTAACGACATTGCCGTCACGAGTCTGCGACACAAGAATAGCATTTGTGGCTGGAGCCTGATTGCTTTGAGCTGCGACCGCTGCGGTTACGCCCAAAGCCACAATCGAAAGTAGAATCTTTTTCATCGTTTTGTTGTATTAGTTTCAGCCTAAACTAAACAACAATCAGACCAAAGAAACTACTGCTGCGGCTCTTTACGATAAATTTTGTAGCCCACAATCGCAGTTATAAGCGACATCAATGGGCTAATAAGATTGAAAAGACAGTATGGCAGATAGGTTATGGTGGCAACGCCCAAGACTGTAGACTGCGTCATTCCGCACGAATTCCACGGCACAAGCACCGAAGTTACCGTAGCCGTATCCTCCACCGAACGACTTAACAATCGCCCCTCCAAACCTCGTTTTTCATACAACTCGCGAAAGGCATTACCTGTTATAATAATAGCGATATATTGGTCGGCAGTAACGAGATTTGCAACCACACCCGTAGCAAGAGTTGATGCCACTATACTTGCGGTGCGATAGACAAACTTTGCAAAGAGTCGAGTAAGTGCCGAAAGCATACCGCTACCCACCATCACTCCACCAAAGCACATTGCGCACAAAACGAGCCAAATAGTATTCAACATACCCTTCATACCAGAGGTTGCAACCAATTCATTTATAACTGCATTGCCAGTATCAAGTGAAGTAGAAGTTGAGCATACTGTCATCAACGCTCGAAAGGTCGAAAAATCGCCCTCTCCGCCCACAATTTTTACTATTTCTGGTTGCATTACAACCATTGCCACACACGCCATAGCCACCGACAAAAAGAGGGTTACAAGAGCGGGTAATCTCTTCGCAATAAGCACCATTGTAATAGCCGGAACAAGCAGCAACCAAGCCGAGATATTGAAGTTATTTTTCAACACATCTGCCAGCTCTGCCATTTGCACTGATACATCAACCGTATGTGTCAAACTTACCACCAAATAGACAATCATCGCCAAAAGAAACGAAGGTATAGTGGTAACTGACATATACTTGATATGCTCGAATAGTGGCACGCGCACAGTTGAAGAGGCTAACACCGTAGTGTCGGATAGTGCCGACATCTTGTCTCCAAAATATGCACCAGAGATAATTGCGCCAGCTACCCACCCTTCGGAGAAGCCCTGCGCCTCGCCAACACCCATCAATGCAACACCAATAGTGGCGATGGTAGTCCACGAACTACCCGTAACAATAGCGACAACAGCGCATATCAAGCAGGCAACAGCCAGGAATATACTCGGATGGATTATCTGCAAACCGTAGTACATCAGTGTCGGCACCACTCCACTCAACATCCAAGTGCCAGCAATAAGACCAATCAAAAGCAGAATAATGATTGCGGAGGCGGAGGTTCGGATATTATCAACAATGGCATTTTCGATAACGCTCCACTTACAACGACACATCGTAACAGCCAAGAGTGCAGCCACCGAAGATGCGACAAGTAGTGCTATTTGGCTACCACCCTCAATAGCGTCCGAGCCGAACACTTTTATCACAAGTGCAAGCATCATCACAAGCACAGCGATAGGCACAAGTGCAAGCCAAGTGAGTCGTGTTTCTTCTCTATAAAGTCCATTTTGTTGTTTCATAGTGCAAATATAGAGATTTTATATTAAAACTTTTCAGTTTTCCTATTTCAGTTTTCCATTTTAATTCGTACCTTTGTCGGGTTATACCATTAAAAGGTATAAAGTGTAAAACTAAACAGAAGCATATTATGGCTACCAAGACTACTATCGAAGTTCCCGTAGAGGAGCAGACTATTCAACAGGAGATTGCATTGCAAGAGTGCGTAGAGGCTACAACAGAGCCACAAACCGTAGAGAGCGAAGGTATCGCTGCGCTCGACAAAGAGAGTGTCCTCGCTCGACTTGCCGAGAGAGTTTTAGAGGAGCCTTCCGCCGAGTTGCGCAATGAGGTCGAGGCGTTGAAGGTGGCATTCTATAAACTACATCGTGCCGATATGGAGGCTCGCCGCAAAGCCTTCTTCGAGGAGAATGGTGCAGAGGCAGAGTATAAATCTCAGACCGATGAAGCCGAGGTACGATTCAAGGAGTTGTACAATATCTATCGCACCAAGCGCGATGAGGCCACTGCCCTCTCCGACAAAGAGAAGGAGGACAACTATAACGCAAAGCTTGCGATTATCGAGGAGTTAAAGCAGTTGGTAGATTCGGAGGAGGCTCTCAACAGCACCTTCGCAAAATTCCACGAGCTACAGGCTCGTTGGCGCAATATTGGTCAAGTTCCACAGACCAAGGTGAGCGATTTGTACGAAACATACAACCTCCACGTTGAGAACTTCTACGACTATGTAAAGATCAACAAGGAGTTGCGCGACCTCGACTGGAAGCGCAATCTCGAGGTAAAAACTGCACTCTGCGAACAGGCCGAGGCTTTGGCCGAGTCCGACTCTATTGTTGAGTCATCGCACAAGTTGCAAAAGCTACACGAGGAGTGGCGCGAAATTGGTCCAGTAGCATTAGAGTATAAGGAGGCGCTATGGGCAAGATTCAAGGCCGCGTCAACCATCATCAATCGCCGTCACCAGGAGCACTTCGAGAGCATCAAAGCCAAGCAGATGCAGAACTTTGAGCGTAAGAGCGCACTATGCGACGAGGTGGAGAAGATTGTGGCAGAGGCACCCACCTCTCACAAGGCGTGGAACAAGGCAAGTGAGCATCTGCAGGAGATTCAGAATGAGTGGCGCACCATCGGTTTTGCTCCAAAGAAGGAGAATAACAAGGTCTACGACCGTTTCCGCGCCGCTTGCAACCTCTTCTTCGAGACCAAGCACGCATTCTACACCGAGGCGAAGGATGATATGGCGAAGAATTTAGAGGTCAAGACCGCTCTTTGCGAGCGCGCTGAGGCTATTGCCGAGCGCGAGGATTGGGCAAAGGCGACTGAAGAGTTATTGGCATTACAGTCCGAGTGGAAGAACTCTGGAACTGTTGCTCGCAAATATGCCGATGCCGTATGGAAGCGTTTCCGTGCTGCTTGCGATAGGTTCTTCGAGCGCAAGTCACAGCACTTTGCTTCGGTAGATAACGAATATTCGGCAAATCTCGCAGCCAAGCAATCGCTCCTGGAGGAGATGTCGCAGGCTGTGGTAAAGTCGTTCAACGAGATTAAGGAGTATCAGCGCCGTTGGAGCGAGATTGGCTATGTGCCTATCCGCAACAAGGAGGAGTTGCAGAAGCAGTATAAAGCAATCCTCGATAAGCTATTTGCAATGGTACGAGGTGCAGATCGCGAGCAACAAATCAATAAGTTCAAGAATAAGGTTGCATCAATGCGTGACGCTGGAGGCAAGGGGCTTCGCAATGAGCGTGAGAAGTTGTACAATCGCGTTAAGCAGCTCGAGCAGGAGATTCAAACATTGGAGAACAATATCGGTTTCTTTGCTAAGTCGAAGGGTGCCGAGGCGATGATTGCATCGGTAAACGAGAAGATTGCAAGAGCAAAGCAGGAGATGACAGATACTATCGAGCGCATAAAATTGATCGATTCACAAGAGTAATAAAACAATAGTAAGAAATAATTAACAAAGAAAATGAAAGAGAACAAAAGTACGATTATAGGCTTTGTCCTAATGACATTGGTATTTGTAGGATTCTTATTCTACTCGAACTACCAGACTCAAAAGCAACAAGAGGCTCAGGCCGAGGCTCAAATTGAGCAACTTGCGGAACAGGCATCAAAGGCACTCGACACCCCAGCCGAGCAGCAGGTGGATAGCGCAAGCGGCGCCACTAAAACCAAGAAGAGCGAGAACTCTTCCAAGTTGATTAGCGATGCCGAGAAGGTTGAGGAGGTTGTGATTGAGAACGATGTAATGCAGATTCGTTTCTCGACTCTCGGTGCACAGATTATCGATGTAACATTGAAGGGTTACACCAAGTATGCACCAAAGGAGGAGCGTAACGAGTTGGTACATCTTTTTGCTCCCGAGTCTGCATATTTCAACATGTCGTACTACTTGAAGGAGGAGTTACGCAATGTTGAGCTCTCGACTGCAAATCGTAACTTCGAGTTGTTGCCAATCGAGAACCTCGGCAACAAGCAGGTGGTAACAATGCGCTTGCCTATTGGCCAAGGCTCTATCGACCACATCTACACCATCTACAATGAGTTAAAGGCAGAGCGTGACTACCTCGTAGATTTCGAGGTGCGCCTGAATGACATCGCTCCATTGATGGCAAACCAGAAGAGCATTGCCGTGGAGTGGCGCAACCGTTCGTACCAAAACGAGCGCAGTTTCAAAAACGAGAACACCTACACAACACTCGTATACCACTTCCCTGGAGAGGGTGATGTAGAGGATTTGGGTATTTCGGAATCGAGCAAGTCTGACGATATTGGAGCTTCGATTGATTGGGTTTCATTCAAGCAGCAGTTCTTCTCTTCGGCTTTGATTGGTCGTTCGACAGCCCTCCGTCAGCCACAAGTATCGTACTGGACCAACGAGGCTAAATCTGGATATATCAAGGATTTCGCATTGGAGTCATCGGTGGATTACACTCCACAGACCACCGCTTACGACTTCTCGTTCTACCTCGGTCCAAACAAATTCTCGACTCTTAAGAAGTTGACCGACAAGAATGGCAAATCACTCGAGATGGAGCGTATCATTCCTCTCGGTTGGATATTCTCAACCTACGTAAGCCGTTGGGTAGTAATCCCAGTGTTCGACTTCTTGCAGAAATATATTGCATCGTTTGGCTTGATTATCCTCATTCTCACTCTATTGGTTAAGTTGGTGATTTTCCCGCTCACATATAAGAGCTACCTCTCGACTGCAAAGATGCGAGTTATTAAGCCGCAACTCGATGCCATCAATGCAAAGTACCCTCGCCAGGAGGACGCAATGAAGAAACAGCAGGAGGTTATGGCGCTCTACAACAAAGCTGGCATCAGCCCTATGGGTGGTTGTTTGCCTATGTTGATTCAGATGCCAATCCTTATTGCAATGTTCCGCTTCTTCCCTGCAAGTATCGAGTTGCGTGGTAAATCGTTCTTGTGGAGTGATGATCTCTCGTCTTACGATAGCATTCTCGATCTTCCATTCAACATTCCATTCTACGGCGACCACGTATCGTTGTTCTGCTTGTTAATGACCGTTGTAATGTTCGTATACTCGTATATGAACTACAAGCAGCAGGGCTCGGCTCAGCCACAGATGGCAGGAATGAAGTTTATGACTGTATATATGATGCCTGCGATGATGCTGTTCTGGTTCAACGACTATGCAAGTGGTCTCTGTTACTACTACCTCCTCTCGAACCTCATCACCATTGTTCAGACATCTATTATCCGTCTCACTTTGGACGATGAGAAGATTCTCGCAAAGATGACTGCTCGTGTAAAGAACAACAAGGGTAAGAAATCTCGTTTCCAACAACGCTACGAGGAGTTGATGAAGCAGGCAGAAGCGCAATCGAAAAGATAATTTTCTGAAGAATGAAATTTGTAGCAAGCATATCAAACGATGATGTTGCTGCATTGGAGGCAGTACACTTTGACGGGTGCATTGAGGTCGTTGAGACTCCCGATGCACTCGCAAAGGCGTGCAAGGAACTATCGAAGCACACGCTTATCGGATTCGATACCGAGACACGTCCATCTTTCACTGCCGGAGTATCAAACAAAGTCGCTCTATTGCAACTCTCAACCAAGGATCACAGCTTCCTCATTCGTCTAAACAAGGTTGCTCTATCACGTGACCTCTTGGCAATCCTATCCAGCAAAAAGATAAACAAGGTGGGAGCCGATGTTCGCAATGACCTACTTGCACTCAACAAATTGCGTCTCTTCACGCCTAATGGATTTATCGACCTGCAGAGCGAGGTGTCCAAGTATGGCATCGAGGATAAGAGTCTTCGTAAAATCTCGGGAATTGTTCTCGGCAAGAAAGTATCTAAGGCGCAACGCTTGAGCAACTGGGAGGCAAAGAACCTCACACCACAGCAGCAGATGTATGCTGCGACCGATGCTTGGGTATGTGTAGAGATCTACAATAAACTAACAAACTCTAACCTATAATCTAACCACTCGTATGAGACTATTTACGGTAGTGATTGCCTTGTTGTTATCTTCGATAGCAACTGCGCAAACACAGCTCGACTACTCGAAGCTGGCACAACACCCGCGCCTTATCCTAAAGGAAGGAGATATAGAGACTGTTAAGCAGAAGATTGAGACAGACGAGGCTCTGCGCATTGTACACGACATAATCGAAAGACGCACCAACGAATTTATTCCAGCCGAGCCAACTCGCTACAAGATGGTCGGAAAGCGACTCCTTGGTCGTTGCCGTGCCGTATTGGAGAGGGTTTGCTACTGCTCTTATATGTATTTGGTGAGTGGTGACGAGATGTATGCTCGCCGCGCCGAGAAGGAGATGTTGGCAGCGGCAGATTTCGTAAGTTGGAACCCGTCGCACTTCCTCGATGTGGGAGAGATGACTACCGCTTTGGCCATCGGTTACGACTGGCTCTACAATTGGCTTTCGCCCGAGAGTAAGAGAATAATCGAGGATGCGATTATCGAGAAGGGTTTGCGTGCATCGGACAAGAAGAGATGGTGGTCGCGCTCACACAACAACTGGAATCAGGTCTGCAATGGAGGCTTGGTAATGGGTGCTTTAGCCGTTTACGAGCGAATACCCGAGGAGGCACAGAAGATTATAGCAGAGGCTTTGCAGAATAACCCTGAGGCACAAAAGGAGTATGGTCCAGATGGTGTATACCCCGAGGGCTTCGGCTATTGGGAATATGGCACTTGGTACGAGGTTATGCTCATTGAGTCGTTGCGTACAGCACTTGGCACAAGTTGCGGTTTGGAGAAGTTCCCAGGTTTCTTGGAATCGGCAAAGTTTATGAACTTTATGATTGCACCTACGGGTTCTACCTACAACTTCTCGGATGCTGGCAATCCGTGGAATATGGTAAACCCTCTACTCTACTGGTTTGCACTCGAGACAGGCGATATGTCGCTCGTTTGGCAAGACCGCATGAAGATTATGGGTGATGAGCGTTTCCGTGGAATAGGTCGCCAAACACCAATTGCGATGTTGTTCGCAGCGCGTTGCGACAACAAAGAGATTAAACCAATCAAGGAGAAATATTGGTATGGCAATGGTAGTCAGCCTGTATTCCTCTATCGTAGCGGATTCGCATCGAATGAGGATAGCTACCTCGGAGTAAAGGGCGGTAGTCCTAAGAATAGCCACGCCCATATGGATGCCGGCTCATTTATCTACGAATGGGGCGGAGTTCGTTGGGCAGAAGAGCTCGGTAGCCAAGATTATCACTCTTTGGAGTCGAAGGGCATTGGCATTTGGAAGAGGGGACAGAACTCGCAGCGTTGGCAGGTCTATCGCTTAGGCAACTACTCACACAACACCCTCACCATCAACGAACAGTTGCACCAATACGAAGCAATGGCACCAATGACCAAGGTTATTAAGAAGAAGAATCTGTATGGCGCAGAGTTTGACCTTAGCTCCTCATTCGTAGATATGAAGAGGGCGAGTCGCAACATCTGCATCGACAATAACGACAAGGTGACCTGTATAGACAAGCTCGAGAACCACAATATCAACTGCAATGTACGTTGGAATATGGTCACTTTTGCGAAGGCTAAAATCATCGATGACCACACCATTTCGTTGAAGAAAGATGGCAAGGAGGTACTTCTGCGCGTAGTTGCTCCTAAGGAGGCTAAGGCGTATATTATGGATAACAATTCGGGCAACTGGTACGATGTTAAGAATAAAGGCTCGAGAGTTGGCTTCACTCTAACGATGAGTCCTAAGAGCAAAGCAGCACTAAAGGTAGAACTTGTACCCCAAAAATAGTATTTGATGAACAAGGAGATTTTCCGCATAGCCATACCTAATATAATATCGAATATAACCGTGCCTTTGATGGGATTGGTTTCGACCGGTATTGTCGGTACTTGGAGTGGCGAGGCGGCTGTTATCGGCGCTTTGGCTCTCGGAGTATCAATCTTCAACTTCATCTATTGGAACTGCTCGTTTATCCGTATGGGTACAAGCGGTTTGACAGCTCAGGCATACGGTGCAGGCGACTTCCACGAAACGACAGCGATGTTGGCGCGTGCGGTGGTTATATCGTTGGCATTGAGCGCCTTGGTTTTGATATTTCAAAAACCTCTTGGCGAGTTATCGCTTTGGTTGATGGGGGGCGATGAAAATGTTGCCGCCTACTTCTACGCTCGAATTTGGGCAGTGCCAGCTGGCATTCTTTTATTTGGGCTCTATGGTTGGTTTATCGGAATGCAAAATGGAGTTATTCCTATGGCGGTATCTATCACGGTCAATGGCCTACATATTCTCTTCGGCTGGTGGTTTGTCTATTCGTTCGATATGGGCATTGTGGGTATTGCCTACGCATCGGTTGTGTCGCAGTGGATTGGTCTCGTCTTGGCTACGATACTTGTGATTATATTCTTCCGTAAGACAATGCGACCTATCGTATTGCGCGAAGTGTTGGACTTTGCCTCGATGAAGCGATTCTTCCAGGTCAACGGAGATATCATCGTACGCACATTCTGCAATGTTGGAGTCTACACCTTCTTCACCGCAGCTTCGGCTCGAATGGGTGACGCTGCGATATTGGCGGTAAATAGTGTGCTGATGCAGTTGCTGATGCTGTTCTCCTATATGAACGATGGTTTCGCATACGCCGCCGAGGCTATGACGGGCCGCTTTATCGGAGCAAAAGACCCCGTATCGTTGAAGAGGTGCCTGCGTTACTGTGTTATTTGGACCTTTGCTACCGCAGCCATAGCCATCACAGCCTATCTCGCAGGTTGGGAGTGGCTGTTCACCTTCTTCCTTGGTAACGCATCCGAACAGGAGGTGGCGAATGTGTTGGCAACCGCCAAAGAGTATATCGGTTGGATTGTGGTCATTCCTCTCTTTGCCGCAATGCCATTTATGTTGGATGGAGTCTATGCAGGAGCCACCCTCACACGAGCAATGCGTAACTCGATGTTGGGTGCAACAATAATTTTCTTTACAGTATACTACACCCTACTACCATTTATTGGCAACGATGCGTTGTGGTTTGCATTCCTGCTCTACATTATATTCCGTCTTGTGTTACAATACTTTATGGCGGACAGACTGAAAGACATTTATCGTCAGATAGAAAAATTATAAAAAACTATCTAATCGGATACCTATATATTGATTAGATTCGTTATCTTTGCACTTAAGAATAAACTCAAATAAAATGAAACAAAGAGTAACCCTTTTAGACAAGACCTTCGAAGTAATGATTCCTGCGGAGGAGATTGACAAAGCAGTTTCTGCAGTTGCAGAGCGTCTAAATGCCGATTATGCATCGACCGAAAAGGCTCCTATCTTCGTAGGTGTTTTGAGTGGCTCGTATATGTTCTTGGCCGATCTCGTACGCAAGACAACCTTCAACAACGAGATTACGTTCGTACAGGTATCTTCCTACTCGGGAACTCAATCCACAGGAGAGGTTAAGCAGAAATTGGGTATCGACTTCGATCTCGAGGGACGCGACATCATCATCGTAGAGGATATTGTTGAGACTGGTCATAGCATCAACTATATGATCAATTATCTCAAATCGTTCAATCCGCGTTCGGTGGAGGTTTGTACTCTCTTTTTCAAGCCTGAGAAGTATCTCTACGACCTGCTAATCAAGTATCGCGCAATGGAGATTGGCAATGAGTTTATCGTAGGCTACGGTCTTGATTACGACCAGCTTGGTCGCAATCTCAAAGATATTTATGTCCTTGCAAATGAGCAATAATGTGGTTTTGGAGGGTGGTCAAAAATTACCACTCGTAGAGGATTTCTATACAATTCAAGGTGAGGGTTTTCACACAGGAAAACCCGCCTACTTCATTCGCCTTGGAGGTTGCGATGTGGGTTGTGCGTGGTGCGATGCCAAGTACACTTGGAATCCGCGTATGTATCCACCAACAGCCATCGAAGAGATAGTGGAGCGTGCTGTGGAGTGCGCTGCCCAATCCATCGTTATCACTGGTGGCGAGCCTCTACTCTACCCGCTCGGTCCACTCACTGCACTCCTTAAAAGTAAGGGGTTAGCTATATTCCTCGAGACATCGGGTTCTCACCCATTCTCGGGAGAGTTCGACTGGGTATGCCTTTCGCCAAAACGCAAATCGGCACCTATCGAAGATGCCTACAGCCGTGCTCACGAGTTGAAGGTTATCATTCAGAGTGAAGATGATTTGAAGTGGGCAGAGGAGTGCGCCGCAAAGGTTTGCGAACAGTGTCTTTTATTTTTGCAGCCAGAGTGGAGTGTGGCAGAGCAGATTATGCCAATGCTCGTAGAGTATGCCAAGCGTAATCCACAATGGAGTATCTCCATTCAGAGTCACAAATATATGAGAATACCATAATTCTTGCAGTATGAAGATAGGCAAAAAGGTTGGTAAGAGCATCGAGAATACACTCAGCAGAGGCAAAAAGTATGTATGGCGTACTATTATTGCGGCTGTCGTATTGTTGGGCATTATACTTATCAGCCGCCCACTCTATCTCATCGTCACTACATCTATGGAGATAAGAGAGTTATCTCGCGAAAAGGCTCTCTACAAGAGTGCTATTCGCCGTGATAGTATCCTTCTTGAGAATCTGAAAAATGATGATTTTTTGGAGCGATATGCCCGCGAGAAGTATCTTATGAAGGGGAAGAACGAAGAGGTATTTATTATAGAGTAGTGAGTAATAAGATTTTTCAACCACTATCTCCTATCTTCTATCTAAAATGTCGATAACCACTTGCGCCTAACACCATCTCCATAATTTCGCCATCCTCGCGCTCAACACCAACAAAGCAGCTCTCTCCCTTCTGCCTTACTACCCTACCTATATTATACAAAGGTTTTCCGAACTTCTCCTCGAAGCGTTGAGCAAGCTCGTCTGCTTTGTGTCTATCGACCGTAAAGAGCAATTCGTAATCCTCTCCGCCGCAAAGTGCCCAATTAATATTAGCACCTCGGGCTATTGGGATATTCTTTTTTACTAATATCACGCTCAATTTTGAGCTATTAAGGATATGCTCAATATCAGAAGCTATGCCATCCGAAATATCCATCATTGCGTGAACTTCCGCCTGCTCGCCCAACCATATACCCTCTGCAACTCTTGCCTCGGGCATAAGATGAATTTTTGCATTCTTGGTAGTCAACTTGCCCTCAAGTACATTATCTAATCCTACTTTTGAAGCACCCAACTTTCCCGTCACCATAATCGCATCACCAAATTCTGCTGCCGAGCGGCGCTTTATATTACCAAGCGGTGCGCGACCTATAGCGGTTACATTCACGCACACTCCAGACTCCGACTTTGTGGTGTCGCCACCAATCAACGCCACGTCATATTTTTTAGAAGCAGCGTGATAGCCTTTCATAAAATCGGCCGACCACTCACCAAAGCGCTCTTTGGGCAGAGCCAACGAGAGTAAGGTCGCCACAGGCTTCGCGCCCATAGCTGCCACATCGCTAATATTCACCATAAGCGATTTATATCCAATCTGATAGGCAGTGCTTTTGTCTGTTAAGAAATGGATGCCCTCATTGAGCATATCCGATGTAAAGACCAACGCCTCATCACCAATAGGTAACACGGCACAATCGTCACCAATACCCTCGAAGCCATTGTTTGGCACTCGCGCAAACAAATCGCGAATGTCTGCTATAAAGTCAAATTCTCCGTAGGTTTTCATCGCTTCAAGATGCCTTTAATCAGATTCAGAAACTCTCTAAACGCCTCTACACGGAAAATCCAAGCAGACAAAGCATAGCACAATAGGCCAACACCAATTTGCAGAAGTAGCATCCAAATAGGAGCAAGCGGTACAGCGAAGTACCCTACAGTCCTAACTGCAACATACATCAGCGCAGTAATAGCCAACGAAGGCAGCAATGTTCGCACCATCTGCCACCACGAAAGCGAGGTATAACGTCTTGTAGCCACGAAATTAACAACAAACTCCACTATAGTCATCGCCACCAAGCCCCACGCTATTGCCATTGTCGAATGAGGAATGGTAAATGCTAAGACTGCAGTCATTATCGCCTTTTTGAGCAACTCCAAGCGGAATATTATCGCACCGTTGCTATGCACTTTCAGTACATTGTAGGCTACCATCGCCAAAGGGTAGAATACTCCTGCCAATGCAATAACCTCGAAATATAGCACCGTAGGCAACCACTTCTCGCCAAGCAACACCTCAAACAACGGCTTTGCCACCGCCGACAAGCCAACCGACACAGGAGCCATAACAAAAATATTTATTAAAAGCACCTTGCGGAAGCTCTCGGCAAACTTCTCGGCATCATCCTTAATCTTCGCCAAGGCAGGATATGTAACTGTCTGCACCGAGAGTACCGCCGACTGCACGGTCAAATCCTTGACTTTCTGCGCCTGATTGAAGAAACCCAGCGTATTGGCAGAATAGACCTTTCCGATAAATAGTTGCGCCACATTATTATATAGCGCAGCAACAATATCGGTACTCATCAGGCGAAACGAGAATGGAGCCATCTCCCTCCACGCCAAACCATTGAACGCACCTTCACCTCGCCAACCGCCTCGCCACCACAAGAGCATCGACTTTGTTGCCATCATCGTAAGGCGTTGTGCCACCAATGCCCACACTCCACCTCCGCATACTGCAATAGCAATAGCAGCAGCACCCGCCACGAGCGAAGCACAAAAATTTATACGAGATAACACACCAAAGCGAAACTCTCGTGAGAGTTTGGTGTTTTGGATTATTCCGAGCGCATTTATCGGCAAGAGCAAAAAGAGTACGGGAGCAATCTTTGAGATTATCGCCAAATTGTAGTATCGAGCCAAGAGTGGCGAAACTGCCACAAAAAGCAGATACAACACGGCTGATACCGCCAAGTTGAATACGAAAACCGATTTATAATCATCGTTTGTTGGGGACTCCTTACGAAGCAGAGTCTGCGAGAAACCGCTATCGACAACGACCAACGCCACCGCCGTGAAGAATGTCAAAATCGCCATCACTCCGAAATCCTCTGGTACGAGCAATCGTGCAACAACGATACTTACGACCATTTGCAAAAGCATGGAGCAAACCTTCTCGGCTGTACTCCACGCTACACCTTTCGCTACCTGGTCGATAAGACGATTCTTCATATTTTGAAGCCTATTTATCGGTTAAGGAGAGCCTCGACACCCAAGCGATAGGAGTCAAGACCGAAGCCTGCGATAGTTCCGATGCAGGTTGCACCAATCAAAGAGGTGTGACGGAACTCCTCACGAGCCGAGACATTCGAGATATGAATCTCGACAACTGGCACCGAAATAGCATCTATGGCATCACGCAACGCCACCGAGGTGTGAGTATAACCTCCTGCGTTGAATAATACGCCATCATACTCTCCTTGTGCCTTATGGAGAGCATCAATCAGCTCACCCTCGATATTCGATTGCGCGTAATCGAGAGTATGTGCGGGATAGATGGTGCGGAGTCGAGGAATAAACTCCTCGAATGTCTCCGCGCCATATACCGACTTATCTCGCCTACCCTGCAAATTGAGGTTAGGACCGTTTAAGATTAAAAGTTTCACTTTTATAATTAGCTTTTAGCCATTGACCTTTGGTCTTCACTGCTTCGCCTCGGCAAAGTCTGCAAGCAGCCTCTGCCCTCGGCTTAATCGCAGCGGTGGCCATTAGCCATTAGCTTTTGTTTTACTTAGCTGACAAGCAAGCGAGTGCAATCGAATACTTCTTCGACAAAGCCGAATCACCACGCGATGTCAATACGCAAGGCTTGTTGGTACCAACAACCATTGCAGCCAACTCGCCACCACCGATGTGCGAAACGCTCTTGAAGAATACATTTCCAGCCTCGATATTAGGGAACAACAGCGCATCTGCATCGCCAGCAACTGCCGAGCCCTTAATCTTCTTATGCTCTGCAACCTCCTTGTAGAGTGCGATATCGAGAGACAATGGGCCGTCAACAATCACATTGCCCAACTGACCGCGGTCGGCCATCTTCGAGAGGATTGCAGCCTCTGCCATAGCTGGGATGTTGGCATTAACCAACTCCATAGCAGCTACGCAAGCAATCTTCGGAGTCTCAATCTCGAGAGTCTTTGCAACTTGTGCGATATACTTGATAAGCGCCTGCTTCTGCTTCAAATCTGGCAATGGCAACACTGCAATATCAGATGCGAGGAGCAACTTGTGGTAACCTGCCCATTCAAATACCGAGATGTGGCTCAATACACCCTTTGGAGGGAACAAGCCTGCCTCCTTATTCAAGATGCCACGCATATATACATCAGTCGAAACCAAGCCCTTCATCAAGACGTCAGCCTCGTTCGATACTACAGCCTTAACAGCCGCTGCAACAGCCTTTGCTGGGTTTGGCTCGTTTACGATAGTGAAGAGCGATGAATCAATATTCAGCTCCGCGCAAGTCTTCTCGATAACCGCCTGGTCGCCAAAGAGAGTCGCCTCTACGATACCATCCTGATATGCATCATATACGGCCTCAATTGTGTGAGCATCCTGTCCATATGCTACTGCCAGGCGCTTGCGACCACGCGCACGTGCAGCATCAACTATTTCTGATAAATGTTTCATAGCTTCAAATCCTAACTAAGCGTTAATTAAGCGGTAAGTATCCTGAGCGATAACCAACTCCTCGTTAGTTGCGATAACCGCAACCTTAACCTTCGAATTCTCGGTCGAGAGGATAGTATCTACACCGCGAGTCTTGTCGTTAATCTCATCGTTAATCTCGATGCCGAGGAACTCCATATTGTGCGACACCCAACGGCGCAAGTCGTTCGAGTTCTCACCTACACCACCAGTGAAGATAAGCAAATCGATACCGCCCATCAATGCAGCGTACTTACCAACATACTGCTTCACACGGTCATAGTACATATCGCGAGCCAAAATTGCACGCTCGTTACCAGCCTCGTATGCAGCGTCGATATCACGCATATCGCTCGATACGCCCGATACAGCCTCTACGCCCGACTTCTTGTTGATCATTGTGTTGATCTCGGCAAAATTCATACCCTCCTTCTCGGCGATGTAGAGCACTGCGCTTGGGTCAACATCACCACAACGAGTACCCATCATCAAACCATCAACTGGCGAGAAGCCCATCGAAGTGCAGTACGACTTACCATTCAAAACTGCAGTTACCGAACCACCATTACCTACGTGGCAAGTTACAATCTTCGAATTCTCGAGGTCGAGACCGCAGAACTCGGCACCACGCTTTGCTACAAACTTGTGGCTTGTGCCGTGGAAACCATAGCGGCGAACACGATACTTGTCGTAATACTCCATTGGGAGCGCATACAAGTAGTTGCGTGCAGGGATTGACTGGTGGAACGAAGTGTCGAATACCGCTACCTGTGGTACCGATGGCAACACCTTCTCAATCGAGAGGATGCCCTCCAAGTTTGCAGGGTTGTGCAACGGAGCGATAACGAACAACGAACGAATCTTCTCCTTAACGTCCTCGGTAACGACTGCGCTATCAGCGAAGAACTCGCCACCGTGAGCCACACGATGACCTACGGCCTTCACCTCATCGAGCGAAGCGATAACGCCGTGCTCAGCGTGTGTCAACGCCTCCAATACAAGGCTGATACCAGTTGTGTGGTCAGCAATTGGCTGGTGGAGGTGGAAATTCTCCTTACCTACTGGCTTATGTACAAGGTCGCCCTCTGGCAAACCAATACGATCTACAATACCCTTTGCGAGCAACTTGTGCGATGCAGCCTCTACGTCAAGTACCTGATACTTAATAGATGAGCTACCGCAATTCAATACTAAAATAACCATAATTTTATGTTTTTATTGTGATTTATTACTTAATGGGAACAAAGATACAAAAAATTCATAATGCAGAATGCAAAATGCAAAATTATTTTAGAGTGTTTAATAAAATTAAAGAATTTATGGAACATAACGAAAGAATACGTCTTTTCAAACTCCTTATTATCCTTAAGTTCCTTAATCTACTTCTTCTTGAGTATCGTTTTCGACACCCAGCAGAGAGAAAAGCAGAATTGAATAATTCTTAATTTTTTAGAACTCTCACCTTTCGTCTTTCGACTTTTTTTTCTATTTTTGCAAAAAATATAGATATAAGAATGAGAATAGTATCGCCATCGATTCTTTCGGCAGATTTTGGCAACCTCGAACGCGATATTAAGATGGTTGACCGCTCCGCTGCAGAGTGGGTACATATCGATGTTATGGATGGTGTATTTGTGCCAAACATTTCGTTCGGTTTCCCGGTGATGAAGCCTGTGCGTAAGGCTACAGCAAAGCCGCTCGATGTACACCTTATGATTGTCGAGCCTGAGAAATATGTAAAGCGTTTTGTGGAGGCGGGAGCCAACTATGTAACCTTCCACCACGAAGCGTGCGCCGACCCTCACGCTGCGATTGCCGAGATTAAGGCGGCAGGCGCAAAGGCTGGTGTGAGTCTCAAGCCCGCAACCCCTGCCGAGGCTATCTTCGACTACCTCTCGGAGTTGGATATGGTCTTGGTGATGAGCGTTGAGCCAGGCTTTGGCGGTCAGTCGTTTATGCCCGATTCGCTCGACAAGGTGCGAGCATTACGCAAGGAGATTGACAAGAAGGGTTACAACTGCTTGATCGAGATTGATGGTGGCATTTCGGCGAAGAATGCCCGCGAGGTTTTCGATGCTGGAGTTGATATAATAGTGGCAGGCTCAGCCGTATTTGGCGCAGAGAATCCCGAGCAGGCGATAATTGATATTTTGAACGCATAGAGAAAATTTAACTATGGAAGATAAAGAACCAGAAATTGAAAGAGTTGTCGAATATCGTATTCAGTATCCTAAATTTAAGGAGTGGCCATTAGCGACTCGTATTGCATCAGTAGTTATGCTCACTGTTGCGACTTTATTCTTGTTTGGCCTTATAGGATTGATTGCCTATATTGTATATGCTTTAATTTAGCAAGTATATAATGATTTCTATAGATAACCTCACCGTAAGTTTTGGCGGCTGGACACTCTTTGATGGCATTTCGTTCCTCGTAAATCCGAAGGAGCGCATCGGCCTTGTCGGCAAGAACGGAGCGGGAAAAACCACAATTCTAAAACTTATTGCAGGTCTGCAGCAACCTACCTCGGGTGCGGTGACCAAGACTACGGACTGCACAATAGGCTACCTGCCACAGCAGATGCAGGTGGCAGATACGACTACCCTACTCGCCGAGACCGCAAAGGCTTTCGAGGAGGTATTAGCAATCGAGGCGGAGATTGAGCGTTTGACTGCCGAGATTGCAACTCGCACCGACTACGAGAGCGAGGAGTACGAGAAGTTGTTACATCGCTTGAACGATGCGAACGATCGCTACCATATCCTCGGTGGTGACACGCGCGATGCCGACATCGAAAAGACCTTGCTTGGACTTGGATTTCGCCGCGAGGAGTTTGAGAAGCCTACACGCGAGTTCTCGGGCGGTTGGCGTATGCGTATCGAGTTGGCAAAGTTACTCTTGCGCCGACCTTCGATATTTCTGCTCGATGAGCCGACCAACCACCTCGATATCGAGTCTATCCAGTGGTTGGAGGAGTATCTCAAAAATTACAATGGTGCAGTGCTTCTGATCTCGCACGATAGGGCATTTCTTGATAACGTTACTACTCGCACAATCGAACTCTCGTTGGGCAAGATTTATGACTACAAGGTGCCATATTCGCACTTTGTGGAGTTGCGTGCCGAGCGCCGAGCTCAGCAGTTGGCAGCCTACCAAAATCAGCAACGACTTATCGAAAAGAGCGAGGAGTTTATCGAAAAATTCCGCTATAAGCCTACCAAGTCTAATCAGGTACAATCTCGCATCAAGCAGCTCGACAAGATAGAGCGCATAGAGGTCGAGGAGGAGGATTTGGCAACACTCAATATCAAATTCCCGCCTGCACCACGTTCGGGACAGATTGTCGCCGACATCAAGGGCGTGGGTAAGACCTTTGGTGATCACAGAGTCTTCTCGGGTGCGGAGTTCACCATTCACAAGGGCGACAAAATTGCTCTCGTAGGTCGCAATGGCGAGGGTAAGACCACCTTTGCGCGTATGTTGATTGGCGAATTGGAACAGTCGGAGGGCGAGATTAAGATTGGCGCAAATGTTAGCATTGGCTACTATGCACAGAATCAGGACGATTTGATGAATGGCGACTTCACCGTCTATGACACGCTCGATAGGGTTGCTGTGGGTGATATTCGTACTCGATTGCGCGATATTTTGGGAGCATTTTTGTTCCGAGGCGAGGATATCGATAAGAAGGTAAAGGTGTTGTCGGGTGGCGAGCGTTCTCGCTTGGCTATGGCGCGTATGATGCTCGAACCGCACAATCTTTTAATCCTCGACGAGCCTACCAACCATATGGATATGCGCTCGAAGGATATCCTTAAAACCGCCCTGCAGAAGTTTGACGGAACAGTGGTTGTTGTGTCGCACGACCGTGAGTTCCTCGATGGCATAGTCGACAAGGTCTACGAATTCCGCGATGGCGGTGTACGCGAATATCTTGGTGGAATTTATTACTTCCTCGAAAAGCGCAAACTCGAAAATCTGCACGAAATTGAGCGTAAAGCACCTGTTGCAACTGCAACAAAGAGTGAGCCGGCATCGTCAGGCAAGCTCTCCTACGAGCAGAAGAAGGAGCAGGAGAAGTTACTACGCAAGCTTCGCAAGAATGTGGAGATGATTGAGGCAGAGTTAGCCGATGTGGAGGCCAAGACTGCCGAGTATGACGCTCGTTTCGCCGTAGCAACAGAGTATAATGCCGAGGATTACAAGGCGTATGATGAATTGAAGAGCCGTTACGACCACTTGATGCACGAGTGGGAGAAGGCGTCGTATGAAGTGGAAATAACTGAACAACAATAATATGGAAAATATCGTTTTTGGTATTCGCCCCGTAGCCGAGGCTATCGAATCGGGCAAGCAGATTGGGAAAATTTATATTCGCAAGGGTGCCGAAGGACAGTTGATGATGGATTTGAAAGACCTCTGCTATCGTCATCGTCGCCACTACCAGGAGGTGCCTGTCGAGAAGTTGAATCGTATGACTCGTGGCAACCATCAGGGCGTGGTGGCTGTAATTGCTGCGATTGAGTATGTCGAGGTGCAAGGTATCTTGGACCGTGTTCCCGAGGACGAAACTCCGCTTATTATTGTATTCGACAATGTTACCGATGTGCGTAATTTCGGCGGTATTGCCCGTTCGGCAGAGTGCGCTGGTGCTCACGGCATAATCTCGTCTTTGAAAAACTCTGCGCCAGTAAATGCCGAGTCAATCCGCTCGTCAGCCGGTGCTTTAACCCGTATTCCAGTGGCGCGAGTAGGCTCAATTCGCAATACTTTGAAGACATTGCAGGCCGATGGTTTCCAGATTGTTGCAGCTACCGAGCATAGTCGCAAATTGATGTACGATGCCGACTTAACCAAGCCGACTGTGATTGTTATGGGCTCGGAGGAGAATGGAATTTCGAAGGAGGTATTGAAGTTGTGCGATGAGCAGTTGGCTATCCCGATGATTGGTGCAATCGAGTCGTTGAATGTGTCGGCTGCGGCTGCAATTATGATATACGAGGTTGTTCGCCAACGAATTGGCAACTAAATATTTTGACACTCTTATCTAAATCAATGGATAAGATATACAAGCACCCTAGCCTTGGCGATGTTTTATTGCGCCAACGGTGGACCACAAGTCGCATTTCGCTCTCGGTAAAGCCGAGTGGCGAGGTGCGACTATCCTATCCGCGTATTGTTTCGACAGCGCGAGCTTTGCGATTCTTGGAGGAGAAGGTTGAGTGGGTATTGCAAATGCGCGAAAAGATTGCCGAACGAGCGATGCAGGGTGCGGAGTACTCGCCTGAGCAGATAGAGACAATGCGCAGAGAGGCAAAACGCATTTTGCCTGCGATGGTTGAACGATTGGCGCAACAATATGATTTCCGATATGGTCGTGTTACTATTCGCGCAACTCGCTCAAAATGGGGATGTTGCACCTCGCAAAACAACCTATCGCTTTCGCTATTTCTGATAACATTGCCAACGCACTTGCAAGAGTTTGTGGTGCTGCACGAATTGTGTCATACGGTACACCACAACCACTCTGCAGAGTTTCACGCCCTGCTCAATAAGGTGACCGCAGGTCGCGAAAAAGAGCTTAATCGTCAACTCAAGGGCATTCGCAAAAATCTCCATTTCCGCAAGGGAGAGGAGGGAGATTTGGAGCGCATTATGGAGTTGGTTGCCGATGCCCAAAACTGGTTTCGAGTGCAAGGGATTGACCAGTGGCAAGATGGCTACCCTACCTGCGAGATTATATCAAGTGATATTTCAGATAATGAGAACTATATCGTTGAGTTAGATGGTGTTGTAGTAGCTACGGCTGTAATATCGTTTAAGGGCGAACCGGCCTATAAGGAGATAAAAGGCAAGGGTTGGTTGAACTCCAAACCATACGCCGTAGTGCATCGAATTGCGGTCTCAAACGAGTGCCGCTGCAAGGGCATTGCCAAGGAGATTCTGCACTTTACAGAGGATCTGTGCGCCGAACGCGACATAAACGATATCCGCATCGATACCCACTGCGACAACCTCGCTATGCGCTCCCTACTGAAGAAGATGGGCTACATCCATTGCGGTCGCATCACCCTCACCTCTGGCGCCTTCCGCGAGGCCTACCACAAGGAGCTATAATCAAAAAAAGAGCGAGATTTCTCTCGCTCTAAATGCTTAATGGCTAATAGCCCCGGAAAATTAGAAGTCGTAGCCAACAATATACGATTTGTAATCGCTCCAACCCGATGCCGACTTATATGCACTTACCGAATTGCGTGGCACATAAATTTTACAACCAATAGGTCCAGTTACACCACCAAAAGCTATAGCACAGTAGAACATATCACTACCTCCTTGTGGCGGTGTTGTTGGCTTGCAATAGACATGTTCCAGATCCAGATCGAGGCAACCAAAGAATGCAGTACTTCCAATCGAAGTAACGCTATTTGGAATTGTGACACTTCTCAGCGAGTAGCAATCATAGAATGCAGAACTTCCAATCGAAGTAACGCTATTGCCGATTGTAACACTTCTCAGCGAGGTGCAACCGCTGAATGCAGAACTTCCAATCGAAGTAACGCTATTGCCGATTGTTACACTTGCCAGGCTACTGCAACCAGAGAATGCCTGATATCCAATCGAAGTAACGCTATCAGGAATTGTTACACTTGTCAGCTTGCAACTACAGAATGCATTATTTCCAATCGAAGTAACGCTATCAGGAATTACTAACTTGGTAATCTCTGTGCCATTTACTAACAGATGCTTATTGCCAGGGAAACGGTGTGTATTATTACTTGTTGCGTATACTGCCAAATCGGTTATATTTACATAAGTATCTGTCAGCGAGGTGTTATCGAATGCATTACCTCCAATCGAAGTAATGCTATCAGGAATTGTTACACTTTTCAGTGAGGCGCAATAAGAGAATGCCTCACTTCCAATCGAAGTAACGCTATCCGGAATTGTTACACTTGTCAGCGAGCGGCATTCATGGAATGCATACTTTCCAATCTTTGTGATATTGTTGCCAATAGTAAGTTTTGTAAATTCACAACCGTCAAGCCAACCCTCTCTGTAATAAGAAGGATAATTATCAGAACTATAGTCGGTCTCAATAATTTTACTGTTTATTATTAACTCGCCTTTGCAGACGAAGAATGCTTGAGTTCCAATCGAAGTAACGCTATTTGGAATTGTAACACTTGCCAGCGAAGTGCAACCAGAGAATGCAGTACTTCCAATCGAAGTAACGCTATTTGGAATTGTAACACTTGTCAGCGAGTAGCAACCATAGAATGCAGAACTTCCAATCGAAGTAACGCTATCAGGAATTGTAACACTTGTCAGCGAGGTGCAACCAGAGAATGTATCCTTTCCAATCGAAGTAACGCTATCGGGAATTGTAATACGTGTCAGCGAGGTGCAATTCCAGAATGCACTTTCTCCAATCGAAGTAACGCTATCAGGAATTGTAACACTCGTCAGCGAGGTGCAACGCCCGAATGCATACTTTCCAATCGAAGTAACGCTATTAGGAATTGTAATACTTGTCAAACTTCTACAATTATAACACATCTCTGATGAGACCGAAGTTAATCTTCGTGGTAATATCAATTCCTTAATGCCACTAGCAGCAAATGCATTGTTTCCAATATTTGTAATGTTATCGGGAATTGAAACACTTATCAGCGAGGTGCAATTACTGAATGCCTGATGTCCAATCGAAGTAACGCTATTGGGAATTGTATATTTAGTTAATCCTGCAGGCGCAAATGAATTCAATATACCATCAACAATCAAACAACGATTATCCGCAGATGCGAATTTGCCATAAAAGGCCTTTAGCGAGGAACAACCTCCGAATGGATAATTTCCAATCGAAGTAACGCTATCAGGTATTGTAACGCTTGTCAGAGAAGTGCAATTATCGAATGCCTCACTTCCAATCTTACTAATAGGGCCGTCAAATATCATCACACCCTGTCCATTGCTGTATGTATTTGACACAATATTTGCACCAAAAACATCACTCTTATACGGTTTTACAATCTTGCTATTAGATGATGTATAGAGTATTACATTTTTAGACTCTGCCGATACTCCTTTTTGCGTTATTGTAATGGCTTTTGAAATGCCATATTTTTCATTTGAAATAGTTATCTTGGCAGTACGCTCTTCAAATTTGGTATTGGTGGTTGTAGTGATATTTATACCCTTTTCACTATTTTTGATGGTTAGCCAATTGGCATTTTTTGAGAATTCGTACTCAAAGTTTGCGGTAATGGCAATCTCTTGTGTGCCACCTTCAACCGCAAATGTCAATGACTCTGGCGAAACTGACCATTCTGGCACAAATGCACCCTGCGTAACCTTTACAACTTTTGAAATGCCATATTTTTCATTTGAAATAGTAATTTCGGCTGTGCGCTCGTCGACCTCTACATAGTTTGGAACTGTAACTGATATTCCCTTTTCGCTCTTTTCGATGGTTAGCCAATTGGCATTTTTTGAGAATTCGCACTTAAAGTTTGCGGTAATGGCAATCTCTTGTGTGCCACCCTTAACCGCAAATGCCAATGACTCCGGCTCAATGATTATTGCAGGCACAAAGGCCTTCTGCGTAATATACAACTCTGCAACAAGGTTGTAGTCAGTGTTTTTGAGGGTGATAGTACCCTTACGCTCCTTCTCCTCCTCATTGTGTTTGGTGGAGAATATCAATCCCTCCTCGCCGGCAATACCTGTTTCGCTCTCTATGACAATCCAGTCGTTCTTTGTCGTTGCCTCCCAAGAGTATGGCGAAGTGACCGACACAGAATAAGTTGCAGCTTCATACCCTACATCAATGGTTTGCTGTGAGAGTTCAATTTTCGGGATTGATGGCGTGCCGCCGTTCTCCTCATTGTCGAGTCCGCCTTGGCAAGCGGTGAAAATCATTCCGACCACTGACAATAAAAGAATTAGTTTCTTCATAGTATTTATTATTTTACAGATTTTCTAATTTACAAAGTTAGAAATTTATTCCGAAACGCACAAAAAAGAGCGAGATTTCTCTCGCTCCTAATAGTTTTCCGTTCTCCGTTTTCCGTTTTATTCGTAGCGTCCTGCTTTGAGGCGTGCCACCTCGTCTGAAGTGAGGAATCGCCAAGCACCGCGCTTCAAATTCTTCTTTGTAAGACCTGCGTAATAGACACGATCGAGCTTGGTAACCTTGTAGCCAAGGTGCTCGAACATACGGCGCACGATACGGTTACGGCCCGAGTGAATCTCTACGCCCACCGACTTTTTATCATCCTTGATATAGGAAATCTCATCGAAGAAGATATCGCCATCCTCGAGGGTGATACCCTCAGCAAGTTGCTCTAAATCAGCGCGAGTAAGCGCCTTATCGAGAGTTACCTCATAGATCTTCTTCTTACGCAACGATGGGTGAGTCAGCTGACGGGTAATGTCGCCATCGTTAGTGAAGAGCAACAATCCCAACGAGTTCTTATCGAGGCGACCAACTGGGTAGATGCGTTCCTTGCAAGCATTCTGCACCAACTCCATAACGGTCTTCTCGGCGTGGTCATCTTCGAGGGTTGTAACATAGCCCTTTGGCTTGTTCAGCACGAGATATACATTCTTCTCGCCCTGTAAACGCTCATCGTTGAACTTCACGACATCTGTCGGCCATACCTTTGTTCCGAGCTCGGTTACGATAACGCCATTCACGCTCACCAAGCCTGCTGCGATAAAGTCATCAGCCTCACGGCGAGAGCAGAGTCCCGACTGTGCCACAAAGCGGTTCAAACGAATCTCACCAGTAACCTTGTTAGGGTTATACTTTGGATAGCTACGCTCAGTTGCAGGTTTACCCTTGCCTTTGAAGCCTCCCTCGCTCTTACCAAATGGCTTACGACCACCCTTATTGAAGCCCTCACTCTTCTTGAAACCTTCATTCTTCTTGAAGTTTTCGTTCTTTCCCTTGAAGGTGCGCTCGTTACGGTTCTCGCCCTTGCTCTCGAACTTAGAACCCTTAGCCTTGAAACCGTCACGCTTTGGACGATTGTCGTCTGTGAAGTTAGGGTTGAACGAAGCACGTTTTGGACGCTCGCCTCCTCTATTCTCTCTCGTCTCTCGTCTCTCATCTTTCGTCTTTGTGGTGCGCAAACGCTTATCCTTAGCAAAGCGCGAAAGGGCAGACGATGAATCGCTATTAAAATTTCTCATACTTATATATTATTTCGTTATTTTGGTTGCAAAGGTAATCTATTTTTCGCAATTCGCCACACCTTGCGCCAAAACAACCACAAAAAAGACAAAATAATTCAAAACGGAGATAGACTATCGCCTCAATCGCAAACGATAGAGCATAGCTCCTTGCGACTCGAAACCCACCTTTTCGAACAGTGAGATACTGGGCTCATTATTTGGAAATATAGTGGCATAGAGAGAGCGCATACCAAGCGATTTTGCATACTCCACTACAAGTCGCAATGCATTTTCGGCAAAGCCTTTACGGCGATTATATGAATCAAAAATCAATATAGAGACAAAAGCCTTTCGCTCGTCATATTCGGAGAGATCTATAGAGCCCAATCGCTCACCCTCGTGCGAACAAATCATTAGTCGCATCTGCTCGGTCTGTTCGAGAGTATATTGCATCTGCAACATCACAAACAGCTCCACATTTTTGCGGGTATATCGTTCCTCGAAGATGCCATATAGTGGTTCATCCTTGGAGTTTTCCCATAAAAGCAGAGTGTCGACATCCGAGAAATCGACACTCCGCAATAACACTTTTTCGCCCTCGATACGAACTCGCATTTAGGAACAGTTTACAATCCAATAACCATATTGCGCATCAGCATTGCTACGCCCCAAGCATTGGCGTTAGCCTCCATCTTCGATACGCGGAATTTGGTATCCTTATATACCAAGCTCAAAGAGTATTTGTTTGTTGCAGACTTTAATGGCAACATTATATAGTCGCCTGCAGCAGCTAAGTTACCTCCCACAATAACACTCTCAGGGTTAAATATATTGATGAGGAATGCCACAGCCTTGCCGACCTTCTCGCCAGCCTCCTCGATAAGCTCAATCGAGAGGTTATCATCATTGCGAGCAGCATTTACAATATCGTTTATATGAATCTGCTCCTTCGCCTCATAACGTTTACGAAGAATTGTATTTGCACCATTACGAACCAACTCGTTCATCTTCTCCTCAATGGCGATACCCGAAACCTCGGTCTCGAGGCATCCCTTCTTACCGCAGAAGCAGATCTTCTCGTTGTTAAAGAATGGAATGTGACCAAACTCGCCTGCAAAACCATTCTTACCATAGTAGAGCTTTCCATCGCTCACGATACCAATCGCAACACCCAATCCAAGATGCAAGTAGATGACGTTACTCTCCGACTTAGAGCGCGAGAAGTTGTACTCGGCATAGCAACGAGCGCGGGTATCATTCTCCACAAGCACACGCAAGCCTACCCTACTTTCGATAATCTCGCGTAACGACTCATCAAATGATGTAAAGTAGTGAAACGAACGGCCCTCCGAAGTATTCACTCGTCCTACGATGCAGACGCCCAAACCGAGAATCTTCGAACGATCGAATCCGCACTCATCGAGGAATTTTTTGATATTGTCGCAGATTTGATCCAGACAAGACTCCCTATCCACCAATTCGAAATCATCGTAGACAACCTCGTAGACCAAGTTATTCTGCAAATCGGTAATCACACAAGTCATTCTATCACGACCTACGTGAACACCCGCAAAGTAGAGAGTCGAGCAGGTCAAGCCAAAGACATTTGGACGGCGACCACCCTGCGTCTCGACCTTACCCAAATCCGATACAATATTCTCATCGACCAACTCCTGTACAAGTTTGGTGATAGTCGGTACACTTATCTTTAGCTCCTTGGTCAGCTCTGCAAGCGTAACTTCCCCATTTATAGCCATATAGGCAATAATATTACGCTTCAACAAATTATTCTTGTGAGAGAGACCTTTATCGGTTGCTTGATTATTGAAAAAATCTATCAATGAGCTCATCTTCTGTCAATCATTTTTGTTTAACCTAACGCAAAGATAATAAAAAAAGGCGAAAAACCTCCGCCTTTGTTAAAAATTTTTCAAAAAATAGTGATATTTTTCAAAAAGTACCTTTACTCTCAACCTCTACGCTTGACGAAATTTTACGAATTAACCCCTGCAACACCGTTCCAGGACCAAGCTCGAGATAGTCCGTAAAACCATCTGCCACCATCTGCTCCACGATTTGAGTCCAGCGAACTGGAGCTGTCAACTGAGCAATAAGATTCTGCTTTATTTCATCTGGCGAAGTGTGTGGCTTAGCATCAACATTCTGATAAATAGGACAAATCGGCGCATTGAAATGAGCCGCTTCGATAGCCTCCGCCAACTCCTTACGAGCAGGCTCCATAAGAGGAGAGTGAAACGCGCCACCCACTGGTAACACCAAAGCGCGGCGGGCACCCGCCTCCTTCAACTTTACGCAAGCCTCATTTACAGCATCGACTGCGCCAGAGATAACAAGCTGTCCTGGACAGTTATAGTTAGCAGCAACCACAACGCCCTCAACACCCTCGCAAACCTCCTCGATAGTGCTATCGGGCAACGCCAATACCGCAGCCATTGTTCCCTGCTCCAACTCACACGCCATCTGCATAGCCTTAGCTCGCTTTGCTACGAGCATCAAGCCATCCTCAAACGATAAGGCTCCAGCAACCACCAAAGCCGAGAACTCTCCGAGCGAGTGACCAGCAACTGCCGCAGGCTCCACACCAAGCACCTTTGCCAACACCACCGAATGGAGAAATACCGCAGGCTGGGTAACCTTTGTTTGTCTCAAATCCTCGGCACTACCCTCGAACATTATATCGGTTATTCTAAACCCTAAAAGCTCATTTGCCTTCTCGAACATAGCTTTCGCCTCTGCATTTTGTTCATAGAGTTCCTTTCCCATTCCGCTGTACTGCGCGCCTTGACCCGGAAACACACAAGCTGTTTTCATAGTTTCAAAATATAATTTTGCAGTAAATTCTTTGCAAATATAGCAAAAACTAATAAATTTGTGCAACTAATACTACATTTATCAAATCAAAACTAAAAAACATGAGAAATAGAAGGCTCATATCGCTCCTATCTTGTTTGGTTATTGCATCCATATTCACAGGTTGTTTTAAGCAAGAAGTCACCAACAATTCTCAATCGAACTCATTTGCGGTGTCGCAAGTTGCCGTATCGAGCAAGAGTGTAACAATTTCGTGGCCAAAGAATACTGGCAATTCATCGGACTACAAAATTCGAGTCTACAACGATGTCGGTCTATCGAACGTAGTCAATGAGTTTCGCTATAGTGCAGATAGCTCGAAGGAGCATCGTTTTACGGTACCTTTCCTCGACAGCGCAAGCAGCTACTACATTGTAGTGGTCGATTCTGACGGCAATAGATCTATTCCGTACGAAGTTCTCCTGGAGGACAATATTACAAGACGTATTATCTTGGTGCAAGATTTCGACAAGTTGTGCTGGGGATACGACTACATCAACTCGGCGTGCGGTATACGCCTTGATAGCGAGACCGAAAAGAATATTGGCTACTACTCGCCAACAACTCTTGCGGAGAGTATAGAGAAGTGTCACACCGCCGAAAGGGTTGGAGATGAGGGCGGTCAGCTTCTCTATGGCAATCAAAACCTCAAGAGACTACTCGGCGTAACTGGCTGGGACGGAACCAAAGGTAGTATCTATATTCGTCCTGGATATGTAAAGTTAGGCAAAGCATCTTCGGAAACCACAACTCTCAAATCTCCAAATTTCTCTGCAACCATTGGCGAGGGGGAGAAGGTCTCTACCACCCTCAGTTTTGACGTGTGTATGTACACTCCGAGTGCCTCTAATGATAGCGGAGAGATAACTGCCTCTATCGTTAAAGGCGATGGCTCGAAGTTGTGGAGCAAGAGCATCTTTATCGAGGCGGTTACTGCGACTCCGAAGTGGCAACACTACGAGTTCAACATAGATAAGGTCTCCAGCGATTGTCACTTCGAGATAACCACAAATGACAAGGTTCGACAGGTATGCTTTGACAATCTCAAAATCATCCAAAAGATAGAGATTCCAAACAACCACGTCTATGGTTATATCATCGACAAGGATACCAACAACGCCATCGAAGGTGTTGCTGTGAGCGATGGTTTCCAAGTTGTAGTTACCGACAAAGAGGGATTCTATCATATGGAGCCTCACAAGGATTCATACTACATCTTCTACTCCCTGCCTGCCGAGTATAAAATCACAGTGGGAGGCAATGGTTTGCCAAAGTTCTTCACTCGCCGTACATCCGATGTCAGGGAGTACAACTTCTCGTTGCGAAAGATGGAGGGTGGCATTGAGAAGAAGTTTGCACTCTTCGGACTTGGAGATCCGCAAGTATCATCCGAGACAAAACTTAATCGTTTCAAGAAACAGGCCGTGCCTGGTATAGCCGAATATGCGAAATCATTGGATATGCCTTGCTACGGAATCACCTTAGGCGACATCATTTCGAATTCGAGCGGCAGCAACAGCGAGGCTTTCCGCGAGAAGATGCGTAGTGCTATGAACTACAAACACATCGGCATGCCAGTCTATCAGGTTATGGGTAACCACGATGCCAACTACTACGATGCCGACAGCCCTGTCGAAGCCGATTCGCATAGTAGCACCTACAACATCAAAGCACAACGAACATTCGAGAGCGTATATGGGCCAATCAACTACTCGTTCAACCGAGGAAATGTCCACATTGTAGGTATGCGCGACATCGTCTACAATTCGCAAACTTCGATGGCTGACTACGATCCTGGCTTCCTCGACAGCCAATACGAGTGGCTCAAGCAGGATCTTGCTGTAGTACCAAAGACAAAGACCGTAGTTTTGTGTGTACACATCCAACTCCACGGACACAGAACAAGCAAGATTAACCATACAGGCGATGTACACAAACTTCTCAACGAGTTCCAGGAGGCACACATCATCTCGGGACACACCCACATCAACCGAAACGAGGAGCCGTCTTCGGGAATCAATATCTACGAGCACAATGTGGGTACCGTATGTGGTACTTGGTGGGCATCAAATGTGTGTGGTGACGGTACACCAAACGGATTCTCAGTGTTTGTTGGCGGAGACACAGGTTTCTCGGAGTGGTATTATATGGGCTACAATGAGGGTATGAACAAGCGCGACTACCAGATGCGACTCTATCGTGGTAACGCTATCACAGGAGCCAAGATTGACGACAATAAGAATGGCGTAGAGGGCTACTACTCGTTCAACTTTGGCGAGAATGTTATTCTTGCAAATGTCTTCAATGCCGACTCGAAGTGGAAGATCTCGGTATACGAAGATGACGAATACTCAGGCGATATGAAGAAGATTACCGACACATCGGCCACATATAAATCCGAGTTGGTTGGTAGCTACACCTTCGAGGACCCTCGCCGCATCAAGGATAAAGTAGAGGCTGCTAACGATATGTGGGTTGTAGGTTTCCATATGGGAGTGCTCGACAAATTTAGCACAAAGGAGAACAAGCCAAGCAATGGTAGCTGGAGTGCCAACACCCATATGTACAAATACAAGCTCAAGAACAAGAATGCCAAGGTTAAGGTTGTTGCAACAGACCGTTTCGGAAATCGTTACGAGTCCGACAAGTTCGTAGATTACCGCGACAACAACCTCGCAAGGAAGCCTTGACAGAGAGGCAAGGTGATAAATCGACGCTACTAATTCACAAATAACTCATGAAAAAATTATTTATTTTACTATTCGTCATCTTCATAAGTGCAACTACAGCCCTTGCACAGGATGTTATTCGAGTTCTCGCTATCGGCAACAGCTTCTCGCAGGATATTGTAGAGCAGCACCTTCACGAATTAGGCAAGGCCGAGGGAAAAACCCTCATTATTGGCCACCTCTACATCGGTGGTTGCAGCATCCAAAAGCACTTAACCAATCTCCGAGGCGAGAAAGAGGCCTACTCCTATCGCAAAATTGGGGAGGACGGAAAGAAAGTCACTCGCCCCAAGAGCTCTATTCAGTATGGCTTGACAGATGAGCCTTGGGACTATATTATGGTACAGCAGGTTAGTAGTTTTGGAGGTTTGCATCTTTCGTTCGAGAAGTTCTTGCCTGAATATATGAAGCGTCTCCGCGCCGAGGTGTCGAGCAATGTCAAGTTCCTGCTTATGCAGACTTGGGCTTACCAGAGCGACTCGATGCATCAGAATTTTGCTATCTACGATTACGATCAGGCAAAGATGTACAAGGCGATAGTCAAGACCTACGACAAGGTTTTCAACGACAACAAATACGACTTCTACGCCCTCGTACCAAATGGCACAGCCATTCAGAATGGCCGCACCTACTTTGGCGACGCTTTGACTCGCGACGGATACCACCTCGACAAGAAGATTGCTCGCTACTTAGGCGCTTGTACCCTATGCGAGGTATTGCTCGGCAAGTCGGTTGTAGGCAATAGCTACAAGCCTAAGTGGGTAAGCGAAAACGACGCACTCATGGCTCAGAAGGCAGCTCATGCGGCGGTATTGAAACCTACAAAGGTTACAAAAATCAAATAATCCTATCAAACAACGGAGAAGATGAAGCGAGGTAAATTACTGTTATTTATCACATTTGCTATAACCATATCAACTGCGGCGACAGCTCAATTAAGTGCAGTGCGCAAGATATTCAGCAAGACACGCGATCAGCGCAACGAGATTATTCTGCCAAAGGTAAATGGCTACAACATCTACAAGGCTGATTTGCACCTTCACACCATCTACTCTGACGGAGATGTAACACCATCTATTCGAGTAAGCGAGGCGTGGGCCGACGGACTCGACATTATCGCAATTACCGACCCCATGGAGTATCGTCGTATCGAGCGCGACATGTTCCAGTATATGGGCAACTATATCCGCGAGGATCTGCGCAGTGAGGGTAAAGCTGTAAATACCAATGTTCTCAACACTTCGCCTGACGAGAGGGGTCTGCTTGTAGATTTCAATGTGGGCTACGATAGAGCAAAAGCGAAGGCCGATGAACTTGGCTTGATGGTTATTCGTGGCGTGGAGATTACTCGCGGTAAGTTGGGCGACTACAACGCCATATTTACCACCGACAACAACAAGCTCTACGACCCTAATCTCGAAACCACAATTCGTAATGCCCGTAGCCAGGGTGCATTCATCTTCCACAATCACCCACAGTACCGCAAGAACACCAAGAGCACTATGCCGGAGCATTGCGAAGATTTCTATGCAAAGGGCTTAATTGACGGTATGGAGTTGGCGAATAATCGTAGCTATTACGAGCGACTCTTCAACTACTGTATGGAGGGAGGATATGCACCGTTTGCAAACTCGGATGCTCACAACCTAGTTGCGCTCCGCTACCCCGATGCTGGTAAGGATTACTTCCGCAATATGACTCTCATCCTGGCAAAGAACTGCGACGAAAAGTCTATTCACAAGGCATTGAAGGATCGCCGCACAATAGCCTACCACGCCAATATGCTTATTGGTCGTGAGGATCTGCTCACAGAGCTTTTCCGCGCAAGTGTATCGGTAGAGATTGTAGGCGAGACAAGCAAGGTGCTCAAAGTGAAGGTTACAAACCACTCGTCGTTGCCATATTCTATTCGTTGGGAGGGCAAGCGCGAAGGTGCAGTGTATGGTCTATCGGCTACAGTATTGAACGTTCGCAAGGGAACCAAAGAGTTGGAGATAACCCCTACAAATATGTTCTACGGCAAGGGCAAATCGCCAAAAGTAACCTTTAAGCTCGACTAAACTGCGTTTTTAGGGGCAAAATGTATAACATAACAATATAATTACTACATTTGCGACACGATTAGTTAGGAAACAACAAAACAATATAATTATGGGAAACAAGATTAATGACCCTATCGCAAGATTGATGGGCTTGCGCTACAAGTCGCACCCTTGGCATGGTATCGAGGTTGGTAAGAAGGCTCCCGAGGTGATTACCGCCTTTATCGAGATTGTACCTACCGATACTGTAAAATATGAGTTGGACAAGGTTAGCGGTTATCTCAAAATCGATCGTCCACAGAAATACTCAAATGTTATTCCTGCCCTCTACGGCTTTGTTCCTCAGAGCTTTTGCGGCGAGAGCGTAGCGGAGTATTGTATGCAGCAGACAGGCCGTACCGACATCGTTGGTGACGGTGACCCACTCGATATTTGCGTATTGACCGAGCGCGATGTTGCTCACGGCGATATCATCGTAAACGTTCGTCCTATCGGAGGATTTCGTATGTTGGACGGTAACGAGGCTGACGATAAGATTATCGCTGTTCTTCGTCACGATGTAACATATAGTGGTTACAACGATATTTCGGAGCTTCCAAAGGCTATCATCAACCGCTTGAAGCACTACTTCCTCACCTATAAGGATATGCCAGATTCGGAATCGCAGAAGAAGGTGGAGATTACCCACGTATTTGGTCGCGAGGAGGCCTACGAGGTTATCCAGCGCTCGTTGGAGGACTACAAAAATCACTTCAACGGCTTGGACGAGATTTTGCGTCACGTATAACACTTTGAATTATGTCTGTAGAGAGCAAAGTAAGAGCCGTTACCACATTGCGACTCAAGGAGATGAAGGATAGAGGCGAGAAGATTTCGATGCTCACCTCTTACGACTATTCGATGGCGAAGATTGTCGATGGCGCAGGCGTGGATGTAATCCTCGTTGGCGATTCGGCAGCAAATGTTATGGCAGGTTGGGAGACTACCCTACCTATCACACTCGACCAAATGATTTATCACGCATCATCTGTTGTGCGTGCTGTAGAGCGTGCATTGGTGGTGTGCGATATGCCTTTTGGTACTTATCAGAGCGACTCGCAAGCCGCACTCGACTCGGCTATCCGCATTATGAAGGAGACGGGTGCCGACTCTGTAAAGATGGAGGGTGGCGAGGAGATTCTCGACTCGGTAAAGCGTATTTTAGCGGCTGGTATTCCAGTTATGGGACACCTCGGACTCACTCCGCAGTCTATCCACAAGTTCGGAACATACAGCGTTCGCGCTAAGGAGGAGGCCGAGGCAGAGAAGTTGGTGCGCGATGCCAAGTTGTTGGAGGAGGCAGGTTGCTTCGCTATTGTCTTGGAGAAGATTCCTGCAGCATTGGCAGAGCGCGTATCGAAGGAGTTGTCGATTCCTACAATCGGTATCGGAGCAGGTGGAGCTTGCGATGGTCAGGTGCTTGTTGTACACGATATGCTTGGCATCAACAAGGGCTTTTCACCACGTTTCTTACGCCGCTATGCCGACCTTCATACTGTTATGACTGAGGCTATTTCGCACTATGTGGAGGATGTAAAGTCGTGTGACTTCCCTAACGAGAAGGAGCAATACTAATTCTCATCACATATCTCAAAAGCAAAACGCCACGAAATCGTGGCGTTTCTTTTTTTTTAATTTGTGAGAGTGATTTATCTATTAGATATCGAAATCGGAATTGTCGGCTGGCTCATCGTCATCCGAATCTTCGTTTGCCAACTCGTCAGCACCCTTCAAATCGTCATCGTAGTAGTCGCGATCATCCTCCTCGTGAGATGCATCGTCAATCTTCACATCAATCTTCACAAGGTAGCTAATCTCCTCGGTCTCGAAAGGTACTGCAAAGAAAAACTCTCCGTTTGGCTTAGGGATACGCATCATAAAATCAGCGAAACCAGTTGGGTATGCAGCCTTCACAGCCTCCTGCAAATCGGGAGCCAAATTGTTAAAACTTGTAACTAATCTCTTTTTAGCGCTTGGTGCCATATATATTCTCTGTTTGGTTTTACATTAAACTTGTCGCAAATATATGGCAAGGAAATGAGTGTGGCAAATTTTATCAACCTTTTTTTTCAACAATTCAAAAATTAGTCGTACCTTTACGCGATATTTATATAGAAATAGGTATGGCTTTATCGATATACGATGAAATAATCGCCTTGCGCGATGCACTACACCACCATAATCGCAAGTATTATGTGGAAAATGCACCCGAAATTTCCGATTTCGAGTTCGATCAGATGATGCATCGTCTTATCGAGTTGGAGCAGTCATACCCCGAATACGCTGACGAGAACTCGCCAACTATGCGTGTCGGTAGCGACAAAACTTCCGAGTTCCAAAATGTAAAGCACCGCTACCCTATGCTCTCGCTCTCGAACACCTACTCTATGGAGGAGTTGGGTGAGTTTATCAATCGCATCGAGAAGGAGGAGGGTGAGACGGAGTTTGTCTGCGAATTGAAATTTGATGGTACAGCCATATCGCTCACCTACGACAATGGTCGCCTTGTGCGCGCCGTAACTCGTGGCGATGGCGAGAGTGGCGATGATGTAACAGCTAATGTCCGCACTATCGGTTCCATTCCTTTAACCTTAACGGGTGACTACCCTGCCGAATTCGAGATTCGTGGCGAGATATTTATGCCTTATGCATCGTTTGACCGCCTAAACTCGGAGCGAGAGGCTGCGGGAGAACAACTCTTTGCTAACCCTCGAAATGCTGCGGCAGGAACACTCAAGCAACAGCAATCTTCGATTGTGGCGAAGCGCGGCTTGGACTGCACTCTCTACCAGATTGCATCGCGCGAGCTGCCATTCTCAACCCATTGGGAGGCTTTGGAGTCGGCTCGCCGCTGGGGATTCAAAGTATCGGAGCACGCTCGCATATGTCGTTCAGCAGAGGAGGTACGCGCCTTCATCGAGTATTGGGACACTGCCCGCAAGGAACTACCATTCCCTACCGATGGCGTAGTAATCAAGGTCAACGATTTTGCTAAACGCCGCCGCTTGGGCTTTACGAGCAAGTCGCCTCGTTGGGCTGTGGCATACAAATTTAAGGCGGAGCAGGCATTGACTCGCTTGGTAAGCGTAGATTTTCAGATTGGTCGCACGGGAGCTATTACCCCAGTGGCAAACCTCGAACCTGTATTGTTGGCAGGTACGGTCGTCAAGCGTGCGACACTCCACAATGCCGAGCAGATTGAATTGTTGGATATCCGCCTTGGCGATATGGTCTATGTGGAGAAGGGCGGAGAGATTATACCAAAGATTACCGAGGTGGAACTATCCGAGCGCAGTGCCGAGAGTAAGCCATTTCAATATATAACTGTATGCCCTGAATGCGGTGCAGAACTCGTACGCTACGAGGGTGAGGCGAAGCACTACTGCCCTAATCAGGGTGGTTGCCGACCTCAGATTCTTGGTCGCATAGTTCACTTCATCCGCCGTAAGGCGCTCGATATTGACGGCTTGGGTAACGAGACTGTCGAGTTGTTGCACGAGAGCGGACTCTTGAACAACATTGCCGACATCTACGACTTGAAGGCTGTTGATTTGGCAGTTCTTCCTCGCCTGGGCGAGAAGTCGGCAGACAATATCATTCGTAGCATCAACGCATCGAAGGATGTGCCATTTGCACGAGTTTTGTTCGGCTTGGGCATTCGCTTTGTGGGCGAGACAACCGCAAAGTATCTCGCAGCACACTTCAAGACTCTTGACGCAGTTATGTCGGCAACCAAAGAACAGTTGCTCGAAGCGGAGGAGGTGGGCGACAAGATTGCTGATGCAATTTTGGAGTATTTTGCAGATGAGAAGAACCTCGCTATCATAGAGCGTTTGCGCACGGCAGGTTTGCAGTTCGAGGAGGAGGCAAAGGTGTTGCAATCGAACTGCTTGGAGGGCAAGAACATCGTTATTTCTGGAAAATTTCTCGACCACACTCGAGACGAGTTGAAGGAGTTGATCGAGTTGCACGGAGGTAAAAACCAATCGGGCGTATCGGCAAATACCGATTTTATCGTGGCGGGCGAGAATATGGGACCTGCCAAGTTGCAAAAGGCGGAGAAGTTGGGAGTGAAAATTCTCTCGGAGAGTGATTTTATCACTCTTATCGGCGGAGAAAATCAAAATAACAACACGCCTCAAACCGTTACTACTACAGAGGAGGAGAAGAGAGAAGAAACCATTGTACAGGGAAGCCTGTTTTAGAGAATAAAGGATATGAATAGATATATTTTCAAGGGATTAGGAGTTGCACTCATCACCCCATTTATGGAGAATGGTGCAGTAGATTTTGCGGCAGTTGCACGCATTGTTGACAACCTCGTGGCTGGAGGTGTTGATTACATCCTCGTACTCGGTACTACGGGCGAGACTCCAACCCTCACCAAAGATGAGCGCAAGGCTCTTATCCGCTTCGTGCGTGAGCGTGTGGCAGGTCGAGTGCATTTGATGGTTGGCGTTGGCGGAAATTGCACTCACGATGTAATCGCCACGCTCCGCACTTGGGATTTGTCGGGCTATGATGCCGTATTGAGCGTCAATCCGTACTACAACAAGCCTAATCAGGAGGGTTTATACCAGCACTTCAAGGCTATTGCCGAGGCTTCGCCACTGCCAGTTATGCTCTACAACATTCCGGGCAGAACAGGCGTAAATATGACTCCCGAGACAATCGCTCGCATTGCAGCCGATTGCGAGAATGTAATTGGCGTAAAGGAGGCTTCGGGTGACTTGGCGCAAATGGCTCGCATCAAAGAGCTACTCCCAAGCGATTTTCTCCTCATTTCGGGCGATGATGGCTTGACCGTAGATATTGTAAAACTCGGAGGCGATGGCGTAATTTCGGTATTGGCAAATGGTTACCCTGCCGAGACAAAGGAGTTCGTTCGCCTTGCATTGGAGGGTAAGACAGAGGAGGCTGACGAGAAGTTGCACGCCTTTGATGGCATTATATCTGCACTCTTCGAGGAGGGTAATCCAGTAGGTATTAAGACTCTTCTCTATGCAAAGGAGGTTTGCTCCAACACTATGCGTCTGCCACTTGTTCCAGGTAGCGTAAACCTCTTGGAGAAGACAAAAAGATTGATTGCGGAGTACGAAAAATAGTAGCAAAAGCGTTAATAGGTCGATATGAAGCGTATTTTAACAATAGTTACTGCTCTATTCGTAGTTTTGTCGGCAGCGGCAAAGACTCCGAATAACGACCTTATCTTCGCCAACATCAACAATGTAGAATCACCCTTCTACTACCCCAACCTTATGTTGCGATACAAGGAGGGTAAGCCAATGTC